>NZ_OZ271837.1:1180000-1531500 GCF_965601775.1 Flagellimonas sp.
TTGCTACTTATCAATTCAAAAGGGTGGTTATTATTTTATTTGGTTTGGGGTATCGCCGCGGTAGGCACAGCCCTGAAGCTATTTTTTACTGGAAAATTTGAGACTTTGTCCTTAGTGCTATATGGGGTTATGGGCTGGTTGATTGTATTGGATTTTTCTTCCCTTGTTGAAAGAGTAGCAGAAGAAAATTTAGTCTGGCTTGGATTGGGCGGCGCTTTTTACACGGTTGGTATGTTATTTTACGCTGTCAAAAAGATTCCGTTCAATCATTTTATATGGCATTTATTTGTGCTAGGAGGCGCAATAAGTCATTGGTTTTTTTTACTAAAAACTTGTTGTCGATGAATCATATTTTGAATTCATGAATAAGAATTCTTACTGAAAAACAAACTCTCTATTAGGAATATTGAAGCTTCCGTTTCTGGAGGAATAAAACAGCTGATACCAATCAGTGACTTCCAATACATTGGACTGATTTTTAACTACTTTTTGCAGGTAATCATTATAATCAATAATGGACTCATAAGAAAGAAGTTCAACAGATTCAACTTTTATATTTTGATTCTGTTGTGCGGCTGAAACCGCGTTGTTAATTAAACCTGGAAAATCGGGTATGACCACTTCTGTTGTGGATTGGCTATTAAAGGTAATATACCAATCGTAACCAAAATTTTCAAAATCAAAGCATCGAGCTCTACCTAGAATATGTTCATTTCCCTGAATATTTAACGAAATCAAGTTGTTGGAATTAGTGTAATCAAGTGTAACACTGGGAACGTTGTAGTTTTGAAGTGGAATTCCATTTCGTTCAGTGTAGTAGTTACCATGCAATAAAGAATGTCTATAATTTGAGAACAAGGTATTCAAATCGTAGTTAATTGTATTCGAACTTATTTGTCTAGCCAATATGCTATGATACTTGTTTGCATTTACATCTTCATTCGACAAAGCACCAAAAATTTTTAATATAGATAAACTGTTTTGTGGAATGATTCCAGAGGTGACCGATAAAGATCTTTGATCAACGTTATCAGTAACATAGTTTTGTTTGTCTAGCACAAAATCCTGCGGTAATGGTGTTTCTAGCAGAAAGTATTGATACCCAGAAAAATTATTGTAAACATAAAATGAATCAAAAGGATTCGAATTTGTCTCCAACTCTGCGGTATTAATACTTAAGAAACTTTCTGTGGTATTTAAAAAGGTAGAATAAAATGATTCAGATGTTGACCAAATATGCGAATCAAATCTACTTGCACTTCCTCCGATGACAAAATCTGAAGAAAGGAAATTGGTTATCGGAATTTGCAAACTTTGACCAAATTCGGTGCTATTTCTAAATGGTACGGCAAGAGAGATAGTTTGCAAGTTTTCACGGGTCAAATTTTGATGAGTTGAAATCCCAATCCCTCCTCCATTGTCTTCGAGATAAAAGGTGACCATAAATTCGGTTGATAGGTCAAACTCTTCTGGTGTGCTCAAAATAATTAATCGATCCTCCCTAAGGATTTCCTTGGCGGTAATCAATTTTCCGTCCATTCTAGATGCAAAAACAACAGCTGCTATGAGCGCTGGACTTAATCGGTCCTCCGGAATGTTAATAGTAAGAAGTTTTCTATGAATATTTATTGGTAGGGATAATGATTTAGAATTACCCAAGCTATCTGTTGCGATTAGTTCCAATGTCCCACCTCCTGCAGAATACTCATCGGGGTTAAAGGTAAAATTGAAGTTGTTGGGATCTTCTAAAAGCAAAATGCTATTTGAGTTAATTACAACTTCTAAGGATGAAACAGAAGAGAATTGATCTTCCACCTCTGGGGTCAGCTCAATCGATTGGAATATGATATCGTTCTCAGAAATAGTGCTTAATAATACATCTGGACCCGTATTATCGGAAATAAACTCAACTTCAAAAGTTGCGGTGTTATCCGCCAAATCAATGGCCTCTATCTTTAACGTATTCGCTCCATCCTGAAGATTCAATGTGTTGATATTAACTTCGAAGTTCAAATCCGTTATTTCAGATAGCAATTCATTGTTCAAATAGATTTTTACTTCTTTTAAAATCTCGTTATCGGTAATATTGAAGGTAACAGCATTGGTATCTCCGTTTATAGCCGTTCCCGCTTCTAAAGACACCTCGGATATTACCGGAAGCTCATTGTCCACATTGAAGGTTAGCTCTTTAGAGTTGGTGTTCCCAGAAGTATCTGTTACAACAACCTTAAGTGTGTAATCCGTGAACTTTCCTGTCCTCGAATTTTTTGAAGAAAGGCCAGAAACATCAACTACTATCTGATAGGGTGCGGTAGTGTCCTCTCCAACCTTCACATCATCGATGAAGGCCTCAACTTTCTGAATTCCACCTGAATCCCTGGCATCTATGTTTATTTCAATTTGATTGCTGACCACTACTGTTTCTCCAGGAGAATCGGGCAAACCAGCTAAAGAAAAATCTACCGTTGGTGCGGTTGTGTCTGGTTCTGGAGTAGGGTCATCGGAATCGGATGAACAGGAAAAAAATAATAAAAGGAAAGATAATACAACAAAAGTGTTAATCAGGTTTTTCATTTATTTGGTAATGTTTGGTACTTCTAAAGATACAAAAGGCAAACAAAATTTAAACGGTTTTTCCGCTAAATAAGAAACAAAATCGATTAAACTACTTGTGCGAAATTTTTGTCAAGAGTATAATGTCAATTAATATTCCCATTATTTATTTTTTGAATAATTTGAATAGAAAGGCTTTATAGTAAGGAAGTATTTCTCACAAGAAAAAAGCCAATACCATCCCCAAAGTAATCAAAGCTAGTTTTCGAAGATTAAATGCATGTTCCTGCGAGCTTTCGAACAAAATTATCGTAGAAATATGAAAGAATACACCAATAGCAAGACCAACAAGTTGGGTACCATATGACTCAATCCAGGTTGTGTATTGGGCAATATAGGTTCCTAAAGGGGTCATCAGTGAAAAAGCAAAAATAAATAGTAGTCCTATGCTCCTTTTCATTTTTGAATTTAAGATGAAGAGGCTCAGTAGTATAGCTACTGGGAGCTTATGAACGATTATCGCGAAAACAAGGGAACTTCCCTTACGAATGGGTATGCCTTCAATTAAAGCATGCACCGCAAGACTCAAAAATAACACAACTGGAAAGCTGGTTTTTTGGGAAGACAAATGAATGTGACCGTGTTCGGCACCTTTGGAGAAAAACTCAAGAAATATTTGAATCAGAATTCCAAGTAGAATAAAAATGCCAATTTCTTTGGGCTCACCTGATTCATAAACTTCTGGTAACAGCTCAAAGAATGTAAAGGATAAGAGGAACCCTCCGCTAAAAGCCAGTAGTAACTTAATTCCCCGCTCACTTTTAGGTTTTAAAAAAAGGGCAAGAAAATATCCTATCCAGACGGATAGTATAGGAAGCAGGAGCGTCATTAAAATTGAAAAAAGTTGTTAGGTTGCAAGGGGCAAAAATAACCTATTTTTACTGAAAGCTAGACGAGGCAAATGGCGGGAAATTTTAGAATGTTGGCCAAAACCTTTTATGGATTTGAGGAATTATTGGTCCAGGAATTGAAGGAATTGGGAGCGGGGCGCGTGGAACAAGGGGTACGTAGCGTTTCTTTTGAGGGAGACCTGGGTTTTATGTATAAAGCTAACCTTTGTTTACGTACGGCCTTAAAAATTTTTAAACCCATATCCTCGTTCAAGGTATTCAATGAAAGGGATTTATATCACCAGGTCTATGCCATGGATTGGGACAAAATTTTTGCTGCGGATAAGACTTTTGCCATTGACACCACCATGAACACCAGAGTTTTTTCCAATTCTATGTTTGTTTCTCTCAAAGCCAAGGACGCTATTGTAGATAAGTTTCGAAGGACCTTAGGGAAACGTCCCAGCGTAAATTCCCAAAATCCAGATATTCGAATCAATATTCATATTTCGAAAAACAAGTGTACGATATCCTTGGACAGTTCCGGTGAATCGTTGCACCAGCGTGGGTATAGACAGTTTACAAATATTGCTCCAATTAATGAAGTATTGGCAGCTGGAATGCTAAAGCTGAGTGGTTGGGAGGGAAATTCGGATTTTTTGGACCCTATGTGTGGTAGTGGTACCATTCTGATAGAAGCCGCAATGATTGCATGCAATATTCCGGCTAATATTAATCGAAAGAACTATGCCTTTTTTAATTGGCACGATTTTGATTCACAACTCTATGAAAAAATTAGGGAGGTCAGTCTTAAGAAGATAAAATCGGTTGATTATCATATCATAGGCTTTGACAAAGCGCCTTCGGCTATTCGTAAAGCTCAGGAAAATATTGATTTTGCCAATCTAAGCGAGTTTATTTCTCTTTCGAGAAAAGACTTCTTTAGAACTGAAAAACCGGTCGATTCAAATTTACATATGGTATTTAATCCACCTTATGGGGAAAGGTTACCAATAGATGCGGAAGCGTTTTACGCGAATATTGGAGATACCTTAAAGCAGCTATACGCCGATACCAATGCCTGGTTTCTTACTTCCAATTTAGAAGCGTTGAAACATGTTGGCCTTAAACCTTCACGAAAAATCAAATTGTATAATGGCAAATTGGAATCACGTTTGGTACATTACGAAATGTACGCGGGGAGTAGAAAACAAAAGTGATTTTTAGCAAAGCAAGTATCAAACCAATTTATTGCTCTGATGGGGACGTCTCAGGGTCCTTTTTCTTTTTGGATTTTTTATAAAACGGAATGAAATAAGATATAGAGTAATTGAATCCAACCCCGAAGTTACTTCTATCAGTAACCTTATTAAAACCAGGAATCCAAAGGTTTGGAAAACGATCATCTTCCGTATTCGTAATCAAATATCCCAAACGGGCACTGATTCCGAGGTATATATTGGCAAAAAGTTCAGCCTTCACACCCAAAACCAACTCCAACCAAGACGCGTTCAAGCCACTAAATTCTTCGGGGGTTTCTCCAATTCCGGGTAAGAACCCATCCGGGGTAAAAAAACGGTTACTGTTAAAAACCTGATAGTCATTTAAAGTTTGACTGAATGTTGCAAATGAATAGCGACCTCCAAGGCTGATAAGATTGTTCATACCATACCAATTTTGATACGTATTCCAATCTACGCCGAGTTTTATATAGCTCCCGGTAGTGGTATAGTTATAAAGCAAGGTTCCGCCCAAATCTTCGGTTTGGGTAAATTCCTCATTACCCAACTCTCCGGCGAGGTACAATTTTTCAGTTAGACGATAATCTCCAACAAGCTCCAAACCAGTGTAATTTTCATCCAAAAAGGACCGAACCACCCGACTTAAATCGGCTCCTACCCGAAGACCATACTGCTGCTTGTATTCCACACTATCTATTGGCTGCTCGGTCTGGTCCGTTTCTTGCGAAAATCCATTTATGGACAATGCCAAAACCAATAAAAGACTAATGAAATATCTTAACATGAACGTTATTGGAGTTTTCTATGGTTTGTTGTTGAATGCTAATATCCTGAATCCAGTTTTCCGAACCTAAAGTGAGTTGTACATCCAATGTGTCATAGTTAATTACAAAACCGCAACCTCGTGAGATAAAGTTTTCCCTTGTTGTGTAGGAAATGGTCAAAGTATCGATATTACCGGTTTCCAAGCCAGCGTCATCATCTGCAGAGTCGGTAATAAAGGTAAATGAAGTATTGATTTCATCAGTACGTAGCGGAATAAGTATGGAATCTTGAGGGCTGCTACCTGTATTACCCCGGTCGCTAAAGCCAAAACTTTCATTATCACTCAAGACGCTATCGATGTCAGTAGCCCTTATTCGAATGGAACTTACGGATTTGACCGTGGTGGTATCGTCAATATCGAAAAAGCCTATGACAAGTAAGGGCGTATCTCCATCTACACAGATGTCGTCCCTTTCGCAAGAGGATGTATAGGCTACCAAAAACAGGATAGAAAGTATGGGATAGATTTTCTTCATGCTGAATCCAAAAAACTCCTTAGAGCAAAAATTATTCCTGTTTTTTTATTTTCTCCAAAAGTACAACATTTTCTACGTGGTGTGTTTGCGGGAACATATCAACAGGTTGTACTTTTTTGATTTCGTAGTGGGATTGAAGCAAATCCAAATCCCTGGCTTGGGTGGCACTGTTGCAGCTAACATAAACAATTCGAGGTGGAGAGGCTATAAGCAATTGTTCCACCACATGTTTGTGCATCCCATCCCTTGGAGGGTCCGTAATTACCACATCTGGAGCCCCATGGGCGCCTACGAATTCTGTATTGAAAACATCTTTCATGTCTCCAACATAAAACTCAGCGTTGGCAATACCATTGTTCTTAGCATTGGTTTTGGCATCTTTTATAGCTTCTGGAACAGATTCAACACCGATGACTTTTTTTGCATTTTTTGCAACAAACTGGGCAATAGTTCCCGTTCCTGTATATAAATCATAGACGATTTCATCCCCAGTCAACCCAGCAAAATCTCGGGTCACTTTGTACAACTGATAGGCCTGATGGGAATTGGTTTGGTAAAAAGACTTGGCATTGATTTTGAACTGAAGTCCTTCCATCTCCTCAATGATATGGTCAACACCAGAAAAACAGGTGATTTCTTGGTCGTAAATTGTGTCATTTGCTTTTTTGTTAACGGTGTATAGCAGGGAAGTGATTTCAGGAAAAGCATTTTCTATTTCTTTCAAGAGTTGCTCTTCTTTGGAGCTGACCTCCTGAAAAAACTGAATGAGCACCATAATTTGTCCGGTGGAGGATATGCGTAGCATCAATGTGCGCAAAACCCCAGAACGCTGCCTTGGATTGTAAAAAAGAATACCCAACTCTATTGCTTTGGTCTTGGCAAAATTGCGAATGGCATTTGAGGGGTCCTCCTGGAGGTGACATATGTTGATATCCAGAATTTTGTCCCACATTCCTGGAATATGGAATCCCAGCGCATTTTTATCTGTAATATCTTTTTCAGAATTAATTTCTTCTTGGGTTAACCATCGACTATCTGAAAAGGAAAACTCCATTTTGTTGCGATAAAAATATTGGTTTTTAGAACCTAATATAGGAGAGATTTCTGGGAGTTCGAGGTTGCCTATGCGTCTAAGATTGTTTTCAACTTCCTTTTGTTTGTAGTACAACTGATGTTCATAGGACATATGCTGCCATTTGCATCCCCCGCATGTGCCAAAATGTTCGCAAACTGGAGTGGTTCTCTTATCAGAATACGAATGAAAATAGGTTACTTGGCCCTCAAAATAGGCTTTTCGTTTCTTGGTGGTCTGAATATCCACCACATCTCCTGGTACTGCATCCGTTAGAAAAATAACCCTGCCGTCCGGAGCTTTAGCCACTGCTTTACCCTTAGCTCCTGCATCTAAAACCTCTATTTTTTCAAAGGTTTGTCGCCTATTTTTTTTTCGCATGCGCAAAAATAGCAGTTTTACCCTGGATTGGTTAAAGAATTCATTGGCATGGGAACCTTTTAGGAGTTTTACGGTCTATATTATAGAAGTTATGGAAAAACCATCAAAAGTTTTTGATGCAATACTGGTGATTTCCGCGAAATCAGGAGATAAAAAAGCCATGGGTCTTTTGGCCAAGCGATGGCATAAAAGACTATGTCTACAAGCCTATCGATACACCAAGGACTGGAATTTGGCGCAGGATATGGCTCAAGATACTTGGGGCACAGTAATGCAAAAGTTACATGCTTTGAAAGATGCAAACCGTTTTGGGAGCTGGGTTTTATCCATTGTGACACATAAGGCTTTGGATTGGTTGAAAAAAGAAAAAAAGCAGTTACAACATTTAAAAAATCGGTATCAGGACTATAAAACAATACCCGAAGAATCAGAAGACCCAAAAGAACAACAGATAAAACAGGTTCTGGAACTGTTAAAGAAATTACCTCCAGATCACAAAGTGGTTTTGACGCTTTTTTATCTGGAAAAGTATAGCATAAAACAAATTAGTGAGATAACAGGTGTTTCTGTCAATACGGTCAAGACCCGATTGTTCAGAGCCCGGGAAAAATTAAAATCAGAAATTAAAAATAAACACCATGAAAAAAGATATTGATGAAATAGATCAGCTTATTAAGGAGGCTTTATCCGAAGAAGAGGCTAGGTTTTATGATGAACTGGGCGAACAGAATATTTTGGAAAAACTTGGAGGAGTTTTTAAGGGAAAAATGGCATGGCTATCCATCATTATGAATTTGGTGAATTTAATCATCTTTGGATTGCTCATTTACTGCACCGTTCAGTTCTTTAAAACCGAAGACACAAACACGCTCATAAAATGGGGCATGGGAATCGTAACATGCTTGATTTTTATGGGAATGATTAAACTTCATACGTGGATGCAAATGGATAAGAACGATGTGTTGCGTGAACTAAAGCGGTTGGAACTTCAAATTTCTGCTTTGGCCCATAAGAAATAATTTGGGTCCTTTCCATTGACGAAATATTTAATACTTTTGAAGTACTACAGGGATGATTTCTCTCCCACGCTGAATTTTCGACACTTCGAAAGGATAAAGGTACAGAAGGAATAGTTATTTTATAAACGTTTAAATTTTTTAAAATGGCTGTTTTAGAACAACTGGCGTCAAAGCATGCAATTGAATTGGAAGAAAAGCACGGAGCCCACAACTACCACCCACTTCCAGTGGTATTGAGCAGAGGGGAAGGTGTATTTGTCTGGGATGTTGAGGGTAAAAAGTACTATGACTTTTTATCTGCATATTCTGCAGTGAATCAAGGACACTGCCACCCAAAAATCGTTTCAGCCCTTACAGAACAGGCTAGAAACTTAACGCTTACCTCAAGAGCATTTTATAATGATATGTTGGGGAAGTTTGAAAAATATGCGACTTCTACTTTCCACTACGACAAGTTATTGCCCATGAATACTGGGGCGGAGGCTGTGGAAACTGCGGTAAAAATCTGCAGAAGATGGGGCTATCAGAAAAAGGGAATTCCGGCAAATCAGGCTAAGATTGTGGTTTGTGAGAACAATTTTCATGGGCGAACCACTACGATTGTTTCTTTTTCAAGCGATCAAGTGGCCAGAAGTAATTATGGTCCGTATACCGAGGGTTTTATAAAAATTGAATATGATAACCTACATGCCCTTGAGCAAGTATTGAAGGATGATGCGCATGTTGCAGGTTTTTTGGTAGAGCCTATTCAAGGTGAAGCAGGAGTATATGTACCTTCCGAGGGATATTTGAAGGCAGCAAAGGCTCTTTGCGTAAAATACAACGTCTTGTTTATTGCTGATGAAGTGCAAACTGGAATTGCCAGAACAGGCAGACTACTTGCTACCTGCGGAAATTGCACTTGTGAGGACAAGCATTGTAGCGGAAATCCAGAGGTAAAACCTGATATTTTAATTTTGGGCAAGGCCTTGTCCGGAGGAGCTTATCCTGTTTCCGGAGTATTGGCAAACGATTCCATTATGGAGGTTATTACTCCGGGAAGTCATGGAAGTACTTTCGGAGGAAACCCTATTGGGGCAGCTGTGGGTATTGCCGCCTTGGAAGTAATCAAAGAAGAGAAATTGGCCCAAAACGCCGATGAATTGGGTAGACTTTTTAGAAAGGAGTTGGGGAAATTTGTAGAAACTTCAGATTTGGTTGTCAAAGTTAGGGGTAAGGGGCTTTTAAATGCCATCGTTATCAATGATACGGAGGAGAGTTCCACGGCCTGGGATATCTGTATGGCCTTAAAGGAAAATGGTCTTTTGGCCAAACCTACACATGGCAACATCATCCGTTTTGCACCACCTTTGGTTATGACCAAAGAACAACTCCTGGATTGCGTTTCGATTATCATAAAAACCATCAGCGAGTTTAAAAAATAGAAAAAGCCCCGTTTAAGGGGCTTTTTTATATCAATCGACTTCCTTAATAACTTAAGGTGCGGAAGTTCCACCTTTGGGTTTAGTACGTTTAAGCTGTCTTTGAATTTTCTTAATGGCAGACTCTATGGATTTCTCGGGTTCAATAATGTTATATTCCCCCCAGAAGTCAGGGTCGGAAAATCCGATGGCTTCATCTCCCAATATAATGGTCTTTTTAATTCGTTCTTTGTTTTTAGGTAACTCTCCTGTACTATTTCTTTGCCAATCCGTTACAGCCATTTCAGCTGTCATGCTGTATACCGAGTTAAACAAGCGGTCTTTCCAGTTTACCTTGAACTCCATAAGCACATTGCTGTAGCCGTAATACCATTTTCCTCCTTTTTCTCGATAATCAACTCGGTAGGCTACCTCAGTAGGCCAAACATCTACTTTTGCTGGCTTTCTTCTTACAAAAAGTCTAGCCGCTTTGTCCTTATTGGTAATGTTAAGGGTATAGATAGCGCTAGTTAAGATTTTGTTTTCGACATCTATGAATAATTCACCTTTGTAATAAGGGTCGTTAATACCAGGTCTTTGTTCAAACTTAATGACATAAATCAACTTATCGTTGATTCGGGTAGATCTGGTAAAAGAGAAATTATAGTATTCAATCAATTCGTCAGCAAAAATATACTCAGGATATTTCATGATATCCACATAGAGCGCGTTGAACGGACCTCCTTGAAGCTTAAGGGCTACGGTGTCCAATCTACTATAATCTGTACTTTTTCGAGCCTTATAAAGCTCAACAGCATCTCTTCTTAGAGAGGTGTAAGGCGTTTTATAGATGTTAACAACCGCCTCAGAAAGTGAAACGTTCTTTCTTCTCTTCTTGATGGTCTCCCTGTAGAAGGCTGTCATCAAGGTTGGATCATCAAAGTAGTTTGCACCCTTTTTCGCCAAGGTTTCCTTAACGAGGGCTCTTGCATCCTTGGGAGCATTGATGTTTACTTCTAAAAGCTGGGTCACGGAAACCTCTAGGGAAATTTTATTTTTGTTGGGTTTGAGTTCGGAAAGTGCTAAGCTTTTGCTTTTATAGCCCAAAAAGGAAACCGTTAGCATTCCCGAGGTCTTATCAGCAGGGATTTTTAAGAGAAACTCGCCCTCGGTATTGGTAATGGTGCTAATATTGCTACCATCCAATGCCAATGTAGCAAACACCAATGGCTTTTTTGAGGATGCGTCAACAACTTCTCCCCGGTATTGTTTGAAGTCCTCTTGTTGATTTTGTTGAAGGGCCCATGCTGTCCCCAATGAGGTAATAAAACATAAAGTGAGCAGTGTTATCTTTTTAAGATTGATACTGCTTTCTATTCTCCAAATATTCATAACAAGTGATTTTGAAACGCTCTTTCTAAATTAATGATTTTTAACGACATAGGTAATCATTGAAGGGAGGGTCCCATACTTTGATAAGAACATCCCAAACTTTGATACGAACCTCTTAAACTCTGGTCAATTCCCAGAAAAGATTTAACTAGTCAGCATTCAAAGATACCACATAGTCACATCAAGACCAGCTTTCCTTACAATCCCATAAGAGTGTTTTAAGAAAAATTTAGGTTTTTTGTTGAAGCCCTACTGGGTTAGTCAATCATGAAAAGCGCATTGGCAAAAAAGAGTTTGCCATTTTCCCAGAATCCCCGGAACAACGGATTGTCCCCCATGTAAATAATATTCCCTTTACCTAAAGACTCCACTCCAAAAACCAAGGATTGTTTCACTAATTTTTGAGCGTCGCTGCCGGCAAAACCTGAAACGGGTTCTGTATTATCTTCCATGTAGACCACATTTCCTGACTTTAGGTAATCAAATGCGGAATTTCCCATTTTCAGCGTAAAGTAATCTGTCCCATATCCGTAGGCCAATGGATGTGTATTATCGACCTTCGTCTTGAAGATTGCCCCGGTGATAGCTTTCTTGATACGTTCCCTTTGGGCATTTTTATGCAGTTTAGGGCTGCTTTTAGTGGAATCCCGGTCCACTTTCTTTTTGATGGATAACCCCTTTATTTGGCTAATTCCGTCTATAGCTCTGCCCATCACGATAAGTTTCCCACCATTTTTGACCCAGGTAGAAAGTTTTTTAAGGTCCTTTTCGTTAAAGTAGGAGCCATAGCTTCCATCAGGCAGAATAAGCGTGTGATATTCCGTAAGGTCCAAGGATTTAAAATAATCTCCATCCAAAACACTTATGGGATATTTCAATTGTTGTTCGAAAAAATGCCAAATCTCACCAAAGCGATAGGGGGATGTGGGTTTTCCTGAAAGTACAGCAATCTTTGGTTTTTTAATCATTCGTACACTGGTAGAGCCAAAATCCTTCCCGGAATCCACATAACCCGAAGTTGTACTGGTAACCTTCTTATTATGTAGTTTTGAGAGCTTCTCCAAAGTGGAATAAAAATCCTTTTTGTTTTCATTGTCCTCAGCTAATAGAATCAAACTGCCCCGTTCAAAGGATGTGCCCTCAATGGAAAATGGATGGTTTGATTTTCGCACACGAATCCCTTCCTTCAATACGTCTGCTAAAAATCGAGAATCATTCATGCTATTCCAGTCGGTTACATAGGCATACCGATTTGCCTCAATATTAGGAGCTGAAATAGTATCAGCAGTTTTTTGTGACGAAATCACACTTGATGAGGCAATTGTCTCAAGACCATAGGCATAGGGCAAGGACCATGCGGTAATATCGTAGGTCAATGAATCGCTAAGCTTCGCTTTGGGCTCGAACAAAACCTTTACCAGCGTGCCTTTGGGTTGATTGGTGGAAACAACAAGACTTTGCTCCGTTAAATTCATACTTTTTGTGTTTCCAGAGCTGTAGTCGTATCCCTTTACTGTTCCTTTTTTGGGATGGCCAAATTCTATTTCATGTTGGGACAAGAGTGTTTTTAACGTATTGATATGGTCCTCATTCCCATTCAAAACATAACTTTTGTACTTGTAGTTTTTGTTTTGGAAGAACTTTTTGAACTCGGCATTCAATTTGTCAGCATTTTTTGAAGAAATTTCAACCGTTGAAAGACCAGTAGTCAGATGATGGGCTAACCTATCCTTCAAGGTCAAGGTATCGCCTGTTCGGGTTATTACTGCCAAACCTGCCCTTCCACTACCTCCTTGTTCATAGGTTAAACCGATACCTCCATTGTAAGTAGGATAGGTGTCTCCGTAACTCGGGTAAAAAAGATCGTAAACTTCTTTGGTAAAATACGTCCACCCATTGGCATCAAAATACTTGGCGTGGTTTTTACCAATGGTTTCCTGAAAATCCCTTTGAAATTTGGTAATCACTTCATGGTAGGGTTCAGCAGCCGGAGCAAAAAAGTAAGGATTGTCCATGCTTTGCTCGTGAAAATCGGCATGTATATGTGGTAACCACATATTATACATCTTGATTCTGTGTTGACTTTCCTTTTGAGTGAGCCATGCCCAATCCCGATTCAAATCGAAGATGTAATGATTGGTCCGACCGGACCACCATCCCTCACGGTGTTCCTTACTGTTAACATCCAATTGATGCGGGGTGTTTCTGAATTGCTGGTACCAATTGCTATACCTATCTCGTCCATCAGGGTTGATACAAGGGTCAAGAATTACAATGGTATTCTCTAATAAGCCTTTCTTGGAAGTCAGTAATTCGTAAACTGTTTGCATGGATGCCTCTGTGCCAACGCTTTCATTCCCATGCACATTATAGCTCAACCAGACAATGGCTTTAGATGCATCTCCCTCACCACGAACTGCTTTTAAGTGTTTCTCTCGGATACTTTCCAAGTTGGAAATATTTTGGGGAGAGCTTATAAATGCAAGCAACAGCGGCCTACGCTCATTGGTTTTTCCATAGGTTATCAGCTTTAGCCGGTCCGAAGCATTTTCAGCTAAGTAGGTATAGTAATCCACCACCTCATGATGTCTAGAAAATTCTGAACCCAGCTCATAGCCTAAAAATTCGCTAGGAGACTTTACCTTCTGGGCTTGATGGGAAATGCTGAAAAATAGGGCTGTTAGGAGTAAAACTTTTTTCATTCACCAGGGTTTACAATCAAATCTAGCAATAATATCAGGAAGCCTTGCGGTAATCTCAGTAAAGTGAACGATATATATGTCAAAACGTAATTAACGTATTTTTAGGATGACTAAGAAAGAAGAAAAGTATCTTTAGCACGCTTTTTACAATTTTTAAATGGAAGTAGATTGTATACCCTTTAGGGAAACGGGTTATTTTTCCCAACTAATTTGTGATTATCTCGACCAAAAAGAAGAGCTCAAAACTTTTTACAATCGCTTTCCATCCCTGAATAACTTTAAGGCTCAGATTCAAGAGAAGAAAAAGAGTTATCAGCATCAGAATAGAAAGGTGCTCGTAAACAGTCTCCTTGGACAATATGATGGGTTGCAAATGTCTGAGGCAACCCAAACGAACATTGAAGATTTAGAAAAAGAGAACACGTTTACCATTGTCACTGGACATCAATTGAATCTCTTCACGGGGCCTCTTTACTTTTTATACAAAATAGTATCTACCATCAATTTGGTCAATGAATTACGGGAGAAGCATCCCGAGTTCAATTTTGTACCTGTTTATTGGATGGCCACTGAGGACCATGATTTTGAGGAAATCAACTACTTTAATTTTAAAGGGCAAAAAGTCCAATGGAATCTAGACGCCTCCGGTGCGGTTGGAAGACTCCATACCGAGGGATTAAAGGAAGTTATGGAAACTTGGTCCAATACATTGGAGAACTCCATCCATGCAAAAAAGCTCAAGGAACTTTTCAAAATGTCGTATTTAGAGCAGGACACTTTGACTCAAGCGACTCGCGTTTTGGTCAATGAACTGTTCGGAGCGTATGGTCTTGTAATTCTGGATGGAGATGACGCAAATTTGAAACGTCTGCTGATTCCGTATGCCCAAAAGGATATTTTTAAAAATATCCCATTCCAGTACGTATCCCAATCGGTGGAGGAGTTGGGCAAAGTCTCTTCCGATTATAAAATCCAGGTCAACCCTAGGGAAATCAATTATTTCTACCTAAAAGACGGTCTTCGGGAGAGGATTGTTGAACAGGACGGAATTTTTGAAATAAATAATACTGAACTCCATTTTACTAAGGACGAACTTGAAAAAGAGCTTTCGGACCATCCTGAAAGATTTTCCCCAAATGT
This sequence comes from Flagellimonas sp., assembly GCF_965601775.1. Taxonomy (GTDB): domain Bacteria; phylum Bacteroidota; class Bacteroidia; order Flavobacteriales; family Flavobacteriaceae; genus Flagellimonas. Next base: position 1,195,092 of record NZ_OZ271837.1, read on the forward strand.
AATTGCTAGACCCTTGTACCAGGAAGTAATCCTTCCCAATCTATGTTATATTGGGGGAGGAGGGGAGTTGGCCTACTGGTTTGAGCTACGGAGTTACTTTGATGCTTTGGATGTAAGTTTTCCTATGCTTTTATTACGAAATTCGGCTTTGGTAATGACCCAAAAGCAGATGGATAAAATTAAAAAGCTACAACTTCGAAGTTCAGATTTGTTTTTAAAGCAGCACAGTTTTATTAACAAGAAAATTCGAGAGATTTCCAATATTGATATTGACTTTTCCTCACAGAAAAAACATCTGGAAGAACAATTTCAATCCTTATATGAACTGGCGGAGAGTACAGATTCCACCTTTTTAAAGGCAGTCAAAGCTCAGGAAGTAAAGCAAAAAAAAGGACTGGATGCATTGGAAAAAAGACTTTTGAAAGCTCAAAAAAGAAAGCTGAAAGACCACGTAGTTCGCATGACCGATATTCAAAATGAATTGTTTCCAAACCAGTCGCTTCAAGAACGACAATTGAATTTCTCTGAACTATACCTGGAAATGGGTCCGCAGCTTATCCCATCCCTTATAAATCAACTGAAACCTTTAAATGGTTCTTTTTTGGTTTTAGGGTACTAAGTGGGTTCTAGACCAGCTACCCTCAATTTTTGAAAAAAGTACCCGTAAATGGCTGGGGCGTCCCAATTTTAAAAACTCTATCTGTTCAGGAATAATATGTAGGATTGAAAAAAAACTGCTGTTCTCTAGGTACTCTATGTCATTTCCCTCTGATATGTGCGAACCGGGGGCAAGATGGGTTGTATAGTCTTTTCGGGACTTCAAAGGAATGCCATTCCAATAGGTTTTTAATTCTTCTGGATTGGTTTCTATACGTACTTTACCCTTAAGGGTAATCTGCCAAAGTTTTTTAGGGTGAAGAAAAAGGGCACTGACAGTGTAATCTTCTTTTATTTCTTTGACCTTATTCGAACGATTATCGGTATAGAATGTACATCTCAAATCTGCATCCACCTTTCTTAATACTACGGTTCTTAATCCAATATCATCATTCAATCCTTTGGTAGCCAAGCTGAAATAACGAAAGGGATGCCCTTTTTTAGTGGCTCCAAGCACTAATTCGGTTGAAATTTCTTGTAGTAAAGACTGCATTCTAGGGCAAGAAAGTGACTTTTTTTGAAAAAAATCAAAATTGAGGTAGGGTTTTTTCTTTTGTAGTTGTTTTACTAATGAAAATTGCTATGAATTTTTTAAATATTGAGTTGGTTAACTCATATGTTTAGGTTGGTTTTGATTTTATAGAAAGCCCCGGAGTGGTTCCCGGGGCTTTTACTTTAACTAACTCAAATCAATACAATGCTAATTGCACGCATTGGCAATATCCCTGGTTTCTGTTGAGGTTTGAATAATTCTATCTATGGTTGTATTACCCCGTACTGTAACCTCGATGAACTCCGCCTCGACTGCGGTGACAACTCCCGTAAAGCTGTTGAAGGCAAATTGGGTTAAAATTTCTTGACCACTAAGAGGCATATTGTCCTCTTGATAGTTTCCAGAAATGCGAAAGCGCTGAACAAAAGGCACTTTTATATTTTCATATTGTTGATAAATATCCGCAACAGCAATCGCAGTACCAGGAGGAACGCTTATTTCTCTCGAAACTGAAACTTGGACTGAACTTTCCTTACTTAGACTTCCTGATTTGGTGCTGGTTTCAGTGCGTTCTTTGGAATATTCATAACTGCCCGTAATGGAACCGGAAGTTTTGCCGCCTGTTCCAAAGAACTTGGTTTCCGCTTCATGTGATATAGTCACGGAAACGCTACCGGTATTCGTGGTGGAAACAGACATGGTCTCTTCCCAACCAGCGGTTTGGGTAGTTGTGATGGTGGAACTTTCACCAACGGTTTGACTCAGCCTGCCACTACTACAGTTTCTTAAGGTACTATTGTAGGCACTGTTTGTACCTGAAGGAGGCATAATAGGGTTTAAGAAACGTGCTTCAACAGCCTGAACATCCCAATCAATATCAAAATTTAGAATCCTAAAGTAGTTGGGTTCATCTGGATCACTGGTATTGGCAGTTACAAAAGTGCTGCCAGATACGACCAAGGGGTTTTCCGTACCTCGGGGCACTATCTTGAACAGCCCAGGCCCATCTTTCTCGATTTTGAACCAATAGGCTGGAAAATCAGCAACATTGGTGTTACCTCCGTTTACAGTTAGATTTCCCCTACTTTGAATATAGAGTTGTTCATTTAACATGTATAGGTAATGAATATTGTCCCCATCATGTGCGGCAATTGAGAAGAATTCTTCATTTCCGGGAATCCTTTCGAAATAATAGGTTGTGAACCTTTCCAAGAGATCAGGTTCTTCAGAATAGTTTAAGTTTCCCCTCAATCGTATATCAGTTGGAGGGTCTATGCCAGTGGCAGGATAGCGTTGTGAAGAAGGTGCGCCTATCACATTATTGTCCCTATCCACTAACTGCACATAATATTTTATATCAGGCCGCAGGCTTACCTCCGCAAAAAGGTCATCCAGTCCTTCAGCATTGATTTCTTCTTCATCCGGACTTGGTTTAAAGGATAGCTTTGCAAAATCCTGGGTAGCCAAAACCGCATCATTTTCATCCCTGACAGTGACCTGAACGGCCACCCCATCTTTTAATTCATTTTCAAGGGTATCTTCAAGTTCGTCGTTTTCAAACGATAGAATGGCCAGATTGTTGAATTCATCAAAAGCTACGGTCTGGTCTTCGATGCTTGAAGAAGCAGAAATTGAAATTATGGCGGTTGTCGGTGTGTATCCTCTTCGCGCAATTTCACGGGCACTGAGACTGATACCGATTTGCCCCTCATCGGTTTCAAAATCATCTGTTGAAATGGTAGGGGCCAATTGTTCAACCGAACCATCAGGTTCAGTGGGACCCATACCGGAATCATCTTTACTGCAGGCCACAGCTACTATAAAAAGTACTGGAATTAAAAATCTGAAAAGTACATTACTACTTGTTTTCATCACTTTGTGTTTTGTGGATTAAACTTGGTTATCGTTTTGTGTGACCTGCCCGGAGAACGGTCTGCAGCCCCTAGCCGAGCAAGACCACAAAACGGTTGTCAATCAATGACATTACAAACCTAAAGTGCTGGTTTTGAGATAAGAAAAAAGGAGGGTGGACAAGTAGTGGACACCCTAAAAATAATTATGGGACAATCGGTGGACAGGTTTAGGAAACCCTATGTTTAAAGGTAAAATCAGTTGGTAAGAAAAACGTCAGTTCGAGTGTCCGCTGACAGCGGATGTATCGAGAACACATAAAAAAATATGCAATTAAAGACTTCTCGATATGATTTTTCTTCTTTTCGACTATGCTCAAAGCGACAGAAAAATCACTGGAAGTGACACTATATTAAAGACTCAATACCAAATCCTGTAAAGAATCTTCAGTGGCAATATCCAACTTTTTACGAAGGCGATAACGGGCCTTTTTGATGCCTTCCTGTGAAATATTGAGGATATTGGCAATCTCTTTAGAAGATAAATTCATCTTCAATAAAGCCATTAACCGAAGCTCATTGGAAGTCACCTGAGGGTATTTTGTTTTGACGTTACGATTGAAGTCTTTATGTACTTCTTCAAAATAGCGGGAAAAGTTTTCCCAGTTGTTATCATCCTGTAAATCAAAATTGATGGTACGGATAAGCTGCTGATATCCCTTTTTGGATGTTTCATTCTCTTTGAGCTCTTGTGCTTGTTGTTTGAGCCCTTCCAAAACCTCATTTTTTTTGGCCAAGTGCAAGGCGTGGGTGGTCAGTTCTTTCTTTTTAAACGCCAGTTCGGCATCAACCTTTTCTTTTTCAAGCTTGTTGCGTTTTAATTTTTGACGGATGCCATAAAATCCAATAAGGGATAAAACCAAACCTCCACCCAACAATATTTTTTGAAGGGTACTGATTTCAGCTTGTTGTTCCAAAACGGTGATTTCTTTTTCTTGCAATGCAATTTGCTGTTCTTTTTTTTCAGTATCGTAAATGGTACGAAGCTCCTCTATTTGTTGAGACTTCGTTTTGTTGAACATACTGTCTTTCAATTTGACTAGCATTTTGTAATCGTTTAATGCTAAATCAAATTGACCTTGATCATTATGGAGCTTTGACCTGAAGTCATAAGCAAGTGCCGCCACTTTTATTAAACCATTGGGCTCTGCATCGCTTATTACTTTATTTAGAAAGTTTGTTGATTTTTTATAATCTCCGTCCTTCCGATATAAATTGCCAATATTCACATAGGCATTTAGCTTATCGTTAAGATGATTTAGTTCTTTATGCATTTCTATTGATTTCTTCTGACAATTGATGGCCAGAGGAATATTGTTCATTTTTTCATGGCAATTGCCTAGGTTGACCCAAAATCTTGCTTCATTTATTTTGAATTTGTTTTTTTTAGATATCTCAATACCCTTTTTGAATATATCAATAGCTTTTTGGTAGTCTTTCATATTATAATGGGAGTTACCAATATTATTTAGTGCAATGATTTGAAAATAGATATCACCTTGCTTTTCATAGATTTGATAGGCTTCTTCAAAATACTCAAGTGCTTGTTGATAATTGTTCAACTCAGTCTCAACGTCTCCCAAGGAGTTAAGGGCATCTGCTATATAAAGTTCATCGTTTACGAGTTTATAGAGTTTTAAAGCCTTCAGTTCGTTTTCTAGAGATAAGTTGTACATGCCCTGCTCCGAATAAACATGACTTATGGTATGAAAGGTTGAGCCAATAAATTTGAAGTCACCATTTTCTTTTAATGTATCACGTTGATTGTACAATAACACATTTTGGTTGAGATATTTATGTGCCATATCAAATCTGCTTTGCTCCATAAATATTATCGCAATAGCTACATTATTGTTTAAAATACCAATGGTATTTTTAATTTCCGTATTTATCTGTAGGGATTTGTTGTGATAGTGTTCTGCAGAATCTAATGCACCTTGGTTTAGAAAATACCCCCCTTTTCTATAATAACCTTGTGCTTCCCCTTTCCTGTACCCTTCGGTTTTAGAAAGTTCAATAAGTTCGTTGATACGGGTTTTGACGGCTACTGGGCGACTATACAGCTCAATTTGAATAATTTCATTTAAAAGGTCGGCCTTTGATTTCCCTTCCTCTTTTTCCAGTAAACGAACAAGGCTATCCAATTTCTGATTTTCTTGAGCATTCAAGAATGAAGTGCCAAGAATCAGAAAAAGCAAGAATAGTGAAAGGTTTTTCATAGTGGTTGATTTACCTTAAAATTAGGAATTTAAATACAACCTTTTGAAAAAGAATTGATTACAAAAAGAGCCCCGAATTTTCAGGGCTCTTTTTTATTATTTTACCGTGTATGTTTTCCGTTCCGGTCCTACGCCCTTTATGGTAAGGGATTTCCACTCTTTCGGTAGTATCGGATTTTCTTGAACAATACCTTCATTGGTGATTTCCAATCCGCCAAATCCGGCTAGGACAACTTGAAGCATACCTCCAGCTCCTGTAGCGAAATAGGGGTTGTCACTGGTTGCGGCCTCAGCCAATGCCCCAAAAGGTGGACGTTTATTAGGCTCGTAGCTTCTTCGGAAGAGTCTGTATGCTTCTTTGGCGTTCCCTAATCGGGCATAAATCACTGCGAAGACAGATTGCCCCATAGCGGGTCCTTCTTCTGCCAATTTAGGTTCGTAATATTTCAAATCCTTTAGAACAGTTTCTTCATCATTCACAACATCCAGCGGATAGGTCAATAAATTGACGTCAGCTTGTTTAATGCGTTCCCCATCGTAAGTGGCATGTTCTTTTGTAGTTCCATCAGGGAATTTCAGTATTCTGATTTTTGATGCAACTTCATTCCATGCTGGGTCAGCAGCTAGTCCGACTGTTTTTGCGGCTTCAGTTGCATATTGCAATGCGGTAATGGCCGAACCGTTTGTAAATGCATTGTCATCCACGTTAGGCGCAAACTCGTTGGCTCCCACAACGTTTTTTATACTATAACTGCCGTCTTCGTTTTTGACAGAGCGACTTACCCAATAATCGGCGACCTCTTTCATCATGGGATATCCACGCTCTTTTAACCAACCCATATCTTGAGTAACCAAATAATAGTTCCAAAAAGCTATTGCTACATCTGCCGTAATATGGTGCTCAAAGGTACCGGTAAGTGCCCAGGCTGGAGTGGATTCTTCGCCGGTATCATCACTTTCCCAAGGGAACATAGCCCCTTTATACCCAAAATTGATGGCTTTTTCCTTGGCTTTGCCCAATCTATCGGAACGATAATTCACCAAAGAGCGGGCAATATCTTGATTTAACATTAAGAGCGGAGGAAACATCCATAGTTCCGTATCCCAGAAAATATGTCCGTTATAATTCTGGGAAGAAAGGCCCATAGGTGCAATACTTAAATCAGAATCTCCTCTGGAAAATGCGTATAAATGGTATAGCGCCAATCTAACGTCTAGTTGGTCCTGTAAATTCCCTTCGATAACAATATCTCCTTCCCAAAGGTCCTCCCATAATTTTTTATGCTGATTTAGAAGGTCAGCTCTGGGAGTCAAAAGATTGAAGATTACAAATCGTTCAGACTCCGACTGAGGGTCTTCAAAATCTTGTGTGGAACATTCGGCGCCTGTCCAAGCGAATTCGAAATTCTCTCCCTTTTTCAAAGACTTTTCAAAAGAAAGTCTGTTGTCGTAGGGAGTTACCATTTCATGCTTCAGTTCTGGACGCTGATGTTCTCTGGTAGAATTTATGGCATGCCAAATAAAGGTAGCTGAAGTCCCTACAATGTGTCGCCCCAATCTACTTTCCGCAACCGTCTGTAAAATAGGCATGGTGGTCTCCAAATCCGCCAATACTCTAAATGTACTGTTGGGACTGTGGTATTCATCTGGAGTTTCTATTATTCCCGTTGCTTTTACCTCAATATTGGTCAAAGGCTGAATTTGAACATCGATATAGCCAGAATATTGAATATTTCTTAATGCGTAAATGGTGTAGGATACTTGCGCCTTGTTCTTAAAAGTGAAGCTCGTAGTGAACCCAGCGGTTTTCATATCCAAGGTTTGGTTCCAATCGGATACATTGGATTCATCAACCAATTCCCCATCGATTTCAAGCTCCAATTGGGCAAAATTCATTCCAAGCAATATTCTGCTTACTCCCAAAGGGGATTCTTTGTCATAGACGTTATTTAGGATAATGGATTTGGTTTGAAAAGGTTTGTCCTCGGGAAGAATTCCAATCCTCCCGTTTGCGGTAACAATACCTGTATATTTTTCAACTTTTCCAGAAGAAATGGTCCATCCATCATTTTGGGCATGAATTCCTGTCATGAGGGTCATCATTAAAATCGTAATTAGCTTTTTCACATTATTCGGTTTTCGGTTTTTCCATCAAAAAATCTAAGTCGGTCTATGTCGACCCCAATTGTCACGCTTTCCCCTATAGCATACTGATGTCTGGAATCGCTCCTAAAACAGAAAGTATACTTGGGATTGCCTTTGTAATGGAAATATACGAAAGTTTCACTGCCGATGGGTTCTAAGGAATCAATGATTATTTCCATATCCTCGGACAGTCTTTTTGTCTTTTCTACCGCTTTATCATAAATATATTCTGGTCTAAAACCGAAAATCACTTCTTTACCATCAAAAGGCTTCAAACTTGGTCTCAAGTCCTTGGGCACTGCAAATTTTAAGTCTTCGGATATAAAGTTGACTTCCTTGTCATGGGAAATGATTCCAGGTAAAAAATTCATGGAGGGGCTACCAATAAAACCAGCAACAAATTTGTTTTGTGGGTTATTGAACAGATTCATCGGGGAATCAAATTGTTGAACAATTCCATCTTTAAGTACCACGATTCGGTCGCCCATGGTCATCGCTTCAATTTGATCGTGGGTCACGTAGACAATAGTAGCATCCAAAGTGCGGTGTAGTTTTTTGATTTCTGCTCGCATTTGAACCCGCAGTTTTGCATCCAAATTGGACAAAGGCTCATCAAACAGAAATACTTTGGGATCTCTAACTATAGATCTTCCAATAGCCACACGCTGCCGTTGTCCTCCTGACATATCTTTCGGCCTTCGTTCCAACAAATGACTGATATCCAAAATTTTGGCTGCATGTTCCACTTTTTTCTTGATTTCTTCCTTGGGAGTCTTCCGAAGTTTCAGTCCAAAGGCCATATTGTCAAAAACGGTCATATGGGGATAGAGTGCATAATTTTGGAAAACCATAGCGATATCTCGGTCTTTGGGAGATAATTCATTCATACGTTCCCCGTCAATTAGCAAAGAACCATCCGTGATTTCCTCCAGACCGGCAATCATACGGAGTAATGTGGATTTCCCACAACCCGAAGGGCCTACTAGTACAATAAACTCCTTGTCCTGAATGCTCAGATTGGCTCCTTTGATGGTTGCCGTCTCGGCACCTGGATACGTTTTTTCTAGTTGTTCTATGTCAATTGTTGCCATCTGATAGTTTTTTAATTATCCTTTTAATCCTGAGCTTGCCACTCCTTGGACGAAATAGCGTTGGAAAATGATGAAAATAGCTAGAGTTGGTAATGAGATCAGAATGGTTCCCGCCATTAGCAAGGGCCAATCGGTCATTAATTCGGTTCGTAAGCTGGCCATACCCAATGGCAGTGTGTACATGTTTTCGGTATAGGTGACAATTACAGGCCAAAGGAATTCGTTCCAAGAACCTTGGAAGGTGTAAATCGCCACTGCAGCCAATGCTGGTTTTGATATGGGCAAAAAAACCTGCCAAAAAATTCTAAAGTAAGAACAACCGTCTATAAGGGCGGCCTGCTCCAAATCCTTGGGGATGGTTTCAAAAAATTGTTTCATCAGAAAAATGTTGGTCACCCCAACCAAACCAGGTATGATGAGTCCAGCATAGCTGTTGATTAATCGAAATTCATTCAATATGATGAATTTGGGCACCAAAAGAATAATCCCTGGAATCATTAAGCTGCTTAAAAGCAGTCCAAAAATTAGTTTACGGCCTTTGAATTCCAATCTTGCAAATGCAAATCCTGCCAGTGCTGAAAAGAAGACGTTGGTAATCGTCTGGATTGTGGTGACCAAAACACTGTTGAACAACCACTTTCCAAAGGGTAATTCGTTCCAAACATTCTTATAATTGTCCAAAGTGAATGTTTCTGGCAGCAGTTTTATGGGCCATTCGAAGACATTCTTATCTGCATTGAAGCTTATGGAGATGGAGAACAAAAAAGGACCAATGTAAATCAAGGTGGCCACGGCCAATATGATTAAAAATCCGATTTTCTGAAGTTTTAGATTTTTCATTTCAATAGGCTTCAGGTGGGAAATACTTTTTCTGAATCAAGGTGGTGGCAAAAATTAACAAGGCCAAAATCACTGCAGAGGCTGCTCCAAATCCAAACCGGAAGTATTTGAATGAATTTTGGTAAACAAAATAAGACATGGTGGTTGACGCATTATCCGGTCCGCCACTACTCATAATAAATATTTGGTCAAATACTTGAAAACATCCGATAAGGCTTATGATTACGACGAAATAGGTAACAGGACGAACCATGGGTACGGTAATCTTCCAAAATTGCTGCCACTGATTGGCTCCGTCGATTTTCGCAGCCTCATAGAGACTGGATGGAATATTCTGGAGACCTGCTAAAAAGGATACCATAAAATACCCAGAGGTAGTCCAAATGTTCAACATCATAATGGATGGGAGCACGGTGTTGGGATTAGTCAACCAATCGATATTGGAATCTATCCCTACGCTGTTCAAACCAAAATTCAACAATCCGGGTTTGGAGTATATCCATACAAAAATGATAGAGGTTACTACAGATGAGGTTATAGCCGGAATATAGAAAGCGGTTCTGAAAAATGCTCTTCCCTTAATTTTCTGATTCATAATGAAGGCCAAGAAAAGCGAAAGCAAGGTTTGCACCGGAACAACACCTAATGTATAAATGATGGTGTTTTTGATTGCTTTAATGAAAACAGGGTCTTTGAATAACTCAAAATAATTGCCTAATCCTACAAATGGCTTATCCGGAATCAACAAGTTCCAATCGTAAAAGCTGACAACGAAAGCAAAGCCGATAGGGAAAAAGACAAAAATGGACAACAAGAATAGCGGAAAGGCTAAAAATAAGTAGCCCCAAAACAACTGCTCTTTTTTTCTGCTTTTAAATTTCATGGCTTACTCAATTTTATATCTTTCAAGAGTTTCAGCCAGCTGCTCCATGCTGGTTTTAATGTCTTTCTTCTTGTAAAAAATGCCTTGCATAGCCGCCTGACTCTCGTCATACCACCGCTCTTTTAGGTTTACTTTATACAATTTGGCATATTCAACACTGTTCATAAAAACTTTGAATATGCTGTCCTGGTAAAACCCGTTCTTTTCAGCTACGCTCTTTCGCGTGGGTAAAGCCAAACCCGATTTTGTCCAAATTTCCATTCCTTTTTTACCTGCCAAATAGGACATCATGGTCCATGCATCGTCCTTATGTTGACTTTGTTTGGGAATGACAAATGCGTTGGTAAAGGCCAAAGTGGCTTTTTGTTTACCCACTGGGAGTTCAACGACCCCGTATTCCACCTTAGGGGCATTGTCTTGCAAATACGGAATTAGCCAAGCTCCAGAAATAGCCATGGCGCATTGTTCCCTCGCGAAAACATCACCAATCCAACCAGCACCCTGATCAGCCGGAATCGTAGCAACTCCGTCGGTGTATAAGCTCATGAAGAATTGAAGCGCCTCAATAAACTCAGGTTCGCCAACGCCAATCTTTCCGGTATCCGAAATCAGCTCACCGCCATTTTGAAAGGCAAAAGGCAAGACCATATCAATGGAGGGTTCAGTTACGAAGCCAAATTGGTCTTTTTTGCCATCCGAGTCGGTGTCTTTGGTAAGTATTTTGCAGTATTCGTACAACTCTTTCCAATCTTTGGGAGGGTCTGAAAGCCCCGCCTCCGCAAATAGTTTTTTATTATAGAAAAGTACGTAGGCATTGAAATCCTTGGCAAAACCATAGTATTTCCCCTTGTGCTGGAATGCTTCTTTAAAGACCGGGAAAATGTCATTAAGGGCAAATTCGCTGTCGCCATCAACATAGGTGTCCAAAGGTTCCAAAACATCAAAGCTCATATAAGCAGGAGCAGTATCACCTTTTAGCCAGAACAAGTCAGGTGCTTTACCTGTACCCAACATCAATTGTATTTTTTCTGGATAGTTACCAGGAATAGGTTGAAAGGCATATTCTACTTCAGGATGGGCTTGGTCAAAGTTGGTCAGTGTCTGTCTAAGAATTCTTTCCTCAGTGGGAGAGGATTGCCAGGTACTATATCGTAATATCTCTTCCTTCTGGCCACATCCAGAAAGGACAACTACGGAAAGAAGAAAGTATTTCAATTTCATAATTCAAAAGCGATTTTTCAAAACTATTTACAAAAAAAGGAGTTTACTTTTTCGATATTTGCAGTATATAACTCTATTTTTGCAATATTGGACATAATATATTCGAATAAGTGTTAAAATAGCATTGTATGAAAGCAGACTTTCAGAAACTTTCTTCAAAATCACAGAACAAGTCCTTTGCTGATTTTTGGGTTAAGGTTAATTCTTTTGGCTTTCATTGGCACTATCATCCGGAAGTGGAAATTTGCTACGTAAAGCAGGGTCGTGGGAAACGTATTATAGGGGAGAGTATCGAAAGTTTTGAAGATGGGGATTTGGTACTTGTGGGCTCCAATATCCCGCATTCTTGGATTACGGATGAGGAGTTCAATAGTTCTTCCAAACAGATTGAGGTTTACGTAATACAATTTGACCAGGAAATTTTCGACGCTTTAGGAGGGCTTCCCGAATTTGGCAAGGTTCAGGATTTGCTTCAAACCGCCAACAAGGGGATTAAGTTTAATACCCAGTATGAAAGCAAATTGTTGGACTTGCTATACGGTGTTGAATGTGAAAGCGGATTCAAAAAGTTGCTCAGTTTGATGGATTTGCTTCACGCCTTTAGCATATCACACCATAAAGAGATGTTGAGTCGGGTAGGCTATAAGGTTGGTTTTCACAAACATCAAGAAGAACGAATCATGAAAGTTTGCAATTACATTCACGAGCATTATAGGGAACCTATTACCATCGCTACCTTGGCAAACCTAATTGCAATGAATGAAGCTTCATTTTGTCGTTTCTTTAAAAGAACCTTGGGAAAAACAGTGATTGAATACATCACTGAACTCCGAATTTCACATATCTGTAATCAAGTGGGTCAGAGCAATACCCCAGTTTATCAAATTGCCTATGATTCAGGGTTTTCGAGCATAGCTCATTTTAATAAGCAATTCAAAAAGATAGTTGGGAAAACACCTACCGATTATCGCGAAATGCTTCGGGCTTGATTAAAACAAATCCTTGAAGTGGGATTTAATTTCAAACAAAGTAGCATCTGCCATAGAGTCAAATCTTAAATCTGCATGTCCCACCCGTTCGGTTGGACCAATCCCTACACTATGAAAGCCACCCGCCTTGGCAGCATCCACACCACTCTCAGCATCTTCAAAAACGATACATTCTTCCGGTTGGAGACCCAATTTTTCTGCACCGTATAGGAAAATAGCTGGATTGGGTTTGCTTTCTGATACGCTGTTTCCATCGCCAATGATATCAAAATACCCCAAGGCATTAAGTTGTTGAAGTACCTTGGACGCATTTTTACTAGCGCTTCCCAGAGCCACATGAAATCCCTCGGTTCTCAGATGGGTGAGTAATTCTTTGGTGCCAGGTAAAAAATCATCAGGAGTTACGTCGTCCAGACTTTCCACGTATTTCTCATTTTTTTGGGTGGCCAATTCCGTTATGGTCCGTTCATCCAAAGTAAGATTGTTGTGGTCCAAAATAACTTGGATGGAATCCATTCTAGAAATTCCTCTTAATTTATCGTTTACCTCGCGGTCAAACTCCCACCCATTTTCATCGGAAAGTTTTTTCCAGGCAACATAATGTTGTTCAGCAGTATCGGTAATTACACCATCTAAATCAAAGATGAATCCTTTTATCATAGTCAGGTTAGTTTTGGGACAAAGAAATAACGAAAAATGCTAAGAAAAAAGGGACAGCATGTTATATTATGTGTTTTATAGGTAAGAGAACACTTAATTCTGTCAAGTGACTTTTTTGCCCTTCAACTTAGTTAACAACACACTGGATAAATATCTTTTACGGATACTTTTTGGACTGGGCCAAATTGCTATTTTTGCCCATGCAAAACAACGTACTTATCCTCGATTTTGGTTCCCAGTATACGCAGTTGATTGCCAGACGTGTTAGGGAGCTCAACATTTACTCGGAAATAAAGCCTTACAATAAGATTCCTGAAGATTTATCGCAGTTCAAGGCGGTAATTCTTTCCGGTTCACCCCATTCGGTACGTTCCGAAGAACCTCCACATCCGGATTTGTCAAATATAAAAGGTAAAAAGCCTTTGTTGGGTATTTGTTACGGGGCACAATACTTGGCCCATTTTAATGGTGGCAATGTGGCTCCTTCGGCTACTAGGGAATACGGTAGAGCCAACTTGACAACGATAAAAGGGAATGATGCCTTTTTGGAGCATATTTCGGAAGGAAGTCAGGTTTGGATGAGTCATAGTGATACCATTAAACAATTACCTGAAAATGCTGTTCTGTTGGCCAGTACAGATGATGTCGAAAATGCCGTGTACCGAATCAAGGATGAAAACACATATGGAATTCAATTTCACCCTGAAGTGTATCACACCAAGGAAGGAACAAGGCTTCTTGAAAACTTCTTGGTCAATATTGCTGGATTGGAACAGGATTGGACTCCAGATGCTTTCGTGGAAACCACAGTACGGGAACTGCAGGAGGAAATAGGCGATGATAAGGTCATTTTGGGACTTTCAGGTGGAGTAGATTCCAGTGTTGCTTCTATTTTATTGCATAAAGCCATAGGAGATAGACTGCACTGTATCTTTGTTAATAACGGTTTACTTCGTAAGAATGAATTTGAAACTGTGTTGGAGCAATACAAGGGTATGGGACTGAATGTCAAGGGGGTAGATGCTTCGGCACGCTTTTTGGAAGCTTTGGCTGGGGAGTCAGAACCTGAAAAAAAGAGAAAGATAATTGGTCGTGTCTTTATCGAAGTTTTTGATGATGAGGCACATCAGGTTGAAAATGCGAAGTGGTTGGCTCAAGGGACCATTTATCCCGATAGGATTGAGTCTGTTTCGGCAAGTGGAGGACCATCAGCAACTATCAAAAGTCACCATAATGTTGGAGGACTTCCAGATTATATGAAACTAAAGGTAGTGGAACCGTTAAAATTACTTTTTAAGGATGAGGTGAGACGTGTAGGTGCCAGTATGGGTATGCCTGCTGGAATTTTAGGAAGACATCCTTTTCCAGGTCCTGGATTGGGTATCCGGATTTTGGGTGACATTACTGCCGAAAAAGTGTCCATATTACAAGATGTGGATGCCATTTTTGTTGAAGGATTGAAGAAATGGGACCTATATGACAAGGTATGGCAGGCCGGAGCCATGCTTTTGCCCGTAAATAGTGTAGGAGTTATGGGAGATGAACGAACGTATGAAAAATGTGTAGCTTTACGTGCAGTGGAAAGTACGGATGGCATGACGGCTGATTGGGTAAATCTACCTTATGAATTCCTACAAAAAGTGTCCAATGATATAATAAACAGGGTTAAAGGCGTTAATAGAGTAGTGTATGACATAAGTTCAAAGCCGCCAGCAACAATAGAATGGGAATGAAAAAAATTATTATCGTCTTTTTGGCCTTCTTTGGTATGGCCTTTACCCAAGTATCCGCACAAAAGTTTGCAACCCATACGGTAAAGGAAGGGGAAACCCTGCAAAGCATTTCCCGACAATATCGCGTTACTCCATTTACCATAATTCAATCCAATAAGGAAATCAAGACCGCAGAGGATATAAAACCCAATACTATTTTGATTATCCCTTTGGACGGCTCGGTAATTAAGCAAGAAGAAAAAAAGGAAGAAGTAGAAGAGCAGGAGGTGCAACCGATAAGTTTTTCAAGGCATCGAGTAAGAAAAAAGGAAACCCTATATGGACTAACGGAGCGATATAATATTACAGAAGAACAACTGAAGCGCTACAATAGACAGTTGTATTCCGAACCGCTCAAAAAAGGAATGGTGTTACAAATACCTAAATTTCCTGAAGTGGACCCTAATGAAGAGAAGGAATTGGATTTTGAGGTGTACACTGTGCAACCCAAAGAAACCCGATGGAGCATAGCACACAAATACGGGATTTCGGTAGATAGTTTGGTGGTATTGAATCCGGAGCTTGGAACGAACAGTGATTATCTAGCTATCGGACAAGAACTCAAACTCCCGAGACCTAAAGGAGATAGTTTAAAAGATCAGGAAATAGACCTTTATACTTCGTATACGGTTCCCTCAAAACAAACCTTATATAGTTTGGGGAAGGAATATGGCATTCCTTCGGATTCCATTCTTAAACTTAATCCAGAAGTTGTTCAGCAAGGGGGATTAAAGGAAGGCATGGTCCTCCGTCTCCCTAAAAAGAAAGATACCTCTGGTGAAGTGAACACAGAAAACTTCATTTTTTATGAGGTCAAGCCCAAACAAAACATATTTCGACTAACCCAAAACCTAAATATTTCCAGAGAAGAATTGTTCAGTTTGAATCCGGCCCTAGAAAACGGCTTGAAAGCCGGGATGGTACTTAAACTTCCCAAGGATAAATCGGATGGTTTGGAAGTGAAAAATGCCCTTATTCTAGACAAGGTAAACTTGCAGGACAGCGTAAATATTGAAAACCGACTTAAGGTGGTGTTCATGTTACCTTTTCGACTGGACCGCATTAACTTGAATGACAGAAAGAAGACGGAAAGTCAAATCAAAACCCGACGGGATTTAGCGTTAAGTCTTGGGTTTTATTCAGGAGCCATGGTGGCTTTGGATTCGGTAAAACAACTCGGCGTTTCTGTGGATGTCAAGACATTTGATACTCAACTCAATCAGACGAAGGTCAAGGAGATCCTTTTTAGGGAAAGTCTATATGGAACAAGTGCCATTATTGGTCCAATTTCGGCATCTGCTTTGGATGAAGTTGCCGTTCAGGCTGCTTCACAGAATATTCCCGTGATTTCTCCGACGGCATCAAAAAGCAGTTTAGGGCATAACAATGTTTTTTACTCGGTTCCTAAAGAGGATGTTTTACGAACCAAGATGTTGGCCTATTTGGATAAAATATATGAAGACCAGAATGTAATCATTGTTGCTGATTCCCTACATAACGCAGCACATGATACCATTCTTTCCAAATTTCCAGCAGCCCAAATTGCCAAGGTTATCGATAACAAGTCCCTTCATTTGGATGAGTTTCTCATACAACTTTCAGAAACTAAGGAAAATTGGGTGTTTTTGGAAACCAATCAGGCCAATATGGTTTCCAGCGTAAGTTCCATTCTTAACTCTGCGAATACCGAGGAAATTAAAGTCAGAATGTTCACTACAAGCTTTAATAATGCCTTTGAGGATGATGCGGTGTCCAAGACCCACTTATCCAATCTCAAGTTTTCTTACCCATCTTTTTATCGGGAAAGCAAGAATGATTCTTTTGTCAGGGCCTACAAATCTCGTTTCAGGGGAGTAAAACCGGATAGATATGCTACTCGAGGCTTTGATCTTACCTTTGACGTGCTTTTAAAATTGGCCCATAAGAACAATCTTTTCGAAACCTCAAGAATTGTGGGTGTCACAGAGTATTCAGGGAATAGTTTCGATTATTATAAGGATTGGTCCTCAGGATATCATAATCATGCGGGCTATATTATGGAATATGATAGTTTACAAATCAAACAAGTGCAATTGGATGACCTCAAAAGTGACTTATAACGGTGGTCTGCGTACCACCTGTTTGCATCTTCGTTCAGGAAATGAATTTATTACTGATGCGCCAGTAGATAACAATGGAAAGGGAGAAGCTTTTTCTCCAACGGATACTGTAGCTACCGGGCTAGCCAGCTGTATGATGACCATGATGGGTATCAAAGCTCGTGATTTGGAGGTAGATTTGGAAGGTTCTACCGCCGAGATTACCAAACATATGGCGGCAAATCCAAGGAGAATTGCCAAAATAGAAGTGAAATTGGAACTTCCAGAAGCAGTTTCTGAAAAAAATAGAAAAATCTTGACCCATACGGCCAATACCTGTCCTGTTCATTACAGTTTACACCCAGATATCGAGAAGGTAATTGAGTTCCATTGGGTAAAATAGTTTCCATACTATGTTTTCTTTTTTTGGTTACCTCAAGCCGAGGTCAGGAGATTGAGGAAAGCTATCTTTGGGACGCTGACCGAAAACTGACTTGGGCTGATTTTAAAGGAAAAATACCTCCTGCCGCTGACCCTGCGGCGACTACGGCCAGTGGAATTAGTTATAAATATTCTGCAAATTTGATTCATCACGAGGTGCATTTGGATTTTGAAGTAAGTGCGTTCTTCTATCCGAATGAATCCTGGTACAAACCAGAAGTTTGCGATGACCTAGTTTTAAGTCATGAGCAACTGCATTTTGATATTACTGAGTTGTTCGCTCGAAAAATGCGCGAAAAACTGGCTAGGACTTCATTTTCGGATAATGTAAAAGCCGAGATTAGGGAAATTTATAAGAAGACCTTGGAGGAGCTCAAAAAGTATCAAGAACTGTATGATTGGGAAACCAATTTCTCTCGAAATCGAGAAAAACAGTTGGAGTGGAACAAAAAAATAGCTGAGGCCCTAAAGCAATAAATATTCAATATCTGTAACGATTCCCAAAAAGCGGACTCTTAATTATATGAAGATTCAAAAGAGTGGTTCATATTATGGTTTAAAGAAGTCTGAACTAAAAACCAAGGGTTTTGCACTTTCCGAATACAACTATAACCTACCCGAAACTGACTGGCATTACCATGAAAACCCTTATTTCATGTTTGTACTTGGAGGAAATTTAAAGGACATGAATGCAAAGGGAACCAGACTTTGCCCCCAAGGAAGTTTCCTTTTTTTAAATTGGCAGGAATCCCACAAAAACACTAAAGAGTCTTCTCATGCCAAGGGCTTTCACATAGAATTGGATAAAAATTGGTTCTCAGAAAATCAACTGAATAAGAATCTTTGGGAAGGAAGTAAGTTGATAAAGGGCCCTTACCTATATCATGTTTTTGCTAAAATATATCACGAATTTAAGGTTGATGATGCGTTCTCATCCATATCCTTAGAGGCCTTGGTACTTGAACTTTGTGATGGGTTATGGGAGGAGAAATCACGAGCTAACACCTTTGAACCGCAATGGATAAAAACTCTCGAGGATATTATTCACGAGGATGAGGATATCCTTTCCTTGGACAGTCTTTCCGCAAAACTCGGAATTCATCCGGTGCATCTTTCCCGGAGCTTTCCGAAATACCGAGATATTTCCCTTGGAGAATATATTAGAATGCATAAAATAAAGAAATCCCTTCCATTATTGGTAGATTCCAGGCTTTCGCTGACTCAGATAGCGTATACCTGTGGTTTCTCAGACCAAAGTCATTACACACGAACGTTTAAGAAGTATTTCAAAAGGACTCCTTCAGTTTATAGGCAAGGGGTTAGACATCACAACGGGTAAAGGCATCTTTCAGGGCTGCAATTTTATCATCCCAGGTTACTATGAATTCTTGTGCCACGTAACCTTTGAAACCAGTGTCCAAAATAGCTTTCATAATGGCAGGATAGTATAGTTCTTGAGTTTCATCTATTTCATTTCTCCCAGGTACCCCGGCGGTGTGATAATGTCCAAAATAAGGGTGGTATTCTTGGATGGTTCTAATAATATCCCCTTCCTGTATTTGCATATGGTAAATATCATAAAGTAACTTAAAGTTGTCGCTACCCAATCGTTTGCACAGTTCTACGCCCCAAAGCGTGCTATCACACATATAATCGGGGTGGTTGATTTGGTTAAAAAGCTCCATTTGAATGACAACTCCATGCTTTTCTGCCAAAGGCAGTATTTGGGATAGTCCATCCACACAATTTTGAATTCCTACGTAATCGTTTATTCCTCTGCGATTGCCACTGAAACAAATGAGATTGGTATAACCAGCCTCGGCTACCTTAGGAATGATATTACTGTAGTTTTTTATTAGGGTATCATGATATTTGGGATCATTCCATCCTTCGGTGAGACTGATTTCCGCTCCATTGCACATGGAACAGTGAATATCATATTGCTTTAAAAGCGGCCAGTCCTTAGGACCAATTAGATCTATGGCGCTAACTCCAAGCTGATTCAATACCTTCAGAAAATCTTCAAGGGGGAGATGGTTAAAACACCATTGACAAACGCTATGGTTGATGTTATTTTTAAGTTTGAATTCTTTGAATCCAGCTGTTTTTTGAGCCAAAACAGGAGTGGAAAGTACTGCCGCCGATGCAGCTGTTGCTGCGGAAATAAAATTACGTCGTTTCATTAGGGAATGATTCTAGTAGGAAAGGTAGTATTTTAGACCTTGAAATGAAAATGCAATCAGATAGGGAGGAACTATTAAAACTAGCGCATTACAAGATGCCCTATGGAAAGTTTAAGGATTCTTTCCTAGTGGATTTACCACTTCCATATTTAGTTTGGTTCAAGCACCAGGGATTTCCAAAAGGTAAACTCGGAGAGTACTTAGAGGTAATGCTGACTATCAAAGAAAACGGTTTAGAACCACTAATTCGAAAACTTCAAAAAGAATATCCTTTGTCTTAAGCCATTAATTCCGACTCAATTCAATTACCAAAACTCCGGTTACATCCAATTCAAAATCATCAGTAGGTACGGTTTGCTCAAAATCCGTTTCTAAAATGAGCGTATCTGCGGTAAGCTCTCTGATTGTGAAGTTGCTCGTCGCTGAGGAGCTATCACTTAAAACCAATTCATCATTCACCATTTCCCAGTTACCATCTGTAAGTGGGCTTTCAAAAGGGGTTTCCTCCGTAATGGTTTGACTTAAAATGGTAAAAGAGATGACATTGGTATATTCTCCCATCCCTTCAATAACATTTGGATTTTCCCGAAAAGTAACATCCACATTCTCATCCTGTGAAGTAGAAGAGAAAGGGAAAGAAATTACAACCCCGTTAAATAAGGTTGAGGCTCGTCCATCATCAATCCCTGCGCTTGCCAATCTCCAATCCCCAAGAAGCATAGCATTGGATGAATCGTCATTATTTGTATCACCATCATCATTGTTGGTATCATCGTTATTTGTATCGTCCCCTCCGTTAGAGTCATTGTCGTTGTTATCATCTCCGGAATCGTCATCTGATGAATCATCGCTATTGTTATCCCCGTCGGTATCATCACTGGTGTTATCATCCGTAGAATCATCATCTGAATCTTCTCCATCATCCGAGTCATCCTCGCTATCCGAATTCGAATCATCGTCAGTGGAGTTTTCCTCATTTACAATTTGCTCTTCATTGTTGCCAATCAAGGAGTCTATCTCATCATCGTTGTTGCTGCAAGAAAGAACAAGTAAACTAATAAGGAGGACGAAAAGGGGTTGGGCAAAAAAAATCTTTTTCATAATTGGTGTTCAAATTTTCTGATTTTCCAAACAATAATTGTCGAGAGAAAGGTACAATTATATGCTCCAAGCAAGATTATATCTAAGTTTCTAAAAGGTTAACTCAAATTAATTTTCTATTGCCCATATAAATGAGGTCGCTGCCAATAATTTTCCTTACAATTAACTCCAGTTTGTTCTTCAATTTGTACCTTTACCTCCCGTAATAGAAATCCCATTATGTCGCAGACAAAATACATTTTCGTTACGGGAGGTGTTACTTCATCTTTAGGTAAGGGAATTATCGCCGCTTCTCTAGCAAAATTGCTTCAAGCTAGAGGTTATCGTACCACCATACAGAAACTTGACCCCTACATAAACGTTGATCCCGGAACTCTAAATCCATACGAGCATGGTGAGTGCTATGTAACCGATGACGGAGCTGAGACGGATTTGGATTTAGGTCACTATGAGCGTTTTTTGAATGTACGTACCTCGCAAGCCAATAATGTAACCACAGGCCGGATTTACCAAAGTGTAATTGAAAAAGAGCGCAAGGGAGAATTTTTGGGAAAAACCGTTCAAGTAGTACCCCATATTACCAACGAAATTAAGGAGCGCATCCAAATTTTGGGCAATAGCGGTGATTACGACATTGTTATAACTGAAATCGGGGGTACCGTCGGTGATATTGAATCCTTACCCTATATTGAATCCGTACGGCAATTGCTTTGGGAATTGGGTGAAGGCAATGGGATTGTTGTGCATTTGACATTGGTTCCTTTCTTGTCAGCAGCGGGGGAATTAAAGACCAAACCCACTCAGCACTCCGTCAAAACACTCATGGAGAGTGGAATAAAAGCAGACATTTTAGTGTGCAGAACGGAGCATCATATTTCTGACGATATCAAGAGAAAATTGGCCTTATTCTGTAATGTGAGAAAAGAGGCGGTTATACAATCCATTGACGCATCGACTATTTACGACGTTCCATTGTTGATGCAAGAAGAAGGCTTGGACAAAGTGGCATTGGAAAAATTGAATTTACCCGATGATAAATCGCCTGATTTGGGTCTCTGGGAACAATTCTTAAGTCGACATAAAAACCCCACCACTAAGGTTACTATAGGTTTGGTTGGAAAATATGTGGAATTACAAGACTCCTACAAATCCATTTTAGAATCCTTTATCCATGCCGGAGCTGCCAATGAGGTAAAGGTAGAGGTGCGCTCTATCCATTCTGAGCACATTTCTGAAAATGATGTGGATAAAAAGCTCATGGGCTTGGATGGTATTCTGGTAGCCCCCGGTTTTGGGGAACGAGGTATTGAAGGTAAAATACTAGCCGTACAGTACGCCCGGGAAAATGATATTCCCTTCCTAGGAATTTGCTTGGGAATGCAGATGGCAGTTATTGAATTCGCAAGAAACGTGCTCGGACTTGAAAATGCCAACTCCACCGAAATGGATGAAAGCACACCTTATCCTGTAATCAACTTGATGGAAGAACAGAAGTCAATCACCAATATGGGAGGTACCATGAGGTTAGGTTCTTGGGATTGTGAATTGTTGGAGGATACTTTGGTGCATCAGGTCTATGGTGAAAAAGATATAGCGGAGAGACATCGACACCGTTTTGAATTCAATGATGATTACCTATCGCGAATGAAAGAAGCTGGTTTGTTGGCCTCCGGATTCAATCCAAAAACGGGCTTGGTTGAGGTAGTGGAGATTCCCTCACATCCTTGGTTCATTGGGGTTCAGTACCATCCTGAATACAAAAGTACCGTGGCAGACCCCCATCCCTTATTTGTAGGATTTGTTAAGGCTGTTTTGATGCAAAAGCAACAAACTAATGCCAGTTTGGCATAAACTGCGGTTTTGGACATATATTTGCCACCGTTATTGCCAAGTTAAAGACATTTACTAAAAGACTTTCATGGAGGAAAAGAAGCTGGATATCAATTCCATTATAGGGTTTGTGTTGATTTTTGGGATTCTGATTTTTATGTTTTATCAGAACCAACCTACACCAGAGGAATTGGAGGCCCAAAAGGCGGAGCAGGAAAAAGTAGAGGCTGAGGCCAAAAAAGCAGAGGAAATCATTACTTCCAAACCACAGGAACCCCAAAAAATAGTCGATGCTAGTGACTCTACTGCTGTTGCCTCATACAAAAACCAAGTGGGTGCGTTTGGATTTACCCAGGTTTCTGAAGCTACTACCAGACTTGAAAATGAGCTGCTGACTTTGGAAATTGCAAATCAAGGGGGGCAGATCGTAGAGGCAAAAATGAAGGATTTTGTTACCTACGATTCTATTCCCGTTTTTTTGGTGAAGGATGGTAATTCCAATTTTGCCTTGAATTTTGTTACCAACGATAACAGAACTTTAAGCACTTCTGATCTATTTTTTGAACCCAGTCTTTCCAAGAATGGCGACACCCAAGTGCTTTCTATGAAGGCAAAGGTGTCTGAAAACCAATTTTTGGAGTATCGATATGAAATGAAACCAAACGATTATTTGGTGGATTTTACCGTACGTTCCCAAGGATTGAATGGTATTTTGAACGGCAGCCGTCCCATAACTTTAGAATGGGATGTAAAGGGTATCCGACACAATAAAAGTGTCCAATACGAAAACAGATATACTCGATTGACCTATAACCATGATGGAGGAAAGGTCAGTAAATTATCTGAAAGCAGTGAATTGGATGAAGAGACCGAAGTAGATGTGAAATGGTTGTCCTACAGGCAGCATTTTTTCAGCTCTATTTTGGCAACGGACGACCATTTCCAGTCTGCGGACCTGAGTTCCGAAAACTTGGTGGAAGAAGAAAGTAAGGAAACACTTTTTACCAAGCATTACAATACAAAGACCTCATTGGAATTAAAAGGAGGGGAATTGTCCCAAAATATGTATTGGTACTATGGACCAACCGATGTGAAAATATTGGATGACTACAAAGAGTTGGGCCTTGTGGATTCCATTCCCTTTGGTTGGGGAATCTTTGGTTGGATAAATCGATACGTATTTACTCCATTCTATGGCTTCCTGAGTTCGTTTTTACCTTACGGCATAGCGATTATTATTATGACGATTGTCGTTCGATTGGCCTTGTCTCCGGTAACCTACAAATCGTATCTGTCCCAAGCGAAAATGAAGGTGTTAAAACCGGAGATTACTGAAATCAACGAAAAGCATAAGGACAATGCCATGAAAAAACAGCAGGAGACTATGAAGCTGTACAATAAGGCAGGGGTAAGCCCTATGAGTGGATGTATCCCAGCATTGCTGCAGCTACCCATATTCTATGCGCTGTTTATGTTTTTCCCTACTTCTTTTGAACTGAGACAAAAATCCTTTCTATGGGCGGAAGATTTATCTTCATACGATACTATTTTTAATCTTCCATTTTCCATTCCATTTTATGGAGACCACGTAAGCTTGTTTCCAATATTGGCTTCCATTGCCATATTCTTCTATATGACACTGACTACGGGGCAGACCATGCAAATGCAACAACAACCTGGAATGCCCAATATGAAGTTCATCATGTATTTGTCTCCGTTAATGATGTTGTTTTTCTTTAACAACTATGCCAGTGGTTTGAGTTTGTATTACTTCGTTTCCAACTTGATTACCATCTTTATTATGTTGGCGATTAAGAACTACATTTTGGATGAGGACAAGATCCATGCGCAAATCCAGGAGAATAAAAAGAAACCTAAAAAGGAAAATAAGTTCCAGCGAAAGATGCGTGAGATGATGGAACAAGCTGAAGCCCAGAAGAAAACCGGAGGTAGGAGATAAATCCAATATACAAAGCTGGTATTTTCTACGTTTTTAAGTTAGAGGATTAAACCTTTGATGGAAATCAAAGTCAAACCAAAAACTTTAAAAACGTTACTATGAAATTCCTGAACCTAATATTTTTCTGCCTACTTGTGGCTTTTCTTGGACCCGTTGAAACCGCCGAAGCGCAAGTTGCGGTGAATAGAACTGTGGTACGAACTACCAGAGTAAATAGACCCGCAAAACGAAGAATACGAAGACAAAATCGTAGAATCTACCGCAGAACCTTAAGACGTTTACCGGCCAATACCAGAGCTATCCGATATAGAAGGGTAAGCTATTACCCCGTAGGTGGCATGTTTTATGTCAGACAACGTGGCGTATACTTTCGAACATTCCCGCCAAGGGGATTTAGACTTCGGGCTTTGCCAACTACGGCCGTGGTCATAAATGTGAGGGGTGTGAATTATAATTATGCGGATGGTGTTTTCTACCAAAAAGTGGATGATGATTCCTATGAAATTACAGCTCCACCCGTTGGTGCTGTTCTTTCCGAATTGCCGGAAGATGCAGAAGAAATCAATTTTGATGGGATTGAAGCCTATGAACTGAACGAAGCGGTATACCAGGCCGTGGAAGATGGTTATGAGGTAATTGACGTTATTGAAGCCGAACGTCAAGACTAAATTAAAAGACATTAAAAGAAAAAACGCCTCCCGAAAGAGAGGCGTTTTTGCATTGATAGGTATAGTTTGGAAAGATTTGGGACTTCAAAGATGAGGCAGAACAACCGGTTAAAAAATTAATAGTTGTAAACGAAGGGGTTTTGTATGGTAAAAATCATCCTTTTGATGTCTCATCGACGAACGGTTTTTTTGTCCGGATAAAAGAACTCCCTTCATCGAAATAAAGGGAGTTAGTTAACAATAAAATACCTACAAAAACAGGTATTTTATTTAATTTTTAATGCAAAGCATCCAGTACTTCTTGTGGTAAGAGTACTTTATCAATTACATGGACGATACCATTACTTGCCATATTATCGGCACCAATGACTTTGGCATCAACATGTGTTTTGTCTCGAATAAAGAGTTCGTCTTTTCCTCTTCTATGTTTGAAAATGGCAAATAAAGCCTCTCCTTGAACAGTATCAAATCTTTGATGGTTACTGATATCCCCAGATGCTACGGCAGCTCCAGACACCACGTGATAAGTAAGTACTTTTGCCAAAAGTTCTTTTTCTTCGGGCGTATCAAAGTCTTCCAAGCTGTTGAAATCATCTCCTAAGGCATATAATAAATCAGCAAAAGCCTGATTGGTTGGAGCAAATACTGTGAAAGGTCCATCTCCGCTCAATACATCAACCAAACCGGCATCCGCCTGTATCAAGGCATCCACCAACAAACTTAAGTCATCTACAGACTGTGCCAATTGTACAATATTGGGTGTAGGTGGAGTCAAAGCATCCAAAGCTTCTTGTGGCAATAACACTTTGTTAATCACATGTACTACACCATTGCTTGCCTCTACATCAGGAAGTACCACAGTGGCGTTGTCATCCGTGGCATCTTCAATATGTATGGTGTGGTTTTTAATATTGATACCCACGTTTTCCCCTTGGAAGGTTGGAATTTGTTGGCCATTAGATAAGTCAGTGGAAAATGCAGCTGTACCTGCTACCACATGATATTTGAGAATGGTCACTAGTAAGTCGACCTCGGCATCGGTATCGAAATCCGAAAGACTATTGAAATCATCTCCTAGCGCATCCAATAAATCAATGAAAGCCTGATTTGTAGGTGCAAAAACTGTAAACGGTCCATCACCACTAAGCGTTTCTACCAAACCAGCATTTGCAGCTATCAAAGCATCTACCAAGACACTTAAATCGTCAGTTTCAATGGCAATTTCAACAATGTTTTTCATTTGAAGGGAAGCCACAAAATCCAGAGCTACCTGTGGTAACAACACCTTATCGATTACATGAATAACACCATTACTGGCTTCAACATCAGGCAATACCACTGTGGCATTATCGTTTGTGGCATCCACAACATGTACTGTGTTGTTTTTGAGATTTATACCCAGTTTATCTCCAAACAAGGTCTGGATTTGCTGTCCGTCTGTTAAGTCCCCAGAGAATGCAGCAATATCAGGTACCACATGGTACGTGAGAATATCTATAAGCAAGTCAATTTCTTCTTGGGTGTCAAAATCCGAAAGGCTGTGATAATCATCTCCCAAAATATCCAACAGGTCAACAAACGCGTGATTTGTTGGTGCGAATACGGTAAATGGACCCTCTCCACTCAATGCTTCAACCAATCCTGCGTTGGCAGCTTGGAGTGCATCAACCAAGAGGCTTAAATCATCTGTTTCTATGGCAATTTCTACAATTGTTTTTAGCTGAAGTGTAGCTACAAAGTCTAGCGCTGCTTGAGGTAACAACACTTTGTCGATAGTGTGGGCCACCCCATTGGATGCTAAAATATCAGTATCGGTAATATTGGCGTCCACATCGGAAGCGTCACCAATTACAAACGTATCACCAGACGCAATTACTGAAATGGAGTTTCCGGTAAATGCAGTAGGAACATCCCCAGCAGCTAAGTCTGCTTCAAGTACTTGTGCTGGAATTACGTGATAAAGTAGAATGTTACGAAGTAAATCAATTTCTTCCTCCGTATCAAAGTCATCCAAGGACGAATAGTTATCACCCAAAATATCGAGTAGCGCAACGAAAGCGTCATCGGTTGGGGCGAAAACAGTAAAAGGCCCATCTCCATTTAAAGTATCCACCAGCCCAGCTTTGATAACTGCACCCTCCAATAAGGAAAGCGCTTCTGTACCTACCACAATGTCAACTAAGGTTTCGGTGACAGGGGGATTCAAGGCGTCGATTACTTCCTGCGGTAGCAATACTTTGTTGATTACATGGACTATTCCGTTTGAAGCGTTTACATCAGGAATTAATACTTCAGCATCGGTATCTGTAGCGTCGCCAATGAAGACATTATCGTCTACTAAAGTAACGGTCACATCTTCTCCCTGTACCGTTTCTATGGTTTGCCCATTACTTAAATCGGTTGAGGCGGCGGCAACACCAGCTACTACGTGATATTTCAAAATAGTTGCCAACAGGGCTCGCTCTTCCTCTGTATCGAAATCATCCAAAGAGTCAAAACCATCAAGACTTCCGAGTAAGGCCGCGAAAGCTTCATTTGTAGGTGCAAATACAGTAAATGGACCTGTACCGCTAAGGGTACCGATTAAATCGGAGTCATCATTAAGGTCTGCGGTGGTCAATGCGGCAACCAAGGAACTTAGGGCGTCATTTCCTTGGGCTGTTTCAACAATATTGTCTAATTCTTCTGTGGGATTGGTGTCTCCAATAGCTTGCTCGTCATCTTCGCTACATGCTGAAAATGTAAATAGAGCAAGTACGAAGACCAGGAGGAAACCTCCTAATCGTAGTGCTTTTTTCATTTCATATGTGTTTTAAGGTTAAAAATTAGTGTGAGGTAAAAAAGGGATGAGGTTCTCGTCCCATCCCTTTTTCAATAATTTCTTAGTTTGTGGTATCTGGAATCAATACCATATTTAGAACATGCACTACACCATTGGCAGCTTGCAAGTCAACCGTAGTAATTCCTATTCCGGTATTTCCTGCACCATCGGTAACATCTGCAATATTCTCACCGGTTCCTGGTAAAGTAATGGTAAACGTATCACCCTCAAGCGTGGCTGGAGTTATTGTGTTTCCATTTGGTGTCAAATCACCAGAGCGAATATTGGCGCCTGAAATTACATGATGTTGAAGAACACTAGTCAATAATGCAGTGTCAATATCGTCTAATGAATCCCACATATCGTTGCTATCCAACAAAGCTTGGAAAGCAGCATTGTCTGGTGCAAAAACGGTAAAAGGCCCATCTCCTAAAAGTGTCAATATAAAATCTGGCTGCCCATCTGTGGTTAGAGCAGCTTCCAATGAATCAAAATTAGGGTCCGCGGCTACGAAGTCTACCAAATTAGGAAGGTCTATGACTGTATCAACGACATGGATAACTCCATTTGAAGCAACTACGTCAGCAGTTGTTACATCACTAATTCCATTCAAAGTGACTCCATCATCTGTATTGATGTAAAGTGAATAGTTTTCATCTGTATCGAACTCGGCGGCTGTATTCACATACGAATTTGAAAGACCAGAGCTAAATGCTGCAGCTCCCACGACTACGTGATTGGAAAGAACATCATTAATATCAAATGCCCCAGGATTTGTATAAGCCGTAAAGGCATCATTTACAGGTGCGAACACTGTAAAATCTTGTGTTGAATCAGAAAGTAGGTCTGTAAAGGTAGTATTGCCCCCATCCGTCAATGCAGCTACCAAAGAGGATAAATTAGGATTAGCTACCGCGTGGTCTACAATATTTGGGATATCAATTACTGTGTTAACCACGTGAACAACGCCATTTAAAGCTCTTACATTGGGAGTCACCACTTCGGAAACTCCATTAAACTCAACTCCGCCGTCGGTATTAAAGAAAATACTGATGTTTTGTTCACCAGCACCTGTAGCCAAAGTGTTTGCATAACCGGAACCTAAAGCTTCCAAATCCGTTGATAACAACTCTCCACTTATAACATGGTTTAGAAGAACGTTGGTAAGGACATCAACGTCTACGTCGCTTAATTGAGCGCCATCCAAGAAAGTTTCAAAAGCAGTATCTGTCGGAGCCAAAACGGTAAAAGGTCCATCACCTCTTAATACGGTTGGCAAATCTCCATTGGCCGCTTGTAGCGCAGCAACCAGGTTTTGAAGGTTTTCATTACCTATGGCCAAGTCAGTAATTGGAATCAGAATGATATCTGCCAATTCATCCAAAATAGTTTGAGGAAGTAGCACTTTGTTAATTACGTGTACAACTCCGTTTGTAGTTTCAACATTGGCTTGGGTAACCTCCGCTGGTACATCGGTGGCATCTTGAATAAAAACTCCACCCGTTGTGGATACGGTAAGCGTAGACCCTTGTAATGTGGTCAAGGATTGCCCATCGCTCAAATCAGTTGAGAAAGCGGCAGTGCCGGCAATAACATGATATTGAAGAATTACGGCCAACAGGTTCTGTAGCTCAGTAGAGTTGAAATCATCTAAAGAATCGAATCCATCTAGTTGAGCTAATAGGTCCGCAAAAGCAGCATTGGTAGGTGCAAAGACTGTGAAAGGTCCTTCTCCACTTAAAGCACTAACTAAATCATTGTCGGCACTTTCATCAGCTTGTAGTAACGCACTTACCAAACTGCCTAAATCTGAAGTAGCTTGTGCGGTCTCTACTATGTTATTTTCGGGTTGATTGGGATTGGGCGTACCATCGTCGTCGTCTGAACAGGAAACCAGAATAAATGAAAAAATGACTAAGGTGATTTGGGATAATCTAATTAGTGCTTTCATAAGATGTAATTTTTAGATTTTTTGTTTAATGTTATTTAGATTATTTTAAACTAAATTAGTTGCTTTTGTTTATGCTTTTTTATAAAAAGTTTAACAAACTCATTAAACAAAATGATGAAAACACAAAAACCCAAGGGAACTAAAATGACCCGTGAGATTTCAAACAAAGAAAAGATTATGTCTCTAGGATGAGATTTGGTATTGTACTTTCCTGGGTTAAAATTACTTTCCTAGTTTAGGTCTAAGCTTTAAGCATTTCATTATCAGGGGTTTTTATTTAAACAAATATTCTTGTTTGTCTAAGATTTACACCTACTTCCTCGTAGAACAAAAAGAAATTAAAACTGTGTAATTTTACAAATCAAAAGTTAAACAAATTCATAAGATAGTCTATGGTTGGGTTTGACGTAAAACAAGACCATTGCTTTGAAAAGTCAGGTAGCTGAAAATTGAGTGCATTTTCGACTTCTTAAGACAGCATCATATAATGATGAAAGAACAAGATATTAGAGGCTAAATTTTGTTAAGTGAGAGGTTTTGAAACGACTGAGATGGGCTAGAAGATTTTCCTAGGCTATTTTGTAATTTTGCAACATCAAAACGAGATAATGAAGAAGGTTGTGGTAGGTTTATCGGGAGGAGTGGATTCAAGTGTTTCTGCCTATTTATTAAAAGAGCAGGGATATGAGGTTATTGGCCTATTTATGAAGAATTGGCATGACGACTCTGTGACCATTTCGGATGAATGTCCCTGGTTAGAGGATAGTAACGACGCACTGATTGTTGCAGAGAAACTGGGGATTCCTTTCCAGACTGTGGATTTGAGTGCGGTGTACAAGGAACGTATCGTGGATTACATGTTCGACGAGTATGAAAAAGGACGCACGCCCAACCCAGATGTGCTTTGCAACAGAGAAATTAAGTTTGATGTATTTCTGAAGATTGCCCTTCAATTGGGAGCAGATTATGTGGCCACAGGACATTATTGCCGAAAAGGGACCCTTACAGACGAGAATGGCAATGAAACCTACCAGCTTTTGGCTGGAGTTGATAAAAATAAGGACCAGTCCTATTTTCTCTGTCAGCTTTCCCAAGAACAATTGTCAAAAACACTTTTTCCTATTGGTGAACTAAATAAATCTGAGGTACGGGAAATTGCAGCTCAAAATGATTTGATTACAGCAGACAAAAGAGACTCCCAAGGGCTCTGCTTTATCGGTAAAGTAAGATTGCCCGAATTTCTCCAGCAAAAGCTAGAACCTAAAAAAGGGCTGATAGTAGAAGTGCCCGCAACAGCGCACCACTATGAGGAAAATACTCCAAGTTTTGGCACAAAACGGGAGGAACTGGCCTACTATTCGGAAAAGAAAGCGTATGCTGAAACGGACGGCAAAGTGGTTGGAGAGCATCAAGGAGCCCATTATTTTACGATAGGACAGCGCAAGGGATTAGATGTGGGAGGAACTAAAGAACCTCTTTTTGTTATTGAAACCGATGTGGATAAAAATATCATTTACACAGGCCAAGGAAAACTCCACCCTGGTTTGTACCGTCAAACACTTTTTGTAAAAGGTGAAGAATTACATTGGGTACGACCCGATTTGGAATTGGAACCCGACCAGACGATGGAGGTTATGGCTAGAATTCGATACCGACAACCTCTTCAGAAAGCCAAACTATATAGGACAGAGTCAGGACTTTATGTTGATTTTGAAGAAAAACAGTCAGCCATTACCGAAGGACAATTTGTAGCTTGGTATCTGGATGATGAATTGGTTGGTTCAGGGGTTATTTCTTAAAACAATATGGCTAAAAACAGGGTTACGCTACTTTTTGATATTAAATACCCCATAATTCAAGCTGGAATGATTTGGGCCAGTGGTTGGCGTTTGGCTTCTGCAGTTTCAAATTCTGGCGGACTGGGAATTTTGGGTGCTGGAAGTATGTATCCTGAGGTGTTGGATGAACACATCAAAAAATGTAAAAAGGCTACGGACAAACCCTTTGGGGTCAATGTCCCTATGTTGTATCCCGATTTAGACCAGCTCATACAGGTAATTGTAGATAACGAGGTCAAGATTGTTTTCACATCTGCTGGTAATCCAAAAACCTATACTTCTTTTTTGAAGGAAAAGGGAATTACCGTGGTACATGTGGTGAGCAGTGTAAAGTTTGCCCAAAAAGCGCAGGATGCCGGAGTGGATGCCATTGTTGCCGAAGGTTTTGAGGCTGGAGGACACAATGGTCGGGATGAGACAACAACTATGGTTCTCATTCCTTCGGTAAAAGAAAAGATTGAGATTCCCTTGATTGCAGCAGGGGGCATTGCATCCGGTAGAGCAATGTTGGCCGCTATGGTTTTAGGCGCGGATGGCGTACAAATCGGTAGTAGGTTTGTGGCAAGCAACGAAGCTTCTTCCCATGAAGACTTCAAAAAAGCGGTGGTAGACGCCAAAGAGGGGGATACCCTGCTTACCCTTAAGGAATTGGCCCCGGTACGCATGCTCAAAAATGAGTTTTATCAAGAAGTACAGGAAGCTTATAAAAACAATGCCTCCGTTGAGGATTTAAAAACACTTTTGGGTCGAGCCAGAGCCAAAAGAGGCATGTTTGAAGGGGATATGCAAAATGGCGAATTGGAAATAGGTCAAGTTTCCGGCATTATTCATGACATCCAACCCGCTTCCAAAATCATTTCTGATATCTTGGCGGAGTTCAATGTAGCCCGAAAGGAAATAGGGAACCTATAGGTTTTCACCTCACTTTTTGATACATTTAGCCTGTATGAAAAGACTCATCCCCACATTGGTCGTTTTATGCCTTGCATTTTCTATGCATGGTCAAATAGAACGTGATAAAGCACTTCATTTTGTTGGTGGGGGCTTATTTGGTCTTGTTGGCGCTGGGGTGGCAAAAAAAGCTTCTGATGGAAACCGCGTCTGGACATTTGTCGGTGCCGTTGCCGGAAGTACATTGATAGGTTTGGCCAAAGAGTCGGTAGATGCCAGTCAACGGGACAATGGATGGGACAATGATGATTTGGTTGCTACCATTTTGGGAGGTGTCGCAGTAGGCGTGACTATTGAGCTTTTCTCCAAGAAAAAGAAAGATGGTCGCCTTCGCTATGCGAATAGTTTCAATAAACAAAGCTATACCTATGGGATTACTGCGACTATGTTTTCTGACGCGAATTTGGATTCATATAAGCTGCCTTCTTTGACCCCTTTTGGTTTTGCTTCGCAGATCATACATGATTTTGAAACATCTTCTAAATCATTCCCCTAGCCTTTATTTCCAGATACTTGTTTATGGTATTGATGGTCAGGTCCTCAGGTTTGGTCAAAATGGTTTGGATGCCATGTTTTCGTAATTCGTTGACAATCAACTTTTTTTCATAGACAAACTTCTCGGCAATGGTTTGTTCAAATACCTGTTGGATGTTTTCCGCTTTTTTATCAGCAAATAGATTGAGCTCCGTATTTTCAAAGAAAATTACCACCAACAAGTGTTGCTTGGCAATGGCTTGTAAATATCCCATTTGACGATGTAGGGCATCCAAGGTCTCAAAGTTGGTATACAGCAGTAAAAGACTTCGTTGATTTAAATTTCGCTTAATATCAACGTAGAGTCGACTGAAGTCACTTTCAACAAAATCGGTTCGCAGGTTGTATAGGGTCTCGAGAATTAAATTCATCTGAGAATTTCTTCGTTCCGCTACAACCCGGTTCTCAATGGCATTGCTAAAAGAGAACATTCCTGCCTTGTCCTGCTTTTTAAGGGCAATGTTGCTAATCACCAAAGTAGCATTGATAGCGTAATCCAATAAACTCAGTTCCTCAAAAGGCATTTTCATTACCCTTCCCTTATCAATTACCGAATAGATAGGTTGTGATTTTTCATCTTGATATTGGTTGACCATCAATTGACTTTTCTTGGCGGTTGCCTTCCAATTGATATTTCGAATATCATCTCCTTGGACATATTCCTTGATTTGTTCAAATTCCATGGTATGACCAATTCGCCTTATTTTTTTCAGACCGTATTCATGCAACCGATTAGTAAAAGCAATCAGGTCATATTTTCGCAATTGAAGAAAAGAGGGATACACTGGTACTTCGGTGGCGGTATCAAATCGGTATCTTCTGGCTAAAAAGCCAATGGGTGAAGCCGAAAAAACATTCAAACTGCCAAACTCATAAACTCCACGCTCGGTGGGCCTTAATTTGTATTCAAAAGATTGGGTTTTTCCAGATTTAACGATGCTATCTATGCCAAAATCACGCTTCTGAAATTGAAATGGGATTTCGTCAATGATTTTACACCAAACTTGAAAAAGGTAACTGTTGGTTAATGAAATCTGGATAGGATTGGCATCCCCATTGGACAATTTATCAGGCACCACCCGAGTGGCATGTAACTTTCCTTTGGAAGCGAACAACAGGATGTAATCCACCAATAAAAGCATAACCAATGCAAAAAAGAGAATTCGGAAAACCTCATACCAACTTGGATAGATATAAGAGAGTAGAAAACCTACGATAAGCGCAATTAGCACTATAAAAAAGCGCTTTTGTAAGTAGATATTTTTAAAGAACTTCTTCAAAAAACTTTCTTTATCGAGGGATTTCAATGCTATCCACAATTTGCGAAACCACCTGGGTTGCAGTCAAACCTTCCATCTCTCGTTCAGGAGTTAGAATGATTCTATGGGACAGAATAGGGCCGGCCACTTTCTTGATATCATCCGGAGTGATGAAATCCCTTCCATTAATTGCCGCCAAGGCTTTGGAAGCGTCCATCAAAGCGATAGAGGCTCTCGGGGAAGCCCCTAAATACAAATTGGCATTGGAACGTGTATTGTTTACAATAGAAGCAATGTAGGTGATGAGGTTTTTCTCGACTGTAATTTCCTTAATGATTTTTTGGTATTCTGCAATTTCCACTGCGGATAACACAGATTTGACCATATCTTCCACAACTTCAGTTTTTTGGGCATGCTTGCTCTCCAAAATTTTAACCTCTTCTTCGAGAGAAGGATAGTGGACATCGATTTTAAAAAGGAAACGGTCCAATTGAGCCTCTGGAAGTCGATAGGTACCTTCTTGCTCCACTGGATTCTGAGTAGCAAAAACCAAAAATGGAGGTTCCATAGTATATTCGGTTCCATCCATGGTAATTTGTCGCTCGGCCATGGCCTCAAAAAGTGCGGCTTGGGTTTTGGCCGGGGCCCTGTTGATTTCGTCAATCAAAATGATATTAGAGAATAAAGGCCCTTTTTTGAACTCGAACTCTGAGGTTTTCACGTTGAAAACTGAAGTACCCAAAATGTCACTGGGCATCAGGTCTGGGGTGAACTGAATCCGACTAAAGTCCACGTTCATGGTGCGCGCCAATAACTTTGCCGTCACGGTTTTGGCAACCCCGGGGACCCCTTCTATCAAAGAATGTCCATTGGCCAAAATGGAAATGATTAGCAATTCTATCATACGCTCTTGGCCTATAATGACCTTTCCCAATTCCGCTTGAATCTGAGATACTGCAGCCTGCAATTGGCTAAGGTCGATTCTTGAATTGAATTCCAAACCTTCTCCTTGTTGCTCTTTTTCTTCCATGTATTATTTTTTAAAATCTGTAATTATCTTGTCTAATTTGATACTGTCCTGTTCCGTATGGACATTTTTATTTTTTAGCGTTACAATAAACTCCAATAACCGCTTTACCTCTTCCTTACTTTTTCCGGTTTTAGCTGAGAGTTCCAGGACCGTTTTATCTGAAATATCGGAGATATCCAGATAATATTTATTCCGCAGGTAGGAGAGGAAAAAGGTGATTTTCTTGTGAATCAAGTCCGTAAAATCCCGGTTTTGATAATATAAGGCACCAACCGTTCGGGCAAATTCCACTGAGGAATTTTCAAGGGGTTTGATAACGGGGATAATTCGTTGTTCCCGTTTGGCTCGAAAAATCACAAAAAGGAGTAGTGCACTTATGGTAAGATAATACGCCCATTTCAAACCACTTTGTGTAAGTACAAATCGCATGGGCGAGGTGACAACCACTCTCCCTGATTTTTTGTAATTATCCCAATAGATTTTCTCTTTTGAAAGGTATGATAAAGTTTGCGCTACATACTTCTGATTTTGCCCAAGCACATAATAATTGGTGTAAGCTTGAGGAGTAGTGCTCAACAGAAATTTTCCTTTGCCAAACTGGGTCTCTATGAAGTTGGGAGAATCGATATATTCATCTGGAGCGTTCTGTAAAACATTGCGCCTTGTAAATTTGATATTACCCAATACCTTGGATTCCAGAGTGTCCATACTGGTAAATCTCGTGTACAACATTCCCCTAGAATATTCGTAAGATTCCCCCTTGAAATCGTTATGGGTCAGATTCAATTCTGCTTTTTCCTCATCTAAACCATAATCGGAGAGGACACCAAGGTTTAGGGTATCTGATAATACCCCTCCAAAATCACTGGCAGCGATAAAGGCGGTATTACCCTTTTTCACGTAGTTCAGCAACTTGTGGGTTTCCTCCTCATCAAAGTAGATGAAATTATTTATAAAGATGAATCCAGAGTCTTGGGTACTATCTACCTGGATTAAGGCATCATAGGTGTTATCATATATGGTCTGGATGTCGGCATTTTTAAAAAGCGTGGGAAGTTCGTTGTACAGTACATAACAGCCAAAAGGTATTTTATCCGTATCGGTATAGGAAGCTCTCCAATTAATCGGTCTGGGGCGAACTATTTCTGTAATGATGATGCCAAGAATCACCAAACAGAAAACACCGAGTACTATTTTTGACCGCCTATCCACAGTTTATTGGGGTATTAAAATGTTAAGTGCATTGAACCTATCATCCGTTTGTTTGTATTGGCTGGAGTTTATGGCTTTTTCACCGTACCAAATATGTTCATACAAATAGGATACTTCTTTGAATTTTGTTTTTAACTTATTTTCCTTC
This sequence comes from Flagellimonas sp., assembly GCF_965601775.1. GTDB lineage: Bacteria > Bacteroidota > Bacteroidia > Flavobacteriales > Flavobacteriaceae > Flagellimonas. The sequence goes on from NZ_OZ271837.1 coordinate 1,231,977, forward strand.
AACTCTTTTTGGTAATCGGCATTGGTCTTTTCAAAATGCCATTCTATTAATTCTTTTTGGGAAAGTCTTTTTAACACTTTTAAAAACTGATACCGTACGGCCAAACGGTAATCCTTTTGGCCTAAGGCATCCCTAAGCAAGGTATCCAAATCCAAACTTTCAATATGTTGTTCAGATAAATCCACATCCAGAATGGAAGTGGCTTTTTTGGTAAAAATGGAATTGAATCTTTCATTGGTCAAGAAACGGGCCAAGAGATAAATCACCAAAAGCCCCATCAACACATAGATAAAATATTGGATGACCTTTAAGGTTTCTGGGGAAACGTCAAAACCGAAAATATCGCCCAACCCATTAAAAAGCCACCTTAAAAAACGGAGCAGTAAGTTCTGTGACTCCCCGGTTTTAATCTCGTAATCGAATTCATCCCCTTGATACTTTTCAGTTAAGTCCTGCTCAAAGCTTCGTGTTTCTAGTTTAGAATCTGAGTCGTATTGAAGTTGAATCGAGTCTTTTTGCTGAAAATGACCCAACCCGAAAAATGGAATAAGAAATAAAAGGCAAATAATTCTTCTCACAGACTGGGCTTTCCTATTTCTTCAATTTTACTGCGGGTATTCACATTGTAGGTTTTCTCATGCAGCGCATAGTACAAAATGCCATTTACAAATTGAGAAAGGCATTGTGCATAAACGGAGGCAACCAAAACTAGACATAGCGCAAGGGTGTAAATGACCATAGAAATAACAGAACCGGTTACATTCACTTGATTTTCCACTACATGAAAGGTATATACCCCAATAATGACCCCGGGAATGACCATGATAATAAAAAATAAAAGCCCATTAAGTAAACCTAATATGAAATTCACCCCTATGGATTTCCAAAAATTATTGATTACTAAAGACCATCCTTCCCCAAAAGCATCCATTACCGATTTGTTTTCAGAAAGCATGCAGAAAAACGATACTCCTATCCACGCGGCTAGAAAAAACTGCAGAACATATTGGATAAAAAGACCTGCTAATGGGATGAAAGCGGTTATTAAAACTACAATCATGAATACAAGATAAATGGGCACAAGAATTACAATAAAGAGCAGAATACTGCCTAGTCTGTCTTTAAAAAGATTCCAAACCTCCCTCTTGTCAAATAGGTTTCCTTTGGTCTCATCGTATTTAACCAAATAGGCCGAACTAATACTGAAATTTAAAGCAGCTACGATTAGAAATATCACAAAGAAGATACCCAATCCAGAAAAAAGATAGACCAAGTACTCATCCTCGGAAACCGTGCCACTACCATTGCCATACAAACCGTCAGCGGCAATCAAACCTGCAAAGCCTGATACCAATAAGTAGCTCGTGATAAGAAGACCTATGATAAAAATCCCATTGTACCGTAGAAAAACGTTCGTAAACGTTTTTATGTTCTGTTTCAAAAAATCGAAATAAACCGAAAGAATATCACCAAAATCACGGTTTATCCTAAGCTCAAGGTATTTGTTTGCCATGCAATCTGTTTATTGTAATAGGATAAATGATATAATAAAAAACAATGAGGGCCAAGGAGCCACCGATAATCAAAAATGCTAACCAAGCGGGCATATCGGCGTAACGGGTAATAAAACCTTCAATGAAACCCGCAATGATAAAAAATGGGATGGTACTCACGACCACTTTTAACCCATCTTTGGCACCCTTCATAAAAGACACTCTTCGCGAAAAGGTTTTGGGAAATAGAATGCTGTTCCCCATAATTAGCCCGGCGCATCCAGCAATAATGATAACCGAAATCTCAATAGTACCATGCAACCAAATTTGTCGGTTGGCTTCAAAAAACACCCCTTTGGTATAAAAGAAGGTAATAAATGCACCCAGCATAACCCCATTGCTAAAAAGAATATAGGCCGTTCCAATGCTTGTTATCACGCCAAATGCAAAAGCTAAAAAAGCCACCCGGATATTATTGATAGTGATTCCCAAAAATGTCCCTATTTCACTGCCGCTTTTGTAAATTGCTGTAGGTTCCCCTTTGGCAATGTTCTCCAGGGTAAGGTTTACATAGGCATCGCCCAAAATTAAACGTACAAAAGAAGCGTCATTTAATGCCGACAGACTTCCAATTGCGGTAGCTAAGGCAAAAATCAAAAAGGCGGTCAGCAATGTTTTATGATATTGTCTGAAGAAAAGGGGAAATTCATATCCCCAGAATTCCACAATTCTATTTCGGGACTCTTTTTTGTTCTTATAAATTTTCTGATGCGCTTGGGATGCCAAGGAATTCAGGTACAATAAAGTCTTACTTTCAGCGTAGTAGGTTTGGGCATATGCCAAATCATTCGTCAATTGAATATAGCCATCGGCCAACTCGTCTGGACTTGTGGAAGCGCCATTCAAAATAGCCTTTTCAAATGCTATCCATTTTTCCTTATTTTGTTTCACAAAGGCTGCTTCGCGCATATAAAAATATTACCGATGGTCTAAAATTAATGTTATATGGGTAACCTCCAAATCAATACAACGCAAAATGTAAACCTGGATTATAAAATTGTAGGGCTGGGTGAACGTATTGTATCTTTTTTTATAGATGCCTTGATTTTGTACATGTATGCGTTTTTGGTAAATCTGATAGGTGATGCCATTTCTTATGTGTATGAAGATACCTGGACGCAACGTGGTTTAGTGGCCTTTATTTTTCTTCCAGCCATGTTCTATAGTTTATTGATGCATAGCATTTTCAATGGGAAAACCGTTGGGAAAATGCTTTTGAAGATGCGTGTGGTAAAAGTGGATGGAACCCCGGTGCATTGGAGCAATTATCTGGTACGTTGGATGCTGCGTTTGGTTGATATCTGGATTTTTTTGGGCTCCATCGGTATTCTGAGTATCCTTTTTTCGGAAAAAAGACAACGAGTAGGAGACGCTGCAGCAGGTACCGTAGTGATTAGTACAAAAAACAAGACTAAAGTATCCCATACTATTTTGGAAGAAGTAGAGGAAAAATACGAACCCATGTTCACCAACGTGACCGTTTTGACCGATAAGGATGTAAGACTAATAAAAGACACCTATCTGATTGCCAAGAAAAGTAGTGATTTTAAAACGCTCAAAGCACTACGGGTTAAGGTGGAAAGCATCCTGAATACAAAATCAGAGCTATACGATGCCCCATATTTGGATACGGTATTAAAAGATTACAACTACTATACGCAAAAAATGTAATGGGACTGTATCAGCTGGTCGATATATTGGGTACAATTGCATTCGCTGTTTCTGGGGTATTGGTGGCGATGGACAAACGATTAGACCTGTTTGGGGTACTGATTATCGCTTTCGTGACCGCCATTGGGGGAGGAACCCTTCGGGATTTGCTGATTGGCAATACCCCCGTTACCTGGATGCGTGATTTGACCTATGTGTCCATTCTTCCTGCTACCGTTGTATTAACCATAATTTTCTCTAGACAGCTAAAATATCTTAGAAAGTCACTTTTTTTGTTTGATACCATTGGAATTGGACTCTATACCATGCTGGGAATCGAGAAGGGACTGGAGGCCAATTTATCACCCATCATGTGTATTGCTCTAGGAACGATGACTGCAAGTTTTGGTGGTGTGCTTCGTGATATACTTTGTAATGAAATTCCAGTGATTTTTAGAAAAGAAATCTACGCCACCGTATGCATCCTAGGAGGTACTTTATACTTTATTCTCAAATGGACTGGAATTCCAGAAGAATACGCCTATATCAGTTCAATTTTGGCAGTGATTACCCTACGTATCCTTGCCGTTCGGTTTAGTATCAGACTACCCAATATTTATCCGTCCAAACCTTAACTAAAGCACTTCAGCTTTTAAGATATACACATTTTGCCATGGCCAATCGCCATCTCCCACAGGTACTTGGTTTATGGCATCCACAACATCCATTCCCTGAATTACCCGTCCAAATGGGGTGTAAGCACCGTCAAGATGATAAGAGCCTGGTTTAGCGACCACAATAAAAAACTCATAGGGAGAAGCCAACTTATGCGGATTATCCCTTTCGCTGCTCGGCATGGAAATGGTTCCCCTATGGTGTTTGTATCCTTTTTTGGCATCTGGAGGCAGTAAGTATCGACCGATATCTCTTCTCTTTCGGGGGGTTTCTTTGTCATCCGAATTTCCTCCCTGAATTATAAATTCCTTTACAATTCTATGAAATTGGGTGTTGTCAAAATACCCTTTCCGTGTTAGATAAATGAAGTTGGCTTTGTGATATGGAACATTATCGTATAACTGCACAGTAAAACTTCCCATACTGGTGGTTAGTTTAACCTTATTGGCTTTTTCCTCTTGGGCATAGTTGAAGAAAAAATCAATGGCGTTTTCCTCCGTAAGTAGAAATTTCTCTTCCTTTTCCTCAGGCTCGGGTTCACTCGGTTCCTTGACTTCCTGAACGGTATCTTTCACTTCCTGTTTAGCAACCGATTCAGGTTCCTTTTTTTTGGAAGTTTCTCCGCAGGAGACCAAAAAAAATAGTAGTATACTTGTAATGCAAGCCGATTTTCTAAACCTCATGGATTTTCAAGAGTTTTACGAACAAGTTTTAAAAATAAAAAATCTACCGCTGCCGGGAAGCGATTCACATCATAAAATGTCGCCGGCTTTTAGAAAGCAGTGGTTAGAGTCCAAGAAGATTGAAGCCCAGAATCCAAAAAAAGCGGGTGTAATGGCTTTATTCTATCCCAATACTAGTCAAAATACACAGCTATTACTTATTCTCAGAAAAACCTATCAAGGAGTTCATTCCAATCAAATTGCTTTTCCTGGTGGAAAAGAAGAACCTGAGGATAAAAGTCTTTTGGAAACGGCGTTACGTGAAACCCATGAGGAGGTGGGTATACCTCCCACTTCCGTGGAGGTAGTAAAGGAATTAAGCGAGGTATACATTCCTCCAAGCAATTTTTTGGTTCAACCCTATATCGGTTTGTACCCTAAACCTGAATCATTTCAAATCCAAGAAAGCGAAGTGGAATCCGTTGTTGAGGTGCTGTTATCTGACTTTTTGGATGGCTCCAATCTTTCAGAGGAAAAATTGAGTACCTCTTATGCAAAAAACATTAGCGTACCTGCCTTTAAATTAAATGGTTATACCGTTTGGGGGGCTACGGCTATGATGCTAAGTGAAATCAAAGAGCTCTTGGAACAGGTGCTATAAGGGTCATTTTTGTACATTAGCTTTTTACACAAATTTATGGGGCTCTTTAAAGAAAATCCTTTTGGGCACATCCTTTTCCTCAAAAAATGGTTGATTCGTATCGCCGGTATGATGACCCATCAACGGTATAAGGGTTTCAATACCCTAGAGATTGAAGGTTCACAGGTAATTCGAGATCTTCCAGAAAACAACGTACTTTTTGTAAGTAATCATCAAACCTATTTCGCGGATGTGGTTGCGATGTTCCATGTTTTTAATGCCAGTTTGAGCGGAAGGGAAGATAGCATCAAAAACCTTGGGTATCTATGGAACCCCAAGCTGAACATCTATTACGTGGCGGCCAAGGAAACCATGAAAAAAAGCATGTTGACCAAAATTTTGGCGTATGCCGGTTCCATAAGCATAGAAAGAACGTGGAGAGCCGATGGTCAAGATGTAAATCGCCAAGTAAAATTTAGTGATATCAGTAATATTGCGAAAGCTTTGGACGATGGATGGGTGATTACTTTTCCCCAGGGAACAACGACCCCCTGGAAACCTCTGAGAAAGGGTACAGCGCATATTATCAAACGTTATAAGCCTGTAGTGGTTCCGGTGGTAATAGACGGTTTTAGACGCTCCTTTGATAAAAAAGGGCTTCGGGTAAAAAAGAAGGGTATTTTGCAATCCATGCATATCAAGGCTCCTCTTGAAATAGATTATGACAATGAGTCTGTGGAAGCCATAATCGAGAAGCTGGAATATGCCATTGAGCAACATCCATCCTTTCTACATGTTATCCCAGAAGAAGATTTAATCGCCTATGAAGAAGAGCATCAGAAAAGGCGGTATAGTTACAAAGGGGATTAGACTTCCAGTTTTTTCAGTTCTCTATAATTTTCTTTGAGTCTTTTAAGCAGGATGCCATATAGGAGTCTATAAAAGAGCCAAATGGCAACCAACAGTACTCCTGTAAATAAAACTGAGACTGCAATCACCAGAAACCAAAAAGTAACCTCGTTACCCTGTTCTGTGGCAGTTTCTACGATTTCCCTACCCTCATCACTGTAAAGCAAAACCCCGTATAGGCTTATAATCATATAGGTCGCGAAAATGATAAGGTTGAACCAGACGTATTGGGTAACGGTTCGTTTGACTTTCAATATGGTTTTCATGAGTTTACGGGAAGAATCCGTGACCGATATTTTCCTATAGTTCATGTAAAACTTAAAAATGAAATAGAGGATAATTCCATAATTGACAAAATTCAAAACCATCATGATATTATAAATATGCATTGCCTTCAGGTCTTGCATATATTGTGGGTCACTTGAGATGATATTGATGGCCGCCCAAAAAACGAATTCAATAAGACTGATGTAAAAAATCCATTTCACCATGGAAGAGGATTTTTTCCAAATCATTGGATAGATATCATCGTAGGAAAGTTTAGGAAGTTGTGCTTCCTTATTCTGCCAATCCTTTTTTAAGAGCTCCAATTCATCCATCATAACTAAGGATTTAAGATGGTTCTTAATTTATTTTTTATCCGGTTCATTTTCACACGGGCATTCACTTCTGTAATACCCAAAGTCTCCGAAATTTCACTATAATCTTTATCTTCCAAATACAGAAAGACCAACGCCTTATCAATATCTCCAAGCTGTTTAATGGCATTGTACATCAACTTGAGTTGCTTTTCTTCCGTATCGTCATACTCATCAGCCTTTATTTTATAAATAACTGAGTCATAGTCCTGTGTGTCAACTTTCTTTTTTGACTTTCTGTACAGGGTAATGGCCGTGTTTAATGCAACACGGTACATCCATGTACTGAACTTGGCATCACCACGAAACTTGGGATAGGCTTTCCATAATTGAATGGTAATTTCTTGGAATAGGTCCTTATGGGAATCCCTGTCATTCGTATATAGGCTGCATACTTTGTGAACAATGTTTTGATTGTTCTCAAGCTCCGTAACAAAACGATGTTCCAGTTCTTTGTTCAAAGTGGTTGGTAAGTTTTCCTAATTGGTATGAAAAATTCCGGTTTTGTTACATCTGGATGCTTGGAATTATTTTCTATAATCCAAAGCAGGAGGTCTGTCTCCCAATAGTGGAATATATTCAAAATCCTCTCCACGACGTTCGATAAATTCCGTTTTTGCCGCCTCTACAATTTTAGTGTCAGAGAACAGTTCCATAGCGGTAAGTGTTAGGGTTTTGGCAGCTACCATCATTCCTTTAACACCTATGGATGTACCCCCAGCCGCAACAGCCTGCCAGCTATGCGCAGGGGTTCCCGGAACCCAAGTAGCGGTTCCCATGCCTACGGTAGGTACTGCAAAACTAACATCACCCACATCTGTAGAACCGTACGCACGAGCCTCTTCTTTATACGGTTGAATGTTCAAGGCTCGTTTCATATCCAATTCCTCATAACCAAGACTTTTGGAAATCTTTTCTGCAAATTGCTTTTCTTCGTCGGTATAGGTTACGCCTCCAATGGCACTTAAATTTTTATGCATGATTTTTTGAAGGGTAAGATTAGGAAGTAATTCATGTGTACCCCCAATCATTTCATAATCCATGGTGGTACCCGTACCTAAAGCTGCCCCTTCGGCCGCCTTTACAATGCGGTCAAAAATATCGATGACCACATCTCGCTTTCCATGTCGGGCGTAGTAATACACTTCAGCAAAATTAGGGACGACATTTGGTGCTTTTCCTCCATCTGTGATTACATAGTGAATCCTAGCTTCTTGTGGAATATGTTCCCGCATCATATTGACCATCATATTCATGGCCTCGACTCCGTCCAAAGCAGAACGACCTCGGTCTGGCGCTCCAGCTGCATGGGCAGAAGTACCATAAAACCGAAATTTTGCTGATTTGTTGGCCAAGGCTGCTCCTGCACTGGCTGCATTCTGGGAACTGGGATGCCAATGCAAGGCGATATCTACATCGTTAAAAAGCCCTTCCCGTACCATATACACTTTTCCAGAACCCCCTTCTTCGGCGGGACATCCATAAAATCGAATGGTTCCTTGCCCTTTATTTTCTTTTAGCCAGTTTTTTGTTGCTATGGCCGCGGCAGTGGAAGCTGTACCGAATAAATGATGTCCACAGGCGTGTCCGGCAGCCTTATTGGCGGTCTTTTTTTCTGGAACAGCCTGTTGGGAAAGTCCCGGAAGTGCATCGTATTCGCCCAAAATGGCTATCACTGGGTAGCCCGAACCATACTCGGCAACAAAGGCCGTAGGGATTCCTGCTACTCCTTTTTTTATGGAAAAGCCTTCATCAGCTAGGGTTTTTTGCAATAATGCAGAGCTTTTTTCCTCCAAATAGCCCATTTCAGCTAAGTCCCAAATCTGGAGAGCGATGTCGGCATACTTTTTTTGGTTAGCGTCCAATTTTTCTAAAACATCATCTGCCTTTTTTTGGGAAAAGAGGGTTGTGCAAAATAAACTTAGCGTGCAAAGGAGCAATACTTTTTTCATGGGTTCTTATGAGTTAGTCAGAAAATTAAAGATACTAAAAAACCCTTTCCAAAATACTGTTGTAATCATTGGAATATGTACTTTTATGACCATGTCAGAGATGAACATTCCGCAGTCCAGTTTTCCGCGAATCATTATTATTGGCGGGGGATTTGGAGGTATTGCTTTAGCAAAAAAGCTTTCAGGTAAGGATGTGCAGGTACTTTTATTGGACAGGCACAATTACCATACGTTTCAACCCCTATTGTATCAAGTATCCACCGGAGGTTTGGAACCCGATTCCATTGCATATCCCATTCGAAAGGTGTTACAAGGCTATCCCAATTTTTATTTTCGGTTGGCTGAGGTGATGCAAATTGATACCGAAAAAAGGAGATTGGAAACCAATATTGGCGGCATTGGGTATGATTATTTGGTGGTGGCCACAGGTTCTGAAACCAATTTTTTTGGGAATCAGAATATCCAATCCAATGGCATGGCCATGAAAACGGTGCCCCAATCCTTGAATCTGAGAAGTCTGATTTTGGAGAATTTCGAACAGGCTTTGTTGACCGATGACCTTCATGAGCGGGATGCTTTGATGAACTTTGTGATTGTAGGCGGGGGTCCAACGGGAGTGGAATTGGCAGGAGCTTTAGCCGAAATAAAAAAAGGAATTCTTCCCAAGGATTACCCCGATTTAGATACCCGTAGAGCACAAATAAATCTCGTTCAAGGGAGCGACCGAATACTCCCTGCCATGAGTGAAGTTGCCTCGGCAAAAGCTGAACGGTTTCTTGAGAAATTGGGAGTGAATGTCTGGAAAAACATTCGCGTCAGTGATTATAATGGTAAACGGGTTACCACTGACACAGATACCAAATTTGAAGCCTGTACCTTGGTTTGGGCTGCAGGTGTAAAAGCAGTTAGCATCAAAGGTCTGGATGCTGGAGATTTCATATCTCGGGGCAGTAGATTGAAAGTAAATCACTTTCACCAAGTGGAAGGATTCGAAGAGATTTTTGCTATTGGTGATGTGGCTCAAATGGAATCTGAAGCATTTCCGCATGGACATCCTATGATGGCACAACCCGCAATTCAGCAAGGGGAAAGTTTGGGAGAAAATCTGGCCCGTTTGGTAGACGAAAAACCTATGAAACCCTTTAAATACAAGGATAAGGGTAGTATGGCAACGGTAGGACGCAATAAGGCCGTTGTTGACTTAAAGAAATTCAAGTTCCAAGGCGTGTTTGCCTGGTACGTTTGGATGTTCGTTCACCTCTATTTCTTGATTGGTTTCCGCAATAGGGTAGTTGTCTTTATCAACTGGGTCTACAACTACATTAAATTTGATCGCGAAGCCCGTTTGATTATCCGTCCTTTTAAAAAGGAGTATCAAGTTTCCAAAAAATAGGAAGGCGGTGTAAATCCATCAATCTAAAAAGACTATTGGTCAATTTGATACAACCTCCGATTACCTATTTTCTAAATTTCGCATAGCTCTTAGAGTTGTATAGGTTTTAGCTTATTGCATTAACCTAATTCATAAATTTTAGACAAAGCGTGAACTTAAAAAATAGATTCTACTTAGTTTGCTTATCAAGTATTTTCATTATTGAATGGTCTTGTACCAAAGATGAAAATAGTATAACCGCTGAACAGGATTTAAACAAATCAGAACTAACCGAATCAGAAACTGTGGTTATTAGTTATTTCAAAGAAATCGCTTTAGGTTTTGAAAATGGAAATTCGGCTGAGATAATACGAAAATGGAGTTCTCCTATGAGAGTTTTTATTGCCGGTAATGCTTCGTCGACGTCAAAAGACAAAGTGGAGCAAACAATAGATCAAATTAATGAGCTGGTAACAGATGGCTTTTCAATAGAGATTGTTACACAGTTTGAGTCTCATAATTGCCTTATATTCTTTGGAACAAAATCAGAGTTCCTTACCATTTATCCAGAAGCGGAAGGGCAAATAGGTTCTAACTTTGCGATTTTTAATGTTTGGTGGAACAACAATAATATAAATAGAGCAAGGATTTTTATTGATTCTTTTCGGGTTAGCAAGGAAAAGCAAGAGAGCTTAATTATTGAGGAAATCACCCAAATACTAGGGTTGGGGAAAGATTCATCTAGATTTCCAAACAGCATATTTTATGAAACACCTACCGATGGGGGTTTTGCTTCGGAGTATGCAGATATTGATAAAGAGCTTATTCGGCTTTTATACCATCCAAGCATGAAAGTAGGATTGAATGAAGAACAGGTTGATTTAGTTTTGAAGGAAATTCTAATGAATGAATAAAATACCTAACACTTTCATAGATGGAATCTTGTAAAAGAAACCAATGATTAATCTAAGGCTTACTGAACAAAAGTGCCCTATCAATCAAATTGATGTTTCCCGCAGAAAATCTAAAAACTATCTAAGTCGATATACACACGCCTGATAGGGCTGTAGCTCAAACTTTCCATCTTTCTTGTCCGCGATAGAGCTGTCATTGGAGATAATCAAATGAAGTTCTCCAAAACCTTCGTTGGATAAATCAATGGTTACCGGTTCAGTCGAGAAACTGAGTAGAATTAGGTATTTGTTGTCATCCGAAATTCGAGTGTACGCATATACCTTTTCACTATCCTCCAGAAGCAAGGTGTAATCCCCATAAACCAAACCTAAATGGTCTTTCCGAACTTGAACCATCTTTCTAAAATAGTTCAGTACCGAGTCAGTATCTTTCTCTTGTGCGGCAACGTTGAGTCCAGTTTTATGGTTTGGATTTACCTTAAGCCAAGGGCTTGTTTTGGAGAATCCAGCGTTTTCTGAATCATCCCATTGCATGGGAGTACGGCCATTATCCCGTGCCGCTTCCTTTTCATTTTCAATAAAGGTTTTCAAATCCATACCCTGTTGCTTTAGCAACTCGTATCGGTTTAGGGTGTTGATGTCTTGGTAATCCTCTATGTTGTCAAAGCGAATGTTGGTCATCCCAATTTCATCACCATAGTAGAAGTAGGGCGTCCCTTTCATGGTCAATAAAAAGGTCTGTAGCATGGTAGTCGAATTGTTCCAGTGCTCTGGGGAATCATTCCCCCAACGGCTGATGGTACGGGGATTATCATGATTACTCAAAAACAGACTGCCCCATCCTTTTTCAGCAAAGGTTTCATCCCAGTCCGAAAAAATCTTTTTGAATTCAGTCAGCTTCCACGGGTCGCTACGCATCCAGAAAACTTCATCTCCTTCGCGGTCCAGGGACATCAACTCAAAATGAAAAAACATATTCAGTTCTTCCCGGTCTTCATCCACAAAAAGCAAAGCCTGGTCTCGGTCTACTCCTGGAGTTTCGCCTACGGTCATGACATCGTATTTGCTGAGAACCTTTTGGTTCATTTCATGTAAATAGTCGTGTAATTTTGGACCATTGGCATAAAAGGGAACGAAATTTCCATTGTACTCTTCTGGCAATTCAGGATAGCTAATGTCTTTGGAAATAAAGGGAATCACGTCCATTCTAAAGCCGTCTACCCCTTTTTTGAACCAAAAGTGCATCATATCATAAATCTCCTCGCGCACTTTGGGATTTTCCCATTTTAAATCAGGTTGCTTTACTGAAAAATAATGCAGGTAGTAGCTATCGGTTTGCTCGTCATATTTCCAAGCATTTCCATCAACATCAAAATAGCTGAAACGTTTAGGAGGGTCCCCTTTTTCCGCAGGCCACCAATGGTAGTAATCCCTGTGCGGATTTTCTCGTGATTTTCGGGATTCTTGAAACCACATATGTTCATCACTGGTGTGGTTTACTACCAAATCCATGACCAATTTCAAGCCACGTTCGTGCATACCCGCCAAGAGTTGGTCGAAATCAGCCATAGTGCCGAATTCTTCCATAATATTCCGATAATCGCTTATATCGTAGCCGTTATCATCGTTCGGAGACCGATACACAGGGCACAACCAAATAATATCAATACCCAAACTCTTAATATAATCCAATCGCTTTATAATCCCTTGAATGTCCCCGACACCATTTCCTGTGGTATCCTGAAAACTTCTTGGGTAAATCTGATATACTACTCCTTCTTTCCACCATTTGCGTTGATTGGATTCCATATACTCAAAGTTTAAGGTGTCAAATTTAAACTCTTTTTCTTAAGGGAATCTTGTTTTTTTCCAGGGTTTTTTAGGTTAAAGTTTCGCTAAAGAAAAGGGGAGGAAATCTCAGATGAAGTAATTTAAGGGAAAGTTATCGCTATGACCTTCCAAAGTTTTAAATGGGCCATTGTAGTTCTTTTCCTTGGAATTCAGCTTGCCTTCGCACAAACCCCTGACGAAAATGTAGGTGTAGAAGAAAAACCAAAGGTTTTTATTGATGGGCATGATTATCCGTCTTTTGGCGATGGTTCTAATTTTGCGTGGTTTGAAATCCATTTTCCTTTGACAGAAACCAGTGAAATAGGTGTCGGGGGAGAGCACTATCGCACCTTTTTTGCAGACCGCTTCAATGTACCTATCCGATACAAAAAGTTTATTAGTGAAAAATCTTATTTTTTTGGAGGCTATCAATTAGAATGGGATCTGTTGAATGAAGGAGCAGGAAGACCCAATCCCACACCAATGCAGGAGGTATTTTTTGGAGTAGGGTATGAGGTAAAACCCAATATGTTTCTGGAAACAAGATTTGTGCAGCCCATTGGAACTCCCGAATTTAATAAGGTCGGTTATGGTATTGGACTTCCGAGGCTTGAGTTTGGCGGCAAATGGAAGTTTTAGGGAAAACTTTATTTTCTTGGATGAAATTGATGCAACACCTCGCTTAGGTGCTGACGATTTACATGCATATACACTTCGGTTGTGGTTATACTCTCATGTCCCAACATTTGTTGGATAGCCCTAAGGTCCGCTCCGTTTTCCAACAGATGGGTAGCAAAGGAATGTCTGAAGGTGTGAGGACTGATGTTTTTTTGCAAGCCAATCTTTTCCGCTAGGTCTTTAATGATGGTGAAAATCATGGCCCGAGTCAGCTTTTTACCTCTCCGATTCAAGAATAGGTAATCTGAAAATTCTTTTTGAATGCTCTGGTGTACCCTTACTTCGTACCTGTAGATATTGATGAATTTTTTGTTGATTTCGCTGATGGGCACAAACCGCTGTTTATCTCCCTTCCCCGTCACTTTTATAAAATCTTCTTCAAAATATAGGTCGGATAACTTCAATCCTATCAACTCCGAAACCCGTAATCCACACCCGTACAAAGTTTCCAAAATGGCCCGATTTCGTTCACCCTGCTGATGGGAAAGGTCAATAGCATTTATGAGTTCATTGATTTCCTCGGTCGATAAAGTATCTGGCAACTTTCTGCCAATTTTCGGTGTTTCAATAAGTTCAATCGGGTTATCAGAGCGGTATCCTTCAAAAATAAGATAGTTGAAAAAGCCCTTAAGACTTGAGATAATCCGAGCCTGGGAACGTGGATTCATGGTTTTGGCCACATCATAAATGAACTTTTGAACGGTTTCCTTGGCGATTTGTAATGGGCTTTCGGAAAGCTTGTTCTCTTTCAAAAAACCCATCATTTTTTGGATATCCGAAGTGTAGCTGGAAATGGTATTGGTGGAAAGACCACGTTCTATTCTAAGGTAATCGGCATAATCTTTTAAAACATGTTCCCATTTCATTGGCTAAAAATAGAAACAAAAAAAGTGTATTCGAAATACCGCTGGTCGATTGGTCAATTCAAAGCAGGTTTTTATCAATTCAAAAGGGAAAGAGGGAGTGATTACAGATACCTTGGCCTTGGTTTATTCATACTTTTTTGGGTACAGGGACGTTTTAATGCAGTATAAACCTTACTCAACCATGAAAAAAACCGTTACAACAAGTATTTTTTTGCTCTTAGTGATTTTAACCGCCCAAGCACAAGTAGATAGAAGTAGTTTTAAGGCAGGACTCCTTGCAGGTATTCCTGTTGGTGAATCAACCTCTAGGGCTTCAAGTTTTGCTATAGGATTGGATGCTAACTACCATTGGGGAGTATCCAAACTTTTGGATGTTGGGTTGGCCAGTGGATTTATAAATGCTTTTGGTGATACCGAAACCTCTTCTACAATTGGTGGGGGTGAGATCACTACCTCATTTGAAGATTTTCAGTTTATTCCTGCAGCAGCCTCAGTACGAATTTATCCTACCTATGAATTTAAGTTCGGTGCCGATGTTGGATATGCCTTTGGTGCAAGCGAGGAAACGAATGGAGGGTTCTATTACAGACCAGTGGTGGGCTATAACATTACGGGCAATACTGAAATAAATGTCTCTTATATGGCCATAACCGATGATACCAACTTTACATTTTCCATGGTGATGGCAGGAGTGTTGTTCCTATTCTAGGTACTCTCAGGAAGAGGCATTTTTTGATTTTTAAATAATAACCATAAATATCAAAAAATGAAGAAATTACTTTTTACACTTCTTTTAACCTCTTCACTATCCACACTTACTCAAGCCCAAACCAACTATGATGGTGCATTGGGTCTTGGTATTGACCTTTTAGGCGATTTTACCTTTGTAGGTGCTGGGGGAAAATACTTTTTCTCGGAAAAACACGTAGGTCAAGCACATTTAGGGTTTGAGCAAAATGCGACCATAATTACGGCCTTGTATTCCTTTCATAAACAATTTGTTGGTGCTCGAGGTCTAAGATGGTATACCGGAATTGGTCCCAGTATCGTTTTTCTCGATGGCGATAACTCTTTTTCCCTACGTCCACATGCCGGTTTGGATTTTAAGTTTGACGGAGTACCCATAGTACTGAACTTTGATTGGAGACCCGCAGTAATTCTGAGTAATTCAGGAGACAATGAAATAGGCAGTTTTGGGTTCGGAATCATGTTTGCCTTTCATTAAAACATTTGATTAGCTATTGAATTGAGCAGGGGATATCCCTGCTTTTTTTGTTTGGATACCTTCTGGCTTGAGTCTGGTACTAATCTTTTTTTAGTGATGCTACGTATATAGATGTGAAGTGTTTTGTGCTCAACGTTTTGCTGTTGGGCAATGAAACCTCTAAACTCAACTACTAAACATGTATTATGAAAAAAACAGTCTTTTGTTTATTCGCATCCCTTGTCTTTTTTAGTTTTTCCTTTGCTCAAACTAGTTATACCGGTGCTGTAGGACTTGGTATTGACCTTTATGACAGCGCAACCTTTGTAGGTCCTAGTGGTAAATACTTCTTCTCCAGCAACCATGTCGGTCAAGCAGATTTGGGCTTTGAGGATAATGCCACAATAATTACCATATTGTACTCGTACCACAAGGAGTTTCCAGGAGCTAGCGGCTTGCGCTGGTATGCCGGAGCCGGACCAAGTATCATTTTAATAGATGATTTCGACAATATTTTCAGTCTACGTCCACATGCTGGATTGGATTTTAAGATAGACGGTGTGCCTATTGTGGTCAACTTTGATTGGAGGCCAGCCATTGTGCTAAGCGATGCCGGTGATGGCGAAGCAGGAGCTTTTGGATTTGGAATTCAATATGCTTTTGACTAATCCTCTTTTTCAAAACAAGTATATAAGGGCAGTTGATTTCAGCTGCCCTTTATTTTTTGGAGATATTGTACTTTTAACACATGAAGCTTATTATCATCAACGGACCCAACCTGAATCTTTTGGGAAAACGAGAACCGGAAGTTTACGGAAAAACCACCTTTGAAGACTACTTTTCCACCTTGCAACAAAAGTACCCAACCGTCGAATTGGAGTACTATCAATCCAATATTGAGGGCGAGCTGATAGGCAAAATTCAAGAGGTGGGGTTTGATTTTGATGGCATCATATTAAATGCAGCCTCCTATACCCATACTTCGGTAGGAATTGGCGATGCAGTTAAGGCTGTGGAAACCCCTGTTGTAGAGGTTCATATTTCCAACACCCATCAACGGGAAGATTTTAGACACGTATCCTATATCGCGGATGCTGCAAAAGGCGTTATTCTCGGTTTTGGTCTTCTGAGCTATGACTTGGCCATCCAAAGTTTTTTAAAAGACTAGTCCAGCGTTAAACGTCTATTCCGCTCTTATTTTTCGTATCTTTTATAACCCCAATGTATTGATATGAAAAAGATTGCACTTGTTACCTCATGTATTTTTTTGAGTTTTATTGCCTGTTCCGATGATAATGGAACAAACATGAATTCTGATGATGTTGACCCCAGTGGAACAGCATTTACCTTACAAAATGCATTTCCAAACCTTAGTTTTTCCAGACCAGTTGATTTTCAAAGTCCTGGCGATTCCAGTAATCGGATTTTTGTGGTCGAGCAGGGTGGAACTATTCGGGTTTTTGACAATTCGGAAAGTTCAGCTAGCTCAGAAATGTTTTTGGATATAAGTAGTTTAATCAACACCAATGCCAATGAACAAGGATTGTTGGGATTGGCCTTTCATCCGAACTTTGAGAGCAACGGTTTTTTCTATGTGAATTATACTCCTTCGACCACATTATCGGTCACTTCAAGATTTCAAGTCTCCTCTGCCAATCCAAATGTGGCGGATGTCAACTCTGAGCTTATTCTTTTGGAAATGCCTCAACCTTTTACCAATCATAATGGTGGGCAATTGGCCTTTGGCCCAGATGGATTTTTGTATATAGCATCCGGGGATGGAGGCTCTGGAGGCGACCCGGGGAATAATGCTCAAAACCGTTCAAATTTGCTTGGAAACATTTTAAGAATAGACGTAGATGGTACATCCAACGGGCTGAATTATGCAATCCCTGCAAATAACCCTTTTGTGGGAGAACCGAATATTCGAGAGGAGATATTTGCCTACGGATTTCGAAATCCGTGGCGCATGAGTTTCGATACCCAAACGGGGGACCTTTGGTCTGGAGATGTGGGTCAGGATGAACGTGAAGAAATCAATTTGGTGACCATAGGTGGAAATTATGGCTGGAGGTTATTCGAAGGTACCTTTTGTTTTTCAGGGGATTGTAATACTGCTGGATTGGTGCCTCCTGTTTTTGAGTATGCCCATAATGGGAATGACCAATCCATTACTGGAGGTCATGTGTACAGAGGAAGTCTGACCCCTTCTTTAGCTGGTAATTATATCTACGCAGACTTTATTGATGGCCGAATTTGGGCTCTGGATATTGCTTCCAGTTCTTCGGAAGACACCTTGCTCATCAATTCCAACCTAAATATATCTTCCTTTGGCTTGGACGCACAAAACGAACTGTATATCTGTGCTTTTGACGGTTCTATATATCGTCTGGTAGAAAACTAGGATACCGTTTCGGGCTGCAAATATTTTTGGTCCACATAAAAAGTGGCAAAGGGCAATAATGAAGCTACTAACAAAACTAAGAGCCGCTTAAAATTCCATTTTTTTTCATACCAAAAAAGGAAAGCTATAATTATATAGGCTATAAAAAGAATACCATGGGCGTAACCTACAAATTTATTGGGCTGTAAAATACCTGCCCAATATTTTAGGGGCATGGTAAAAGCAAAGAGCGATAGATAAGAGATACCTTCAAGTATGGCTGTGATTCTAAATACTTTGAGCATTAGGCAAACAAGATTAAAAATAATATGGGGAATAAAACCCCGGCCAGTGCCAGCTTCCATCCTCGTTTTCTAAAGCTGTTCTTTCCTTTCGTAATAAACAGTCCAGTAAAAGCAATCACCAGCATGGCCGCTCCAAAAATATCAGAATACCAAATCCAAAAACTGTTGGTGCTTTTGTGCAGAAACATGGTATGTCCTAAAACCGGCACTTTTCTTTTGTATTCCAAAAAGCCTTTTCCGGTGTTGATATTTATATCAAGGGTTATATTCCGTTTAAAGCTTGCTCTTAGCTCCTCGCCACGAATTCTGTGTCCGTCATACTTATCTTGCAAATCCCATTTTTCAGCAATGGATTTTATGAACTCTTCAGAATCTAAACTTTTCGGATTATCAGGTAGCGCTATTTGAACCTCTTCCGTTTCATAAGCGTAATCCATGGGATACCAGTCCTGTCTGTGATTCAAGATGATTCCAGAAAACGAAAAAGCGATAATCAAACCAATGTAGAAGTAAGCAATATCCCTATGGATATTTCTATTGTTCCATTTCATCAAAGAAGACTTTTTATAAATGGATTACTTCGTCATAGGCAGCAGCAACAGCTTCCATTACCGCTTCACTCATTGTTGGATGCGGATGAACCGCCTTTAAAATTTCGTGACCGGTGGTCTCTAATTTTCTACCCACTACGGCTTCAGCAATCATATCCGTAACTCCGGCACCAATCATATGGCACCCTAACCATTCGCCGTATTTGGCATCAAAAATGACCTTAACAAACCCGTCAGCGTTTCCTGAAGCTTTAGCTTTTCCACTGGCAGAAAAAGGAAACTTCCCTACTTTGATATCGTAGCCTTGCTCTTTGGCCTGTTTTTCCGTCAAACCAACAGAAGCAACCTCTGGCATACAATAAGTACATCCTGGAATATTGCCGTAATCCAAAGGCTCTACATGCATTCCTGCGATTTTCTCAACACAAAGAATACCTTCAGCAGAGGCTACGTGCGCCAACGCTTGTCCAGGAGTCACATCTCCAATGGCATAATATCCAGGTATATTGGTTTGGTAGTAATCATTCACCAATATTTTATCTCGGTCTACGGCAATCCCAACATCTTCCAATCCAATGTTTTCAATGTTTGATTTAATACCCACTGCTGAAAGTAAAATGTCAGCCTCAAGGATTTCTTCACCTTTTGAAGTTTTGACTGTTGCTTTGACACCATCACCTGAAGTGTCCACATGGGTAACTTCCGATGAGGTTTTAATTTTTATGCCCGATTTTTTGAAACTTCGCTCCAACTGTTTGGAAACTTCTTCATCTTCAACAGGTACAATATTGGGAAGATATTCAACCACAGTTACTTCAGTCCCCATGGAATTGTAGAAATAGGCAAACTCGATGCCGATAGCCCCACTACCGACTACAATCATCTTTTTAGGTTGCTTTTCCAAGGTCATGGCTTCACGGTAACCAATCACCTTTTTTCCATCCTGCGGAAGGCTAGGTAATTCTCTACTTCGGGCACCGGTCGCAATGATAATATGGTCGGCAGTATATTCAGCCGGATCACCGTGTTCGCCCTTGACAATCACCTTTTTTCCAGGCATTATCTTACCATATCCGTTCAATACCTCAATTTTGTTCTTCTTCATAAGGAATTGAACACCTTTGCTCATCCCATCCGCCACTCCACGACTCCTTTTAACAACAGCATCAAAGTCATGTTCCACTTTTTTGGCGCTCAATCCATAATCTTCCGCATGTTTTAAATATTCAAAGACCTGAGCGGATTTCAACAATGCTTTGGTAGGAATACATCCCCAGTTTAAACAGACGCCACCTAGACTTTCTTTTTCAACAATGGCCGTTTTAAAACCAAGTTGTGATGCCCTAATGGCAGTTACGTAGCCTCCAGGACCACTTCCCAAAACAATTACATCAAAATTGCTCATCCCTTTTAAATTTTAGTTGTTATGATTGACACCTCACCTTACGGTTAGGCAGGTGCAAAAATACGGAATTCAAATACCAAATACCAAGTAGGTAATTTTAGAAAAGATTGAAACGGATATTACTCATCCGTAGCATCAAAATCAATGCTCAGGGAGTTGATACAATACCGTTGCCCTGTAGTCTCTCGAGGACCATCATTAAAAACATGTCCCAAGTGTCCACCACAGTTGGCACATACGGTTTCGGTCCGAATCATACCATGCGAAGTGTCCCGAATATACTCTATAGCTCCTTCCACGGCTTGGTCAAAAGAAGGCCAACCGCACCCACTTTCAAATTTGTTATCACTTTCAAACAGTTTGGCGCCACAGGCTTTACAGTGATATGACCCTTTATTAAAATGAAGATTGAACTCCCCTGTATGCGGGTACTCCGTTCCTTTTTGTCTTAAAATGCGATATTCATCGGGAGAAAGCTGTTTTCTCCATTCTTCATCGGTTTTTTCTACAGCGTACTTTTTCAATGGCGGGTATTTTTTTGTGTAAGTTAAGAGATTTATTGGGAATCTGGGATGAAGTTCAATGCAGCCCCATTAATACAATGTCTTTTGCCCGTAGTGTTCCTTGGGCCATCATTGAAAACGTGCCCCAAATGCCCCCCGCAAGTAGCACAGTGCTCTTCCGTCCGGGCATAGCCAATTTTATAATCCACATCATAACCAACACTATTCTCAATCTCTCTGTCAAAACTGGGCCATCCCGTTCCAGAATCAAATTTATGTTCGCTTCGAAATAGAGGCGTAGCACATGCTGCGCACACATAGGTCCCCTTTTCCTTAATGTCTAAAAGCTCGCTGGTAAAGGCGTTTTCGGTAGCGGCTTTGCGCAACACATAATATTCCATATCGGTTAGTTGCGCCCTCCATTCTGCATCTGTTTTGGAGATTGGAAATTCTTTTGTTGCTGCTATTTCTTTATTCTGTTCCTGAACTACACCCTTACATCCAGCAATTAGTATTAGGGCCATCCAAAGCAAATTTTTTCCCACGTATGTTCTTTTCTGTATTAGACGCAATTTTTGATTATCCTTTCAAAAATAGGCCTTAAAAACCATCAATGTTAAATGAAAAAGCCCTGCGAATGCAGGGCTTTTGGAATGAGTAAGCTTTTTTTTAGTTAAGCTGAATTTTTTTAACCTGGTCCTCATCAACCCCAATTGCGGACATGACTGCACTTAGGTTTGAGGTGTCCATTCGGGATGAATTCGCAAATATACCGGGTACAATAACTATCCTAAACGACTGATTGTCTGTAAAATCAGTACTTAAAGTAGATAGGTCAAAATTCCCATCAATAAATAACTCTACATCCACAAAAGTATGGGCGAATACATATTGCAGGGTTCCTTCTGGCAGGAAAAAGTTTTGAGGAAGTTGGCTCCAAGCATCAGCGGTACTGCCATCATCTAAATCAACCGTTCCGTCAAATCGATACACCAAAACAGCGTCAGACTCAAAAACCTCAAAAGTGGTAACGTCTCCGAAAGCAATAATGGTACTGAATAAGTTGGCATCAGGGTCAAAACCGAAGTTTACTCCATCTACTTCAATGACTTGCCCTTGAATTCCGGGTTCCCCGTCTAAACCATCCAATCCATCTAGACCGTCAAAACCGGGAGGCCCTGCTGGACCTTCACAGGCTACTATGAAAAAGACTAAAAATGCACCGAGTATTGTATTGATTGTTTTCATGTTCTTGATTTTTTTGATTTGAACTCTTTTGTATGTTTTCACTAGTAAAACAAAAAGCGGGCCATAATTTCATGGGTTATAACGATTGCAAAAGGAAATATGGCGCAACAGCCCTAAAAATGTGGGTTTAATTTCTATATTTATGACAAAGACCAACTTGACTCAACTATGTTTAGACAGCAGCGTGTAGTAATTGACAATATTTCCCCGCAAATAGAATCTGGCCGTTTTTTCATCAAAAGAACCGTGGGGGAGCGTGTTCAGGTTACAGCCGATATTCTTCCAGATGGGCATGATGTAATACAATCTGAACTGCTTTACAGACACGAAAACCAAAAAAAATATGCTGATGTCCGCATGGAGCATCTGGGAAATGATGTATACCAAGCGACTTTTAAAGTCGAAAAACAAGGTTTCTACAGCTATAAAATAAGAGGCTGGGTAGATTATGCCCTGAATTGGCAGCACGGGGTGGAAGCCAAACTGGCCGATGGGCAGCATCTTAAGAGCGAATTGCTCGATGGGATTCAATATTTAAAGTTTTTGGCCAAAAAGACAGGTCCAGAGGACAAGAAATGGTTGAAGGAATGGATTTCAAAATTTGAGGATGAATCTGCTTACAAAGAAGCAGTCAATTTTGCCGCTTCCGATACCTTGAAAACATGGTTTTTAAAATATCCCCAGCGCATCTTGGCGAATGAAAGTCAAGAACTTCAGGTATATGTGGACCGAAAAAAGGCAAACTTTAGCACTTGGTACGAGTTTTTTCCGCGTTCATCAGCCCCAGAAGAAGGGCAACACGGTACTTTTAAGGATTGTGAGCGGTTGTTGCCCAGAATTGCCAAAATGGGCTTTGATACCCTTTATTTTCCTCCAATCCATCCGATTGGGGAAGTCAACCGAAAAGGAAAGAACAATACAGTAGATGCCCATGAAGGAGATTCTGGAGTACCGTGGGGTATTGGTTCCAAACAAGGAGGTCATAAATCCATCCATCCACAGCTAGGAACGGAAAAGGATTTTAAAAAACTCATAAAGAAAGCAAGTAACCTAGGGATTGAAATGGCGATGGATATTGCATTTCAAGCAGCACCAGACCACCCTTATGTCTCAGACCACCCTGAATGGTTCAGAAAACGACCCGATGGCACCATTCAATACGCAGAAAACCCTCCAAAAAAGTATCAAGACATTGTAAATTTTTACTTTGAGACAAAAGAATACAAGGCACTTTGGGAAGAGCTACTGACTATTGTACAGTATTGGATTGCTTTTGGAGTCAAAGTGTTTCGAGTGGACAATCCGCATACCAAACCCTATTATTTCTGGCATTGGTTGATTTCTGAAATTAAAAAAGAACATCCCGATGTACTCTTTTTGGCCGAAGCATTTTCGAGGCCAAAGGTGATGCAACAACTAGCCAAACAAGGATACTCCCAGTCCTATACCTATTTTACATGGAGGGTCACAAAGCACGAATTGACGGAATATGTTACGGAGCTTACCCAAACTGAAATGCGGGAATATTACCGACCTAACTTTTGGCCGAATACGCCGGATATCAATCCTTATCATCTACAGGGTGCCAATGAATCTATGCATATCATCAGATATGCATTGGCTGCAACATTGAGTGGTAATTTGGGTATCTATGGACCTGTATTTGAGTATATGGTCACTGATGCGTTACCCGGAAAAGAGGAATATTTGGATTGCGAAAAATATGAAGTGAGACATTGGGACTGGAACATCGAAAATGGATTGACCCACTATATCACCAAAATAAATGAAGCGAGACATCGGCATGAGGCGCTTCAGCAGACCAATAATATTAAGTTTTGCCATATTGAGAATGATCATCTTATGGCATTTTACAAATGGAACGATGACAAGACGGATGAGATGTTGATTATAGTGAGCCTGGATTCTCATCATATGCGGCAAGGAACAGTGCAAGTGCCCTTCCATGAATTGGGTTTGACTCAAGAGCAGGGATTACGCATCAAAGACGAAATGACGCAAAATGAGTATCATTGGCATGACGAATGGAATTTTGTGGAACTACATCCCAATTTACCCTTTCACTTGTTCCATATCATAAAAGATTAATCAAACACGAACTTAGTTTGAAACCACCGTACGAATTCAATATAGCATGGGAACAATTGTTGGATGACA
Organism: Flagellimonas sp.; assembly: GCF_965601775.1. GTDB lineage: Bacteria > Bacteroidota > Bacteroidia > Flavobacteriales > Flavobacteriaceae > Flagellimonas. Next base: position 1,256,093 of record NZ_OZ271837.1, read on the forward strand.
ACAGCTTTACCGAGGTGTTTTTATCCACAGTCTTACAGGATTATGTGGTTCGTCAACGATGGTATGGTGGGAAGTCTAGCAAGTTAAAATATATTGAGCTTCAGGAGCACTTTCGGATTCAGCAGCACGGTGAGGTCTATTATGGGTTGATTTTGGAAATAAATTTTGAAGAAGCCTTTTACCAACATTACTTCCTTCCCATAGCTTTTGTGTCGGATGAAAATTTTGCCAAAAAAGACAGGATACTCCCTTTAAAGCTCAATGGTCAGGATGGTTTTATCATAGATGCCCTGAATTTGGAGGCTTTCAGGAAACTGGTCTTTGAACGTTTGGTAACGGCCGAACCCAATGATACTACGCGGGTCAGATATCATAAAAGCACAAATTTTGTAGATACGGAGTACAGCTCATCACGATTTATCGGGTTGGAGCAGAGCAACACCTCAATCATCATGAACGACAAATACGTAATTAAGTTTTTTAGACGAATTTATGCGGATAAAAATCCCGATTATGAAATGAGTCGTTTCCTTTCGGAAAAAAAGGAGTACAAAAATACCCCGGCCTATATGGGAAGTTTGAGTATAATCGATTCAGATAATGCCAATATTACAATTGCTTTGATGCAAGAGATGGTACCCAATGAAGGAGACGCATGGGAATTCATGTTGAAGGAGATTGACATTGTTTTTCAATGTCTGGAGCGAAAAAAACTGGATGTATACTCTCTTCCCAAAACCGAGTTATTTGAAAGATTACAAATAGCAGATGTTCCACCACAAATTATTGATTGGGTTGGATTGAACATCTTTTTAAAGCTTCAAACTTTGGCCAAAAGAACGGCCGAGATGCATGTAGCTTTGGGTTCTGAATTTGAAGAAACCGCCTTTACTCCAGAACATTTTAATGGAGATTACGAAGTATGGCTCAAAAATCGTTTGTTATATCAGTTCCAAAACCGATTAAATACTGTAGAAAACAACATTGGTAGACTATCTGGCATGTCTGCCGAGCTTGCCAATGAATTCTTAGAACGAAAGAACGAAATCCGAAAGCGATTTGTTGGTTTTGACTGGACCAAACTCAAAGGAGAACGGTTGCGAGTGCATGGGGATTATCATTTGGGCCAAGTATTGGTGAAAGACGATGATTTCTATTTATTGGATTTTGAGGGTGAACCCGAGAGTACCATTCGCGACAGAAAGGTAAAACAACCCCCTTTAAAAGATGTGGCAGGTATTTTTAGGTCGTTTCATTATGCGGTTTATGCCACAATTTTTAATAATGAAGGCAAATACCCCTATTCGCAGGAAGAACTTTTTCATGCGGGGGAAATTTTATACACCTATTTTATCAATGTTTTTTACGCCATCTACGTAGATTTGATTCAGCAAAACAACATTAATATAGGATACACCCAAGAACGTATTTTTTTGCTTGAGTACTGTATGCTCGAAAAAGCGGTGTACGAATTGGGATACGAAATGAATTCAAGACCCTTATGGGCGGTAATACCCCTGCGTGGTATTATGGGAATAATAAATAACAAATAACATGGCTGCAGTAATTCCACATAGCTTTTTTACCGATTTCGATATCAATCTTTTTAAATCAGGAAAGCATTTTAGACTTTACGAAAAACTAGGTGCTCACTTGACCAAAGTAGATGGAAAAAAGGGAACCTACTTTGCGGTATGGGCTCCTTCCGCCAAGTCGGTTTCCGTAGTTGGGGAATTTAACCACTGGCAGGCAGGAGAGCACGAATTGAATGTAAGATGGGACCAAAGTGGGATTTGGGAAGGTTTTATCCCAGGTGTGGATATGGGAACGCTATACAAATACAAAATTCAATCCCACCATAACGATATTTGGACGGAAAAGGCAGATCCTTTTGGAAGATATTGTGAAATCCCTCCCAATACGGCTTCGGTGGTTTGGGACGCTTCCTACAAATGGAAGGATGAATCCTGGATGAAGAACCGTACTGAGCATAACGCTCTGGATAAACCCTATTCGGTGTATGAGGTACATCTCGGTTCTTGGAAGAAGAAAAATGGATGGGAATCTCTCAGCTATATTGAATTGGCAGATGAATTGGTAAATTATGTGGCAGATATGGGCTTTACTCATGTGGAATTCATGCCGATAATGGAATATCCATATGACCCATCTTGGGGATATCAACTTACAGGGTATTTTGCCCCAACTTCGCGTTTCGGCAAACCGGAAGATTTCAAACTATTGGTCGATAAATTCCACGAAAAAGGTATCGGAGTGATTTTGGACTGGGTTCCCTCCCATTTCCCTGAAGACGCACACGGCCTTGGTTTTTTTGATGGATCTCATCTATACGAACATCCTGATAGGCGCAGAGGATATCATCCAGATTGGAAAAGTTTGATTTTTAATTACGGTAGAAATGAAGTCAGAGCATTCTTGATTAGCAATGCCGTTTTTTGGCTGGATCAATATCATGTCGACGGATTGCGCGTTGACGCGGTAGCTTCCATGTTGTATCTGGATTATTCGCGTGAGGATGGTGAATGGGAACCCAATATGTATGGCAACAACGAAAACTTGGAAGCCATGTCATTTTTACGGGAAATGAATCAAGAAGTGTATGCGAGTTTCGAGGGGATACAGACCATAGCAGAGGAATCCACCGCATTTACTGGAGTTTCCAAACCGGTTCATTATGGAGGACTCGGTTTTGGTATGAAATGGATGATGGGCTGGATGCATGATACTTTGGAGTTTTTCAAAAAAGAACCTATCTACCGATCATATGACTTGAATAATATCACCTTTAGCATGACTTATGCTTTTACTGAGAACTTTATGTTGCCATTTTCCCATGATGAGGTAGTTTATGGTAAAAACTCGCTCTTGTACAGGATGCCTGGGGATGAGTGGCAAAGGTTCGCTAATCTTAGAATGCTATACGGTTACATGTTTACACACCCTGGTGCTAATCTGTTATTCATGGGCGGAGAGTTTGGGCAGTCTTCGGAATGGGATTTTCAAAACAGTCTGGATTGGCATTTAACCCAGTATGACTTCCATTCTGGAATTCAGGAGACTATCAAAGACCTAAATAAGTTGTACAAAGAAAGTCCGGCTCTATATGAAAAACAGTTCAGTCCAGAAGGATTTCAATGGATTGAATATAACGATCAGGAAAATACCGTGATTTCCTATAAGCGCATGGGTAACGACCCTGAGGATGATCTAATTGTGGTCTGCAATTTTACACCCGTACCTCGTGAAAACTATAGAGTAGGTGTACATAAAACCAAGCAGATGAAGCTGCTTTTCAATAGTGATGATGCTAAATACGCAGGTAGTGGAATCGGTAAAAAAACGTTGCGACCAACAGCAAAAGAGTGGAATGGATGTCCAAAATCAGTGAACATGACCCTACCACCCTTGAGTGTAATTGTTTATAAATAAACTTTTTCTCTTTTTTCCTACAATTTTATTGTTCAAAACATCTTTTTCAATTCTCATAGTAATGTGTTTCTTTTGTCTTTCTCAATTGACCAACAATGATTACTAATACAGAAATTGCTAATAGAGGAAATCAATACCCCAACCACATTGTTGATTTCAAACATGAAAACGACAAGATATTTTTCACTACCCAGAATGGCGTCATTTTAGAGATTACTATCCTACGGGACAGCGCCATTCGATTTAGATATGCCACGGAACACGTTTTTGAACCCGATTTTTCCTATGCCATCAGTGATGATGTCAGTTTAGGATACAATAACCTTGAGGTAAAGGAAGAGATTCCAGAATATGTGATTACCACTTCCAAAATTAAGGTCTATGTAAACAAGTCCGACCTTAAGATACAGATTGTGGACATGGAAAATGTTATCCTTAGTGAGGACGAAATCGGTTTTCATTGGGAAGAAAACTATGATTACGGAGGTAATATCGTTAAGATGAGCAAAGTGTGCCATTCCGGGGAGAGTTATTACGGAATGGGGGACAAAGCTTCCCACACGAACTTAAAAGGAAAACGTGTAAATAATTGGGTTACAGATTCTTATGCCTATGGTAAAGATCAGGAACCTTTATACAAAGCCATTCCATTTTATATTGGTCTCAAAGAGAACATTGCTTACGGGATTTTCTTTGATAATTCGTTCAGTACTTACTTCGATTTTGCTAACGAAAAACGAAATGTAACGAGTTTTTGGGCTGACGGAGGGGAAATGAACTACTATTTCTTTTATGGTCCTGAAATGAAACAAGTGGTCGAAGCTTATACCGACTTGACCGGGGTTCCAGAACTTCCGCCACTTTGGGCTCTAGGTTTTCACCAATCCAAATGGAGTTATTATCCGGAAAAACGAGTAAAGGAAATAGCGTCAACATTTAGAAAACGTAAGATTCCTTGTGATGCAATTTATTTGGATATCGATTATATGGAGGGATTCCGATGCTTTACCTGGAACAACCGCTATTTTCCTAATCCCAAGAAGATGATTGCCGATTTGGAGGCCGATGGTTTCAAAACTGTTACTATGATTGACCCAGGAATTAAGATTGATAGGGAATATTGGGTATATCAACAGGCTATGGACAATGGTTTTTTCTGCCGAAGGGCGGATGGCCCACATTTTAAGGGTAAAGTTTGGCCAGGTGAATGTAAATTTCCAGATTTCACAAATCCCGAGGTTCGAGAATGGTGGGGAGGTCTCTACAAGGAAATGATTTCCGAAATGGGAGTGAAAGGAGTTTGGAACGATATGAACGAACCCGCCGTTATGGAAGTGCCCACCAAAACCGCTAATCTTGATGTTCGCCATGATTATGATGGGCATCCTTGTAGTCATAGAAAGGCACATAATATCTATGGCATGCAAATGGTTCGAGCCACCTACGACGGAGTGAAAAAGTTTATGTTCCCGCTTCGCCCATTTGTACTTACCCGCGCAGCATACTCAGGAACGCAAAGGTATTGCGCGACATGGACTGGAGATAATGTGGCAACCTGGGAACACCTTTGGATTGCCAATGTTCAAATGCAACGCATGTGTATGAGTGGATATTCGTTTGTTGGGTCGGATATTGGAGGTTTTGCTGAGCAGCCCAATGGCGAGCTTTTTGCACGTTGGATGCAATTGGCTATTTTTCATCCTTTCTGTAGAGTACATTCCAGTGGAGATCATGGAGATCAGGAACCTTGGTCTTTTGGGGAAGAGATAACGGATATTGTAAAAAGCTTTATCGAGCTTCGGTACCAACTTTTACCCTATATCTATACCCTGTTTTATAAATACATAAACACGGGAATACCTATGATTCAATCTTTGGTTTTCTATGACCAAGAGGATACACAGACACATTTCCGGACCGACGAGTTCCTATTTGGGGAGCACTTTTTGGTGTGTCCTGTCCAAGAACCCAATGCGCAAGGAAGGCGTATGTACTTCCCTAAAGGGAAATGGTACAATTACTGGAATGATGAAATGGTTGAAGGAGGGATTGAAAAATGGGTACCTGCTGAATTGGATAAGATACCGCTTTTTGTAAAAGAAGGTGCTATGATTCCAAAATACCCCGTTCAGCAATATGTAGGGGAAAAGGAAATAAAGGAACTTCAGATGGATATTTATTACAAAGAGGGCATTGAAAACTCCAGTGTATATGAGGACCAGCAAGATGGGTATGACTATAAAAAAGGAAGATACAGTCATCGCAAGTTTAGGCTGCGCGGAAAGGAAAATGAACTCATTATACAGCAATTTAAAGATGGAAACTTTATCACTTCATACGAAAAGATAAAAATGACTTTTCATGGCCTGCCTTTTAAAATTGGAACCATTGAAGTTGACAACGAGATTGTGGATTTAAAGGAGGTTAAACTGAATGGGGATAATACGGTTGAGATAAGTAAGGATTTCACCGAGTTACATATTATTGGAAAATAAATTTCGTAATTTACTCATACTAAACACACCCATTTTATGAGAAGATTATTTTTAACGGTTTTGGTTTTTATTGGAGTCGTTGCCTGTAAAACCAATCCTTTCACTGGAAAAAGTACACTTAACTTTTATCCAAACAGTCAGATATTCCCAACAGCTTTTGCCCAATACGACCAGTTTTTGGGTGAAAATAAAGTGATTACGGGGACAAAGGATGCGCAGATGATAACAGCAGTTGGCCAGCGAATAGCTTCAGCAGCGGAACGATGGCTTAACGCCAATGGTCATCCAGGCTATTTAAAGGATTATCAATGGGAGTACAACTTAGTTCAAGACGATGCCGTAAATGCTTGGTGTATGCCTGGAGGTAAAATCGTTTTTTATACGGGTATCTTACCCATTGCGCAAAGTGAAACAGGAATTGCCGTTGTTATGGGCCATGAAGTAGCACATGCTTTGGCCGACCATGGAGCGCAGCGTATGAGTGCTGGAATGCTGCAACAGTTGGGGGCGGTAGCTGGAAATGTAGCCATCAAGGACCCAGAAACGCGTAATACCTTTAATCAGGCCTATGGAATTGGCTCTTCGGTGGGAGTTATGTTACCTTTTAGTCGAAGTCATGAAACTGAGGCCGATAGAATAGGATTGCAAATAATGGCCATTGCTGGATACAATCCGGATGAGGCCGCAAATCTTTGGCGTAGAATGAAGGCCAATTCTGGCGGCCAAGCTCCCCCTGAGTTTTTAAGTACCCATCCTTCAAATGACACACGTATCAATAACTTGATGGCTTGGGCTCCAGAAGCCAAAAAAGAGGCAGCTAAATTTGGGGTTACCTCCTTTAAATAAAAAAACCACTAAACTGAAAGCGTCATTTCAACCTTAAAGAAGTCCAGGATAAACCCAATGGATTTTCTGAATTGTTGAACTGACGTTTTTTTAATTTTAATCTGTATGGCTCAGGTACTGGCAATGAAGGGAAGTAAAAAACTATTGAATGCTTGGGCATTTTATGATTGGGCCAATTCAGTTTATAGTTTGGTAATTTCTTCCGCGGTTTTCCCCATTTTTTATGGTGCACTTTTTAGGGCAGCTGAGATTGAAAAAGTAACCCTTTTTGGAGGCGAAATAGCAAGAGCTCCATTGATTAGCTATGTCACTTCATTGGCTTTTGTATTTATTGCCATTGTGACTCCTTTGGTATCTGGAATAGCGGACTACACGGGTAACAAGAAAATTTTCCTCAAGTTTTTTTGCTATTTGGGGGCTGCCTCCTGTATTGGTCTCTATTGGTTCTCTTTAGAGAATATTTATTTTGGATTGATTTGTTACTTCTTTGGATTGGTAGGTTTTTGGGTAAGTTTTGCCATAAATAACTCGTATTTGCCAGATATCGCTTATCCTGAGCAACAAGATGGTATTAGTGCAAAAGGGTTTTCACTAGGCTATGTGGGCAGTGTAATTCTCTTGATTTTCAATTTAGCGATGGTTATGCAGCCTGCTGTTTTTGGGATTACCGATAGTGGGGGAGAAGTAGCTGAAATCAAGGCCATGAAATATTCCTTTATTTCGGTTGGAATCTGGTGGGCATTGTTTAGTCAATACACCTTTAAACATTTACCCAAAGGATATAAGCGCGAAGGGGAACGTACCAATATTATTCTCAATGGTTTTAAGGAATTAAAAAGTGTTTGGAGACAATTAGGGGATGAAGTCAAGCTAAAAAGATATTTAGGCGCTTTTTTTGTGTACAGTATGGCGGTACAAACCATTATGTTGATTGCTACCTATTTTGGCGAGGAGGAAATAAACTGGGGGACAGATGGGGAACGGACAACAGGCCTAATCATAAGTATCTTGGTCATTCAAGTGGTAGCCATACTTGGGGCCACAGCCACTGCAAGGGCTTCTCGTACTTTCGGAAATATCAGGACCTTGGTGGTCATCAATATTTTTTGGGTACTCCTATGTATCTATGCCTACTTCCTGCAAACACCCATGGATTTCTACATCGCTGCAGGACTTGTGGGTATTGTGATGGGCGGTATTCAGGCCCTTTCTCGCTCTACCTATTCCAAGTTTCTACCTGAAACAACGGATACTACCTCCTTTTTTAGCTTTTATGATGTAGCTGAAAAAATAGGCATCATCATAGGAACATTCCTGTATGGTATTATTGCACAACTGACAGGTAGTATGCGAAACAGCACCATCTTTTTGGGGATTTTCTTTTTAATAGGAGTAGTTTTGTTGTTAAGAGTTGAAAAGAGACAAGATAATTAAAAACACTTCTCTGGATATACACGTCCATGTTTCGATGGTAATCGGGGTGTTTGAGGTTTAAAATAATTTTTATTTCATTCCGTTTTCTTAAACACAATGAAGAATTTACAGCTAGGAAAGGACGCTCTGGTCTGGCACAAAACTCATACAGCGCGCTATGCATTGTTTGGAGCAATTTTTGGTCTTTTGTTCCCCATGATTGCGGTTTCAATAGACCTGTACCGATTGGATTTAGACTTTACCTTTGAAAACGTCTTGGCAATCCATAAAGACTTTCCCATTCATTTCATCATCGATACCGCACCTTTTTTTCTGGGACTTTTTGCATCATTTGGAGGTAGGGCCATGGATAAAGTAGCTGAGAAAAACAATCAGCTGAATCAGGCGATGGAATTCAAGGATATTTTTTTGGCCAACATGAGTCATGAGATTCGTACTCCTATGTCGGGTATAATTGGGGTAATCGATTTATTGTCCAAAAGCCAAGACTTCAATAAAAAAGACAGTAAATACTTGGACATTATACAGAGCTCATCCAATGACCTCATGAAAATAATCAATGATATCTTGGACTTTTCAAAACTGAAGGCGGGAAAACTTTCGTTTGATTACAAAGAAAAAAATATCCGGGAAATCGTGGAGGATGTCCGAAAACTTTTTCTGGCAGTTGGGGAATCGAAAAACATTGGCATATCCACCAAAGTGGACTCCGAAGTTCCGAAATATCTTTTGCTTGATGAGGTAAGATTAAAACAGGTATTGTCCAACTTGGTGGGCAATGCTGTGAAGTTTTCATCAAAAGGAAATGTGGACATCAAGGTTTCATTTCCGGATAAGATAAAGGGGGAAATACTAAAAATTGAAGTAATTGACCAGGGAATGGGTATTTCAAATAAGAATATGAAAGCCTTGTTTTCAGAGTATTCGCAACTAGTGGAGGAAGATGAAGCTTGCGGGAAGCAAGGTACAGGTTTAGGCTTGAGTATATGCAAAAAATTGGTTGAGTACATGGATGGGGAATTGGGTGTGCTTAGCGAGCTTGGAGAAGGAAGTAATTTTTGGTTTACCATTAAGACACAGAAAATAGAAAGTAAGAATACTCATGAACAAACGGTTTCTTCTCCGTCCCATCCAGAAGGCTTGTCCATTCGGGTGTTGATGGCGGAAGACAATAAAACCCTGTGCGCCGTTTATGGTCACATGTTGGACAAATTGGGATGTAAGACTGTAATTGTCAATGATGGCGAAATGTTAATAGAAAAGTTCCAGGAAAATCGTTTCGATATTGTTTTATTGGATGTGAATATGCCAAAACTCGATGGAATCAAAGCGATGCAGCGCTTAAAAACAAATTATGACAAATTACCTCCAATGATTGGAATTAGTGCCAGCGCTTTACAAGGTGATTCTGAAAAATATATCGAGCAAGGATTGGATGACTATTTAACCAAACCATTTACCATTGGCGAACTTGCTGAAAAATTGGAAAAATGGCATACTTCCAATAAAAGTAGAATGACTTTTCAAACCACAACATAATCCTTCCTAGCATCTTCGGTCTTGTTAGTCTGGATGGAATAATCTGTTTTTGCAAAGGACTTAGAAATAAAAAAACGGGCCAAAAGCCCGTTTTTTCTTCGATTGATGATTTGTTGTTTTTTGATTGGTGCTTAAACTCCTACTAGTAACTAGAGATATCTCCAGAACCAGAACTTTTTGTATCGATTTTCTTTGGATTTCCTCGGTAGCTAATATCTCCAGAACCGGATACTCGGGCACTAATGCTTTCATTGGCTGTAACTTCTACATCAGCAGAACCTGAAACCTGAACTTTTACGTTGTCTGCTTCCAGGCCATAGGCGTTGATATCACCGGAACCTGAAACCTGAACTTCTAAATCCGAAGCTTTACCGTTCAATTTCATATCTCCGGAACCGGACATAGATGCTTCCACGCTATTGGCCTCTATATCTAAAACGACATCTCCGGAACCAGAAATTCTAGTCTCAAAAGTATCTGATTTAAGCGTTGTCCTACCTACAATATCCCCGGAACCAGAAAGTGAAACTGCATTAACCGATTCAACAGGAACAACAACCAATATTCCCGATTTCCAGCTGGAAGGTTTAAGATTAACTCCTTTTTGTGTTTTAACGACCAACTTACCATCCTTTACCTCTGTTTTGATGTAATCCAGAAGATTTGATTCACCCTTTAAGGTAATTTCGCCTTCGGCGCCTGAAATCAATTCTACATCGAACCAGCCAGCCAATGCAATGGCATCGTACTCTCCCACGGAGCGTTCTACTGTAACCACATTCCCGTTTCCTTTAACTCGCTTCCATTGTGCATGGGATACTGCTACAAAGGATAATGCCAAACATAGTGTTATAAGCTTTTTCATAATAGTTGTGTTTTCTTAGTATTGATATTTAGTTTTTATAAAAAGTCACTCCCCCGTATTCGCTATTGATAAGAACCACGTTTCCGGAGTTGTCATTTCCATAGTACCCGTTATAGTACTTTTCACTGGATTTCTCCTTGCTTACTTGTACTTCAAAATTACTAAGGCCACTTACTCCCGCATATTCCGTGGAGATATCGAAATCGAAATGATATCCCTCATTATAGCCAATTTTGATTCCGGTATAATCTGATTTAATGTTGATGTCTCCCGCATCTGCTGCCATTTCGCCGATTTTGATAGAACCATAGTCGGAGGTTATCCCTACATCCCCATGCACCGTGCCCAATTTTACTCCGATATAGTCTCCTACACCTTTTACGCTGTTTACTTCATCCACTTGAATGGAACCATAATCACTTGAATATTCCAAATTCCCCATTTCCTTGATTACAGCATTGGTGTAGTCTGCATTAATTTTTAAATCGCCAGCCTTTTCTACCGTAAAACCAGAGTAATCGGCAATTATTTCACCACTATTGATAAATTCAAAGGTAGAACGCGAGGTATAATCAAATCGCAGCTCATTATTTCGACCACGTAGCTCGCCAATATCCATTTTTCCATAGTCGCAGCTTATCTTGGCATGCCCATCAATTCTATCCAAATAGATATTTCCGTAGTCATTACTTAGACCCACACTGTTTTTTACAGGTAGCTTTACCGTATAGTTCACTTGAACATTAACATTCTTCTTCTTGTTCCATTTCCAACCCCAATTATTCTTTTTATCTCCGAAACGGGTTCTAGCGGAAACTAGGTTGGCGCTGCTATCAAAATCAACGTCAATTTCGTTCAATCTATCCTGAACACGTTCTTCATTGTTTCCATTGGCCTTGATATGTACTTCAATAACCACTCTATCTTCATTCCAAGAAGTTAAATTTAGGTTACCGTAGCTGTTGTTTATTTTCAGCAAGGCATTGGAGTTCACGTCAAACTCTTTTTTAATGGTCTTCTCTTTGGTGTATTTTCCGTTTAATCTATCCTTGTTATCCTCACCAGCAGACACCGTCAGCGGAATCGCCAACAAAAGGAAAAGAAAGTTTTTATATAGTAAAGTTTTCATCATTATATGATTTTAAGTTTTTGATATTTTCAATGTTTTGTAATACTTCTTTTAAAAGGTCTATCCTGGTTTGAAAGTTGGTTATCATGGCATTGAGGATAATTTTACTGTCCCCACCATTGATAAGCTCTTGTTCTAGATTGTTATAATCAGTTTCCAATTTATCCAATTGTATAAGGGTGTCATCAACGAGTCTTGCCGTTTCAGGGGATTTGGCATCTTTCAATTCTTGTACCTGTTCTTCAATGAGGCTCGCAAAGTAGAACTCAGTCTTTGAAACTTCCGGAGCAATCTCCACAACCTGTTCCTTAATGGAAGGTTCTGAATTGAAAATCTGTAACCCTAAAAGACATATCAAGACCACAGAAGCTGCTATGGAAAGTGGCTTCCACACTCTGTTTTTTCTTTGAGGAAGTGAAACCACTCCCTTCGATTGGTTCAGTTTAGCTAAAAAACGTTCTTGGTGACCGCTTCCGGGTTCTTCGATATCGAATTGTCCCTGAAGCCTTTCAAATAAGTCGTCTAAATTATCTTTCTTCATAACTAAGCATTTACGGTCAATTTTTTTCTCAGACTTTCCTTGGCTCTAGAAATAGTCGTTCTGCAATTGGCATAACTAATGTTCATAATTTCACTGATTTCTTCGTAATCATAGCCTTCGATTAAATGTAAGGTCAAAGAAACTCTGTAATTGTCTTTTAAACTTTTCATGGTTTCCATCACTTTTTGAGCCTTTAGTTCAGTATAACCATTGTCATTCAAAGCAACTTCATCATTATCTTCGACCTTGTACATTACCTCATCCAAATTCATGGATCTTGCTTTCTGTTGTTTTTTGTAATGATAAATACTGTTGTTAATTACAATTCGCTTCAACCAAGCCCCGAAGGCGACATCCCCCTTAAAAGTGTGCAGTTTCGTAAACGCGTTCAAAAACGATTCCTGCATGACGTCTTCAGCTTCTGCAGTGTCCTTTACAATTCTAAAAGCGGTGTTGTACATGGCTTTATAGTATCTGTTGTAAATTTCAACTTGCGCACTTTGCTTGCCTTTTAAGCATGCTTGAAGCAATGCATCAGTATGTTCATTTTGGTGGCTCAAAAAATGATTGATTTGTTCTAAAGAGAGGTGAAGGTATGGATTGTTACACTTTTTTGATTTTTTTTAAAATTCATGGCATAGGAATTGCCTTTTTGGTAGTGAAAAGGTACTTTAAAAACCCTAAGTAGTTGGGATAGCGAGGATATACGAGAAGGAAAGTACCTTAAAGTAAAGATGCATTTTGTCCAAAATGACAAAATGTCCGAAAAAGATACTATGGGAGAAATCAAGATATCAACTTTTGACAGTTTAGCCATGCAGGGATTGGATGATGAGGCGGAATTGATTCCGTTACTTACTCCGGAGGATGAGGAAGAAATGAATCGGGAGGAATTACCCGAAACGTTACCCGTACTTCCACTAAGGAATACGGTTTTATTTCCAGGTGTGGTAATACCTATCACCGCAGGTAGGGACAAGTCCATTAATTTAATAAAGGATGCCAACAATGGTAGCAAGACCATTGGGGTAGTTGCACAAAAAGATGAGCAGGTCGAAAATCCCGGGGTTAAAGACATCAATAGATTAGGTACCGTGGCCCGAATTTTACGGGTACTTCAGATGCCTGATGGCAATACTACGGTGATTATTCAGGGGAAAAAACGATTTGAGATAGATCAAGTCGTGGAGGAAACCCCATATTTGACCGCAACCGTTAAGGAAGCTTTGGAAGAAAGACCGGATGAAAAGAGCGACGAATTTGGGGCTATTATCGATTCCATCAAAGAATTGGCCTTTAAAATCATTAAGGATAATCCAAATATCCCTACCGAGGCCACTTTCGCAATTCGGAATATCCAGAGTAATTCCTTTCTTATCAATTTTGTGTCCTCTAATTTGAACCTTTCCGTAGAGGACAAACAAAAACTGCTTGAGATTCCAAATCTTCAGGAAAGGGCGATGACCACTTTGAAGTTCATGAATACCGAACTTCAGAAATTGGAACTGAAAAACGATATTCAGTCCAAGGTGCGAAATGATATGGACCAACAACAGCGCGAGTATTTCTTGCATCAGCAGATGAAAACCATCCAAGAAGAATTGGGCGGTTTGTCTTATGAGGAAGAAGTTGACGAAATGCGGTTGAAGGCCAAAAAGAAAAAATGGGGCAAGAAAATCAAGCAACATTTTGAAAAGGAGTTGGCCAAAATGCAGCGGATGAACCCTCAAGTCGCAGAGTATTCCATTCAGCGAAACTATTTGGACCTCTTTTTGGATTTGCCATGGGATGAGTTTTCCAAGGATAAATTCGATTTAAAGAAAGCCCAACAGATTTTGGATAGGGACCATTATGGTCTAGAGGATGTTAAGCGAAGAATCATAGAATATTTGGCAGTTTTGAAACTCAGAAACGACATGAAATCGCCTATCCTTTGTTTGTATGGCCCTCCTGGAGTAGGTAAAACTTCGTTAGGGAAATCGGTAGCTGAGGCTTTGGGAAGGGAATACGTTCGTATTTCTCTGGGTGGACTTCGGGATGAAGCTGAAATTCGAGGGCATAGGAAAACCTACATCGGGGCTATGCCGGGCCGAATTATCCAAAGTTTAAAAAAGGCAGGGACTTCCAATCCTGTTTTTATTTTGGATGAAATCGACAAGCTTTCCAATAGCCATCAAGGTGACCCTTCTTCGGCTATGTTGGAGGTTTTGGACCCTGAACAAAATAGTGAGTTTTATGATAATTTCTTGGAGATGGGATATGACCTCTCCAAAGTGATGTTCATCGCCACAGCAAATAACTTGGGTACCATTCAGCCTGCTTTGAGGGATAGAATGGAAATAATCAATGTTACCGGATATACCATAGAGGAGAAAGTGGAGATTGCCAAACGCCATTTGTTACCTAAACAGCTCAAGGAACATGGGCTTTCTGCAAAGGATTTGAGGATAGGCAAACCACAATTGGAAAAAATTGTAGAGGGCTATACACGTGAATCTGGAGTGCGAAGCTTGGAAAAGCAATTGGCTAAGATGGTTCGCTATGCGGCCAAGTCCATTGCAATTGAGGAGGAGTACCATGTAAAAGTGACCAATGAGGATGTGGAGAAGATTTTAGGACCGGCACGCTTGGAGCGAGACAAGTATGAAAACAATGATGTAGCCGGAGTGGTAACCGGGTTGGCCTGGACCAGTGTTGGGGGTGATATTCTTTTCATAGAATCCATTCTTTCCAAAGGAAAGGGGGGGCTAAACATTACTGGAAATTTAGGTAAGGTGATGAGGGAGTCTGCCACCATTGCCATGGAGTATATCAAATCCAGTGCAGATACTTTCGGAATCGATGCCGAAGTTTTTGACAAATACAACGTTCACATTCATGTTCCTGAAGGGGCTACACCCAAAGATGGACCTAGTGCTGGAATTACCATGTTGACATCTCTGGTGTCTTTGTTTACTCAGAAAAAGGTGAAAAAGAGCTTGGCTATGACTGGTGAAATTACACTGCGAGGTAAAGTATTACCGGTCGGCGGAATCAAGGAAAAGATTTTGGCGGCCAAACGCGCTCGAATCAAGGAAATTATTCTTTCCGAAGAGAACCGTAAAGATATCAATGAGATTAAAGAAGATTATCTGAAGGGGCTCACCTTCCACTATGTAACGGAGATGAGCGAAGTAATTGATATTGCGATAACGGACAAGAAAGTAAAGAATGCCAAGAGGCTTTAAGTTTCTTAGCAGTTTTGTTCTACCTGACTACTTTCCACTATTTTTAGGCAATGAAAAAAATCATCATCGCCATCGACGGCTATTCCTCCACGGGAAAAAGTACGATAGCCAAACGTTTAGCCAAAGCATTGGATTATGTGTATGTGGATACTGGAGCCATGTATCGGGCAGTCACGCTTTACGCCCTTCAAGAAGGTTTTTTTAATGCTACCAGCGAGGATGCCACTGCTTTGATTGAAAATCTACCATACATCCAATTGAAATTTGTTCGTGATGCTGACTTGGGCACCTGTGATATGTATTTGAATGAAAAAAATGTGGAAAAGGACATTCGCACGTTGACCGTAGCCCGAAAGGTAAGCCAAGTAGCCGCTATACCCGAAGTGCGGGAAAAATTGGTGCATTTACAGCAAGAAATGGGCATTGAAAAAGGTATTGTGATGGATGGCAGGGATATTGGAACAGTTGTTTTCCCCAATGCTGAATTAAAAATCTTTATGACTGCATCCCCTGAAACTCGTGCCACAAGACGCTACAAGGAATTGTTGGACAGAGGAGACAAGGTCACATATGAGGAAGTCCTCAAAAATGTAGAGCAACGCGATTTAATCGATTCTACCCGCTCGGTTTCCCCCTTGCGAAAAGCCAAAGACGCCATTGAGTTTGACAATAGCGATATGGGCTTGGAAGAACAGTTTGAGCGAATTTTCAGTTTTGCCAATAGAATTATAGAAGACCAAAATTGAACTAGAAACTAAAAATGTAAACCGGATATTACATCCAAGTTTACTTCTCGATTATCCTTACATAATCCAACATAGCCGTATTTACTTCAACATCCATGTTATTGTTCCAGTCCTCAAAATGAATCTTCAATAGGTTGGTTCCCGCTTTTAAGGGAACCTCAACACTATTGGAAAATCCCCATTCCGACCATTCGTCCTTTCCGCGCTGAGGCAATATCAAGGCACCTACATAAATGTCATTGACGCTTAAACTTCGGATAGCACATTTATTATTGGTGTTCCATCGTCCACTACCATTGGAGTAATGAAGGTCAATAAGGTAGTCCGAATCCTTTTCTACGGCTACCGGGATTTCAATGACTCTGTTGGTTTCAGTGCTGATTTCCACAAACCCATCACCCGAATAATTGGTATAAGGCAACTGGGAAGTGGGAGCAAAATTTTCTACTTCAACTTTTAAGGTATTCCGGGAGAAAACAACAGGCTCACTCATAAATCCTTCGTTTCCGTTTGTGTCCAAAGCACTAACGGTATACGAAGCATACTTTTCAAATTCTGCCTTCAATTGTGTTTCAGAAGTACTTTTAAGGAATTCACCATTTCTATAAACCTTATATTCCTTTACCTGCTCAACGGGTTGCCACTGTAAAGTCTCTCCTGCCGTGGACGCTATTACAGTAGGTAAGGTAAATTGATTTTCAATAAGATTGATGTTGTGATACGGAAAGGCATTGTAGGACAATTGGATGGTTACGGTATGTTCACCAGACCAATCACTTGGGATAAAGGCCTCTTGTGCTTTTTCACCATCGATAGTCACCGATTCAATTCGATTACCATATCCGTTTACGGTGATATTCAAAGCAGTATTACGATACTTGAAATTGGAAAGTGTTTTTCTGCCAGAATAGGCTTTTGGCACAACAGGTTGAAAATATAATCCATCCACTTGGAAATCCATTCCCATAAAAACCCGATGTACCATGGCCAGGTTACCTGCCATGCTCCACAACATGCGATGCGAGTTGATTTCCGTACCTAAAAAATCACCGGTTTCGGCAACCATATTCTCGTAATTGGTTAAAAATAGCCCTGCAGCTCTGTAAACACTGGCCAAACCATGATTCAAAACCGCTTCATTCCCCGTTTTGGCTGCCGCCCAATTCCAATACGATTGTACAAAGGGCCAAATACCATTGTTGTGATAAGGTGGAATAGAAGGTATTTGCGGGTAAATACAGGTTACCCCGTACTTGGTGACTGGGGACTTTTCAATAATCGTCTTTGCTTGTTCTTCGTCCGCAACTTCAAAGAGAATGGCTAAGGCTTCGCCTAACGCTTCAAAACGTGGTGAGGGATAAAGGTCATCTCTTCCATATAAGAATTGTGCGTAATAGCCCTGGTCCTTTAACCAGAGATAATCATTTATTCCCTTTTTTATTTTTTCTGCTCTTTTCTGATAAATCTCATAGGGCTCCCCTTTTAGTTTGGCCATTTCAGACAATATTCTGTGTGCTTGGTAGTGGACCACGTTTGTTCCCAGGTTTTGGGAAACATAAATATCTTTATTGTCCATCCATTTGGGATACGTCTGTTCCCGCCAATCCAAAAAAGATGATTCACCCGAATACAATCCTGTTTTTGAATCATATATGGTCAAGTAATCATCTTCCAAGGTGTTTTTTATGATGGGGTATACCTCGTCCAACCACGCTTGGTCTCCCGTTATCTTATAAATTTCCCAGGCGGCCAATGTCCAAACCGTCCGATCGGTGGAAACCGGCCATGCTCCTCCTGAACCGGTATCTTGGATAATCCGACCACGCTTTACCTTTTTTCGTAAACTTATTTTGGCTACCTCGGGTTCATGATACGCAAAAGCAAGAATAGTGCTATAACTTACATCCCTCGTCCAAACGCCGCCCCATTTTGCCCCTGTACGCAAAGTGCTGTCTGGTTCTATGTTTTTTCTGGCCTCTTCCAGTGATAAATTGAAAAGGGCATCAACCAGGGGTTGTTCTGAACTATACCTTGGTTTTGCAGAAATGTCTTCAGTCAATTGCCATTCCTTGTCCCGGCTTTCAGATTCGTCAAAGGGATTTAATGTTACAGTTAGATTATAAATGTTAGGATTGTCAGTTGGCATTAATTTTAACCCTTTCATATCCAAGTTGACAAAATCCCAAGTCAAAGGCTCTGAACCCCCCGCCACATAAAATCCTTTAAAATCGTCCTTGGCGATTCTGGAACCATTGAAAGTTTCGTAGTATCCTTTTTCTTCAAATTGCTTTAAAACAGTCGATACATCTACCCTAAAGGTGTATTCATAATTGGTGGGAAGATAGGTGTCAGGCTGATTAGGTAATGGCTGTGGGTTTTCGCCAAATTTAATGATTGGTGATTCGTGTTCTTGGTCTATTACGAGCCAATGGTCGCTTCCAGGAGGTAGTTCGTTGTCTTTCTCGTTGATGCTAAATTTGAATTTAATCAATCTTGAAAAGGTGGTGCTCGCTGGGCTTTTGTAGTTGGAGGTCAAATGTGTTGGTGAAACCACCGCCGCCATATTATCCCCTTGGACTACTTTGTCTTTATAAATAGTAAATGTATCTGATTGATATAGAGGGTCTTTTGCTTCTTCAAGATTGCAGGACATAAAAATAATGAATAAGAAGGTGAAAACTATTTTTCGAAGCATAACTGTGTTTTTTAGTACAGGAAAAACATGCAAAATATTGCTTTAGAGGGATGTTGTTGATACTACAGAAAGTTACGGGTTTTTGCGGAAGAATCTAGATTAAAGTTATGGGACAAAAAAAGCGCCCTTTTGGGCGCTTCCTAAACTAAAAAACTAGTTTGTTTAGATATTTGGAATTACCAACACTTGATCTGGGTGAATTACATCCGGATTACTTAAAATATTGGTATTGGCATCAAATATTTTTGGGTATTTCATGGCATCTCCATAATAATGCTTCGCGATTAAGCTTAAAGACTCTCCACTTTTTACGGTGTGTCTGTGGTAAACGGAATCATCAGCAACTGTAATATTTGCTTTAATGTCAGCAGGACTTTCTCCACCAATTTCCTTGATTTTATCCCAGATGGCATTTTTCTCATAAGGTGTATTGGCTACCCCTTTTATTTTCAAAACGCCTCCATCCTCAGAAACGTCACCGTCTTGTATTCCCAACTGCTGTCCTAGGTCTAAAACGGCTTGATATTTTGCCTTTGTACTCATAAACTACTGTATTACTTTAATGGTTACTATTTAGAAACAAGATATGGATAAAAGTCACATTTCAGCTTAAATTTTCATCAATTCTTGGGTAGATGGTCGAAGTCTTCAATAAGGGTTTGTAAAACAAGGAATTAATTGTATTTTTGCGCTCCTTTTTGTGGCAGTTGACAAGAGACAAATAGGAATAACAAAAACAAAGTTTATAACAACTTTCGCAAGCACTGCCTAAACCCTTGTAAGCTTGTGGAATACAAATTTAAATCAGCAATATGGCTGAAGAAAAAACAAGTGCAGAAGTGGCAGAAACCACTGAAGCAGTTCAAGAAGTAAAAAAAGCAGAGCCTAAACAAGACCCTCAAGAGTATTTGGACAATTTCGATTGGGACAAATACGAAGAAGGGATTGAGCGTGTTGAGGATTCCAAATTGAAGGAATTTGAGACCTTGGTTGAGGAAAATTTTGTGGACACTGCAGATGAGGAAGTAGTTGAAGGAAAAGTGGTTCACATGACCGATCGCGAGGCTATCATCGATATCAACGCAAAATCTGAGGGAGTTATCTCCCTAAATGAGTTCCGTTACAATCCTGACCTAAAGGTTGGAGACAAGGTAGAGGTGCTTATTGATATCCGCGAGGATAAAACAGGACAATTGGTTCTTTCCCACAGAAAAGCCAGAACTATAAAGGCTTGGGATAGAGTAAATGATGCCCACGACAAAGAAGAAATCGTAACTGGTTTTGTAAAATGCAGAACCAAAGGAGGTATGATTGTTGACGTATTTGGAATTGAGGCCTTCTTACCTGGTTCCCAAATAGATGTGAAACCTATCCGTGACTACGATCAGTACGTAGGGAAAACTATGGAGTTCAAAGTGGTTAAAATCAACCATGAGTTCAAGAACGTCGTTGTTTCCCACAAAGCGCTTATCGAAGCTGATATTGAAGAGCAGAAGAAAGAAATCATTGGCCAATTGGAAAAAGGTCAAGTATTGGAAGGTGTGGTTAAAAACGTTACTTCCTACGGGGTATTTATCGACCTTGGAGGTGTTGACGGACTTATTCACATTACCGACCTTTCTTGGAGCCGTATCAATCATCCGAATGAGGTCGTTGAGCTAGACCAGAAATTGAACGTGGTTATCCTGGATTTTGATGACAATAAGTCCAGAATTCAACTTGGATTGAAACAATTGGAGAAACATCCGTGGGATGCTCTTGGTGATGAAATCAAGATTGGAGATAAAGTTAAAGGTAAGGTAGTGGTTATTGCTGATTACGGTGCCTTTATCGAAGTAGCTGAAGGTGTTGAAGGATTGATTCACGTTTCTGAAATGTCATGGTCTACGCACCTAAGGTCTGCCCAAGACTTTGTAAGTGTAGGTGATGAGGTTGAAGCGGTTGTATTGACCTTGGATAGAGAAGAAAGAAAAATGTCCTTGGGTATCAAACAATTGACTCCAGACCCATGGACCGATATCACTACCAAATATCCTGTTGGTTCCAGACATGAAGGAATCGTTAGAAACTTCACCAACTTCGGCGTATTCGTTGAGATGGAAGAAGGAATTGACGGTTTGATTTACATTTCCGATTTGTCTTGGACCAGAAAAATCAAGCACCCATCTGAATTTGTTACCGTTGGTGACAAATTGGAAGTTGAGGTCTTGGAATTGGATGTTGAAGGACGTAAGTTAAGCTTGGGTCACAAACAAACTACAGAGAACCCTTGGGATAAGTACGCAACGGAGTTTGCAGAAGGTTCCGTACACAAAGCAGCAGTTTCTGAAATCGTTGACAAAGGAGCAACAGTAACTTTCAATGACGATATCGTAGCCTTTATTCCTTCCCGTCACATGGAGAAAGAAGATGGTAAGAAATTGACCAAGGGAGAAGAAGTGGAATTCAAAATCATTGAGTTCAATAAAGATTTCAAACGAGTTGTGGCCAGCCATACTGCAATCTTTAGAGAGCAAGAGGAGCGTAACATGAGAACAGCCAGAAAGAAAATGGCTGCTTCCCAAGAAGACGCGCCAACTCTTGGAGATGCCAACGCACAATTGCAGGCATTGAAGGAGAAAATGGAAGCGGATTCCAAAAAGAAGTAATTAGAATAACTTCATAATAGAAAAGCCCCGACCCTTGGTTGGGGCTTTTTGTTTCTTAAAACTTTTAAAGTTTTGATTACTTTTGCATACAATTGAGCGGGTAAAACAGCAAATGAGTCAAAAAGTACTTCTTACTGCAAAAGAAATTCACATCATACTTCATCGTTTAGCCTGCCAACTTTTAGAAAACCACCTTGATTTTTCAGAAACCGTATTGATTGGGCTTCAGCCAAGAGGAATTTTTTTGGCTGAAAGATTGACCAAAATATTGAAGGAAGATTACAAAGTAAAGGATATAGACCTTGGCTCATTGGACATCACCTTTTATCGTGATGATTTTAGAAGAGGGGAAAAAACACTTCAGGCCAATGCGACCAAAATCAATTTTCTGGTAGAAGACAAAAATGTGGTATTTATTGACGATGTGCTATATACGGGGCGGAGCATTCGGGCAGCGCTAACGGCCATCCAGTCGTTTGGCAGACCATCCAACATTGAATTATTGACCTTAATAGATCGAAGGTTTAGTCGTCATCTACCCATTCAACCCAATTACCGGGGGCGACAGGTAGATGCTATTAACGAGGAAAAAGTAAAGGTAATGTGGGAGGAAAATGACGGAAAGGATATTGTGTATTTGATTAATAAGTAGAGAATAATGAGTGAATTAAGTGTCAATCACTTACTGGGCATAAAATATCTGAACAAAAAGGATATCGAACTCATTTTCGAAACAGCGGACCATTTTAAGGAGGTAATCAATAGGTCGATAAAGAAAGTCCCCACCCTTCGGGATACCACAATTGCCAATATATTCTTTGAGAACAGTACGCGGACCAAACTTTCATTTGAGCTGGCTGAGAAAAGACTTTCCGCGGATGTTATCAATTTTTCGGCTTCTCAATCCTCCGTTAAAAAAGGGGAGACCTTAATTGATACAGTGAATAACATTCTCTCCATGAAAGTGGATATGGTCATTATGAGACATCCCAACCCAGGAGCTGGAATCTTTCTTTCCAAACATGTTGATGCATCCATTATAAATGCAGGAGACGGAGCTCATGAACACCCTACGCAGGCCTTATTGGATTCCTATTCCATTCGAGAGAAATTGGAGAGTGTAGAGGGAAAAAACATAGTAATTGTAGGCGATATTTTGCATTCTAGGGTAGCACTTTCCAATATTTTTGCCCTAAAGTTACAAGGTGCCAAAGTAAAAGTTTGTGGGCCTAAAACATTGATTCCCAAATATATTGAATCGCTTGGAGTAGAAGTGGAAACCAATTTGGTCAAAGCACTTGAATGGTGTGATGTAGCCAATATGCTCCGAGTGCAAAATGAGCGAATGGATATCAGTTATTTTCCATCCACAAGGGAATACACCCAACAATTCGGAATAAATCGTAAATTACTGAATAGTTTGAACAAGGAAATTGTTATCATGCACCCGGGACCTATAAATCGTGGTGTTGAAATAACAAGTGATGTGGCCGATTCGGACCAATCCATTATTCTGGAACAGGTGGAAAATGGAGTGGCGATTCGTATGGCAGTGATTTATTTATTGGCTTCAAAAATTAAATAGCATCATGATTTTCGATAAGGAGGGAACAACGACCATCGTTTTTCAGGAAAAAACCACTATCTCCACTTTCGTGGAAAATCTCACCAAAGCACATACGAAGCTGAAACATGATAATGTAATAGTAAATCTATTTTCATTTAAAAATCTTACCTCTGGAGATTTATTGGAGTTTTTACAGCTTTCCCAAAAACATAAGCAAGGTGGAAAATCCTTTGTGCTGGTATCCAATAAAATTACTATTGATGACCTTCCAGATGATATTACGGTTGTGCCGACCTTACAAGAGGCAAAAGACATTATTGAAATGGAGGAAATAGAACGCGACCTCGGGATTTAATTGAAAATGGAAAATGAATAATTGAAAATTCAGGTTTGCGGAAGGAAAATATTGTTCAGAAAAAAAGTTTTGATTTTGCTCTTCAGGTTGTTGGTCAGGTAAAGGAGTTACAAGCAGGCAGCAAGGAATATGTACTATCAAAACAATTACTCCGTTCTGGAACTGCGATTGGGGCTTTGATTAAAGAAGCAGAACATGCTGAAAGTAAAAAAGACTTCACTCATAAAATGAGTATAGCACTTAAAGAAGCCAACGAAACCAAATACTGGCTGGATTTACTTTTTAGGTCAGAATACATCCCTAAGCAACAATATGAAATTTTAAATGATGAGTCAGTTCAGTTGATTAGGCTGTTGGCCTCTATTGTCAAATCCTCAAAACAAAATGTCTGATTAAAATGATGCCCGGTTTTCCATTTTCCACTTTCAACTTTTCATTTTTAATTTTCCATTTATTTTGAAACTCACTATACTTGGTTGCTACTCAGCCACCCCTCGAGCTTTTACTAACCCAACTGCTCAGGTTCTTGAAACCAAGGGCCATTTGTTTTTGATTGACTGCGGGGAAGGAACTCAAGTCCAACTAAGAAAGTATAAGGTTAGGTTTTCAAGAATCAACCACATTTTCATTTCCCATCTTCACGGAGATCATTTTTTTGGCTTACCTGGACTTATTTCTACCTTTCGATTGTTAGGTCGAGAAAAACCACTGCATGTTTACGGTCCCAAAGGCATAAAAGAAGCGGTAACTCTATTTCTCAAGTTAGGAGATTCATGGACTAATTACCTGTTGATTTTTCACGAACTGGAATCCAAAACTTCTGAACTGATTTTTGAAGATGAATCCATAACAGTTGAGACCATACCTCTGCAGCACCGTGTGTACACCAACGGATTTTTGTTCAAGGAAAAGCCTGCACCTAGGAAATTGAACATTCAGGCTGCGGAAAAATGGGAAATTCCCCGGACGCAATATGGGGCTATCAAGAACGGTGCAGATGGTATTCAGGAAGATGGCACTATAATTCGTAATGTAGATTTAACCGAAGACCCTCCCAAGACAAAAAGCTATGCTTTTTGTAGTGATACCAAATACAATGAGGAGATTGTTCCTATAATTCAAAGTGTAGATACCCTGTATCATGAGTCCACTTTTCTAGAGTCGGAAGCCCATCTTTGTGACAAAACCAAACATGCCACGGCCAAACAAGCTGCACAAATTGCAAAAATCAGCAAGGTTGGAAGGCTCATTTTGGGACATTTTTCCACAAGATATCCGTCTATTGAATTATTTAAGGAAGAGGCCATAACGGTTTTTCCTAATTCAGAGTTGGCGGATGATGGAAAATCATTCGAGCTGTAAAAAGCTAAATTGCCTACCCAATTCTTTTTTCTCTCCCCACTTTTACGGAAATTTGAAAGAGCAACACCACGAGTTATGCAGCAAGACCTAAGTGACTACAGGAAGTCTTATGAAAAGAGTGAACTGTTGGAGGGTACCGTCAAGGAAAATCCAATGGAACAGTTCCAAAAATGGTTTTATGAGGTGGAGGCTACCGATGGTTTAGAAGAACCCAATGCTATGACCTTAGCGACCATTGGATTGGACGGTTTCCCTAAAAGCAGGGTGGTCTTAATGAAGAAGTACACCTTTGAGGGATTTATTTTCTATACGAATTACAATAGTGAAAAAGGAAAAGCTATTGAGGAACATCCCGAGGTTTGCCTGTCCTTTTTTTGGCCCAATATGGAAAGACAGATTATTATCAAGGGAACAGTAGAAAAAATTGCTGAAAATCTGTCGGATGGTTATTTTGAATCCCGACCTCTGGGAAGTCGTTTGGGGGCTATCGTGTCGCCACAAAGCGATGTTATCCCCTCAAGAGAGGTTTTGGAGACTAAACTTACCCAACTTGCAGAAGAATACGAGGGAAAAGAAGTGGAAAGACCATCCTATTGGGGCGGGTATTTGGTTCGTCCTGTTTCCTTAGAGTTCTGGCAAGGAAGGCCCAATCGTCTTCACGACCGAATTCGATATACCTTACAAGAAGATTACAATTGGAAAATAGAACGCTTAGCTCCCTAAAAAGTAGATATGAAGCAAATTATCCTGATGCGCCATGGTAAATCTTCATGGGAGTATGAAGTGTCCGATAAGGACCGCCCATTGAAGGAAAGAGGAATTCTTGATGCACATTTGGTGGCTGAAAAGTTCGACTCCTCAAATTTATCTATTGATATGGCTATTTCTAGCCCTGCGAATCGAGCGTTGCACACGAGCATGATCTTTTCAAGGGGTGTAGGTTTTGATTTATCAAGATTTCAGGTTTCCAATGAGTTATATGACTTTTCGGGCGGCAGTGTATCATCCTTTATTAAGGGCCTAGGAAATAATTTGAACACCGTGATGATTTTTGGGCATAATTATGCCTTTACCACACTTGCAAATACTTGGGGAGATAGCTATATTGAAAATCTTCCAACGGCAGGTTTGGTACATATTGCTTTTGATGTAGATATGTGGAGCCAAATTGCAAGTGGTAAAACGAAGCAGATAATTTTTCCAAAACACTTAAGACAATAAATGATCAAGGTCAAAAACGAATACGTAAATAGGGAGATAAGCTGGTTGCATTTCAATTCTAGGGTATTGCAGGAAAGCGCGGATAAAAAAGTGCCTTTGATTGATAGGCTTCGTTTCTTGGGAATTTTCAGTAACAATTTGGACGAATTTTTCAAAGTGCGATATGCCACGGTAAAACGTATTGTGGATGCTGGAAAAAAGGGTAAGAGTGTCCTCGGAGGTGAAAAGGCGAAAGATTTATTGGAGGAAATCACAAAAATTGTAATTCGGCAACAAGCCCAGAGTCAACAGATTCTCGAGCAAATTGAAGAGGAGCTAGAAGCGGAGAACATTTTCATAATTCATGAGGGCGAGATAAATGCGAGCCAAGCGGAATTTGTACGGGAGTACTTTTTCAAAAAGGTGAATCAAGAACTCATGACCATTATTTTGAACGACCTTACCGAGTTTCCTTTGTTGAAGGATACAGCGGCTTACTTAGCGGTTAAGATGGTCATGAAAAAAGATGAAGACGGTCAATCCTTCGGTAAAAACAGGTATGCCCTAATTGAAATCCCGAAAGGAATAGACCGTTTCGTGGTACTTCCCAAAGAAGGTGATAAAGACTACATAATTATTCTAGATGATTTGATTCGTTTTTGCTTGGATAGCATATTCACCATGTTCGAATATGAATCCATTTCAGCTCATATGATTAAAATTACCCGTGATGCAGAATTGGATATCGACAATGATTTGACAACGAGTTTCATAGAGAAAATATCCTCCAGCGTAGAAGGTAGAAAAATAAGTGACCCAGTTCGTTTTGTGTATGACAAGAATATTGACAAGGACACCCTGCAGTTTCTGAAAGCCAAAATGAACATTATCGATACCGATAGTGTTATTCCTGGAGGACGCTATCACAATCGCCGGGATTATATGGGTTTCCCAAGCTTAGGTCGTAACGATTTGATGTATAAAAAAATAGAACCTCTCCCTGTGAAAGGATTTAGCATGGATGGTAGTTTGTTGGAGTTGATTGCTAAAAAGGACTACTTAATTTATACACCTTATCACACCTTTTCTTATCTAACCGTTTTCTTACGCGAGGCTGCTCTTGATCCCAAAGTACGAAGTATTAAGATTACCGTGTATCGTTTAGCCAAAGACAGCCAGGTAGCTTCTGCTTTGATTAATGCCGTTAAAAATGGGAAACAAGTAACGGTTCAAATTGAATTACAGGCCCGATTCGATGAACAAGCCAATATTGAGTATGCCAACTTGCTTAAGGAGGAAGGAGTAAATCTCATATTTGGCGTTCCTGGACTTAAGGTTCACAGTAAAATTTGCTTGGTAGAACGCGAGGAATCCAAAGGATTAAAACGCTATGGATTTATTAGTACAGGTAATTTCAATGAATCCACAGCTAAGATTTATACAGATTATACACTGTTTACGGCTCATGAAGGTATTTTGAAGGAAATGTCAAAGGTTTTTGACTTCTTTCAAACCAACTATAAGGTGAATAAATACAGGCACTTGATTGTTTCTCCGCATTACACAAAATCTACTTTTATGAAGTTGATTGATAACGAGATTGAAAATGCCGAAGAAGGGAAGGAAGCATTTATTAAAATAAAAATGAATAGCCTTACCTCCTATAAAATGGTCGACAAATTATATGAGGCCAGTAGGGCAGGGGTAAAAGTACAGTTGATTATTCGAGGGGTATGTTGTTTGATTCCTGGAGTTGAAGGTATGAGCGAGAATATAGAAGCCATTAGCGTTGTTGATAAATTCTTGGAGCATCCACGGTTGTTCATTTTTGCCAATGCTGGCGAACCTCAAATTTATATCTCATCTGCTGATTGGATGACCCGAAATCTTGATTTTAGGGTAGAAGTAGGTTGTCCTATTTACGACCCGGATATTCAACAGGAGTTGATGGATACGTTTGATATCTCCTGGAAAGACAATCTGAAAGCACGCATTTTTTCAGAAAAACAGGACAATGCCTATCGCGAGTTGGAAGAAGGAGAATCAGAGCTTAGATCACAGTTTGAGCTGTACGATTATTATCAGAACAAGCTGGAATCTTGATTAGCCATGCATCGTTTCCTTTTTTCCTAGGTTTTGCATTAAGGTAGCTTCGTAGTCCAGTAATTGCTGCCATTTTTGATCTACCTCTTCGCGATTCCCATACTTTCTTGCGAATTTGAGAAACATAGTATAGTGATTGGCTTCGCTGACCATGAGATTTTTATAGAACTCGGCGAGCTCCGAGTCATTTATTTCTTCAGAAAGTAATCTAAAACGTTCACAGCTTCTAGCCTCAATTAAGGCAGCATAGAGCAATTTATGTACTAAGTGGGCTTCTCTGCTCCCTCCTTTAGGAAAGAACTTCATCAATTCGATGACGTATTCATCTTTACGCTCTCTTCCCAAGACCCAACCTCTTTTGAGAATCTTGTCGTGAACCATATTGAAATGCCCCATCTCCTCGCGAGCCAAAGCAGTCATTTCCTTGACCAATTCTGATTTTTCAGGAAAGCCAATGATGAGTGATATTGCAGTACTTGCCGCTTTTTGCTCACAATATGCGTGATCCGTTAAAATCTCTTCAATATTCTTTTCAACGATATTAACCCATCTGGGGTCAGTAGGTAATTTAAGGCCTAGCATACTATAATACTTTTGAAGTCAAAGATACATTTATCAAAAGCCAAATTGAAATAAGGAAGGTACTTTGGGTAAAAACTAGAAATCCAAATCAAACTCCTTGCGCAATAGGTCGATTGCCGGATTTTTTTCCCTTAGTTTCTGATATTTTTCCTCCGGAGTAAAGGCATATTTTTTGGCGACCTCCTCATTCACGGAAATATGTAGGCTAACGGAATAATTATTCAGTTTTAGCTTTAGAAAATCCAAAAGAGGGCCTTGTTCCCGTTCCACTTCTTTTTTCATAGTGTGGTTGGGAAGTTCAATCCAAATCGTATGGGTGTCCTTTAGTTTGGGCACATCCATTTGAAGATTACTGGCCAATATTTTTCTTCCATTACCTTCCAACTGTTTCACGTAGGCCTCCCATTGGTTTTGCATCTCAACCTCGGTAAAAGAATCATGTGGTAAATCCTCTTCAGCAATATTGGGATTCCTTGAGTTGGTATGCTCCTTTTTGGTTTTGATACTGGATAGCGACAGCCCAGAAACCCGATTTCCACTGGTTTTTAAGTCAATTTTCTTTATGGGTGGAGCCCCAGGTGTAGGGATAACCTCTTCTTTTTCTTGTTGAAGTGGGTTATTGGAATCAACCTCCTTGCTTTCAACAGTTTGGATGCTATCGCCCGAGAGCTCTTTTGCCGGAATATGCCTAAAATGCGTTGCGGGAATTATGAAATCAGCGTTTTTTTTTTCACCATCAAAGGTGATGGAGGCCAATTGCATTAAGGTAAGTTCAACCAATAAGCGCTGATTTTTACTGGTTTTATACTTAAGATCGCATGCATTGGCTATATCCAAAGCTTTAAGCAAAAAGTCTTTGGTGGTTTGGACCGCTTGCTCCTTGTACTTTTCTTTTACATCTTCTCCAACTTCCAAAAGGGCTAGGGTTTCTGGGTGTTGACAAACCATGAGGTCCCTGAAATGCGTGGCAAGTCCCGTAATGAAATGATGTCCGTCAAAACCCAAGGAAAGGGTTTTATTAAACAGAATCAAAAGTTGGGGTATGTTGTTTTCTAAAATTAACTGGGTTGTGGAGAAGTAGGTGTCGTAGTCTAACACATTTAAATTCTCAGTTACGGCCTTTCGGGTCAGATTTTTTCCAGAAAAACTTACCACCCTATCAAAGATGGATAAGGCATCCCGCATGGCACCATCAGCTTTTTGGGCGATGATGTGCAAAGCACTTTCCTCAGCTTCAATACCTTGTTGCTCGGCAATATATTTTAAATACTCTGCAGCGTCTTTTACAGTGATTCGTTTAAAATCAAAGATTTGGCAGCGTGAAAGTATAGTTGGTATAATTTTGTGCTTTTCGGTAGTAGCCAAAATAAAAATGGCATGTTTTGGAGGTTCTTCCAAGGTCTTTAAAAAAGCATTGAATGCAGATTGGGACAACATATGAACCTCGTCAATGATATAGACCTTGTATTTCCCCACCTGAGGAGGAATCCGAACCTGGTCAATAAGACTCCGGATATCATCTACGGAGTTGTTGGATGCGGCATCCAATTCAAAAATGTTGAAGGCAAAATCCTCATCCTCCCCTTCGGTACCGTCTTGGTTTATCTTTTTTGCCAAAATGCGGGCACAAGTAGTTTTACCCACACCACGTGGTCCACAGAACAACAAAGCTTGGGCGAGGTGGTTGTTCTCAATAGCATTGAGCAGAGTATTGGTAATAGCCTGTTGCCCAACGACGTCTTTGAACGTCTGTGGTCGGTATTTCCGTGCTGATACTACAAAAGGCTCCAATTCGAAAAAGGTTATAGAATAACAAATATAAAAATAGCGAATAGCAAAGCGCTTTTGGAAGGCACTCACAAATTAATTTTTATTAACAATTCGATTACCTTTGCGCTTGCAGGCCACCTTATCGCCGTGTGCCGAACTGGTTTCGGCATCTTTTTGAATCTGGTAGATAGATTCATGAAGATCCTGAATCAAGTTCAGGACAAGGAGGAAAGTCCGGACACCATAGTGCAACATAGCGGATAACATCCGTCCGTTGAAAGACGAGGACCAGTGCAACAGAAAGCAAGTACAGTTCGGCTGTAGTGAAATCAGGTAAACTCTATGTGGTGCAACGCCATGTAAACCAGTGTTTGAGGGTAGCACGCCCGAATTGGAGGGTAGGCGGTTTGAACCCCTGGGTAACTTGGGGTCTAGATAAATGATAGGGCTCGACAGAATCCGGCTTATGGCCTGCTTTTTCTTATTTCAACAATAGTTTCATACAATTTTCCAGAACCGGATTTCTATTGTCTTCTTTCCAAATCATGGATAAAATGGCACGCTGTTTAATTTTTTGAAGTTCGATGAATTTGACTTTCATTTTGAAACCAATCTGCAAAGCAGTGGGAACTATGGCAATCCCAAGTTTGTTCTCGACCAGTTTGAATATGGTCTGTGCGTGCACCGATTTATGGGATACCTTTGGTCGGAATCCACCATCTTCACAGATACTGATTACAGTGTTGTAATATAACGGACTATAATCTTTTGAAAACAAGATAAAATCTTCTTGAGCTAGTTGCGAAATGTCTTTAAATGAGTGTTCATCCAGAGGATGGTCTTGCGGTAAAACCAATGAAAATGTATCCTCATATACCGGTTTTATCTGAAGCCCTTTGGGCACCCTAGATAAACGTACAAATCCTAAATCCAGAAGATCGTGTTGAATGGCATGTAATTGGGCACGGTTTGAAAGCTCTTCAAGGGTCGTGTGCACAAGTGGAAACTCGCGTTGCAGGTCCAATAACAAATTGGGAACTACATTTTGCATTGCAGACCCTAAAAAACCTATTCGAATTTCCCCTAGATGGCCTTTTCCAATTAACTTAAGCTGTTTATTGGTTTGATTCAAATGATTCAGGATAAATTCTACTTCCCCTTTTAGGTATAACCCAGCTGGAGTCAATTGTACCTTTTTCTTATTGCGTACAAAAAGTGGGGTTTCCAATAAGTTTTCCAACTGCTTTATTTGGGTGCTTAATCCAGGTTGGGATATGAATAGTTTTTCAGCAGCTTTTCTAAAATGCAATTCCTCGGCCACCGCTAGAAAATAGATATAGTGCCTTAATTCTATTTGATAATTCATAGTTATTAATTAATCAAAAATAAGTATTTCTAATTATTAAAATATCACACTACCTTTAATCTTTAAAAGCTTCTATGCATATGTTTTCCCATACTTTTTTATACGGTGAAGATTATCTAACAGCAAGCATTGCCATAGGTATTGCCCAGGGTACCACAAAAGCTGAATTCTCGAAATCATGTCTGGAAAAAGTTAGGGGAAGTTCCCAAATAGTTGGTGAAATAGTTGATAAAGGAGACACCGTATATGGCATCAATACGGGATTTGGGCCACTTTGCAATACTAGAATTTCAAAAGAGGATACGAAACTACTTCAATCGAATATCTTACAAAGTCACAGTGTGGGAGTGGGTAAGCCTATTTCCAAAATGCTATCCAAAATCATGTTGATTCTTAAAATCCATGCACTATCCAAAGGATATTCTGGAATACAGGAAACGACATTGAAGCGCATGCAGTGGCATTTGGAAAATGATGCAATACCGATTGTTCCATCACAAGGTTCGGTAGGTGCTTCTGGGGATTTGGCTCCACTGTCACATCTGTTTCTACCTTTAATTGGTTTGGGCAAAGTGGAGTACCAAGGTAGAACCATCTCAGCTCGGCAACTGTTCTCAGAAACCAAATTGAGACCCTTGGAACTTGGTCCGAAAGAAGGTTTAGCCTTAATCAATGGGACCCAATTCATAGCGGCACATGCAGTTTTGGTGGTACAAAAAATGCAATATGCACTACGACATGCTGATATTATTGGAGCCATGATGTTAGAGGGGCTCCAGGGTTCCATGAAACCATTTCATGATAAATTACATGCCGTTCGTCCTTTTAAAGGAAACCAACATGTAGCAGGAAGAATACGTACCTTATTGCAGGGTTCTGAAATTCTTGAAGACCATATTGATTGTGAACGGGTACAAGACCCCTATTCTTTACGCTGCATACCACAAGTTCACGGAGCTTCGAGAAACGCTTGGCTTCATCTAAAAGAACTTTTGGAAACCGAGCTGAATTCGGTCACGGATAACCCGGTAATAATTGATGACAACCTTGTAATCAGTGGTGGGAATTTTCATGGCCAACCCTTGGCTATGGTCTTGGACTATGCTGCCTTGGCGGCCTCTGAATTGGGAAACATTTCGGATCGTAGAGTTTATCTCGCTCTTGAGGGCAATAGTCCAGGTGTTCCCAAATTGTTGATGGAAGATACAGGTATAAACTCCGGCTATATGATTTTACAATACACCTCGGCAGCTTTGGCCAGTGAAAATAAGACCTTGTGCTTTCCGGCAAGTGCGGATAGTATCCCTACTTCTTTGGGACAAGAAGATCATGTGAGCATGGGTTCCATAAGTGGAAGAAAGGCATTGCGAATCATAGAGAATGTAGAAAAGATACTTGCCATAGAACTATTGACAGCAGCTCAAGCTTTTGAATTTAGAAAGCCACTCAAATCCGGGGTTGTTCTGGATGAAATACATAAATTCATTAGAACTAAAGTTCCCTTTGCCGAAAATGACCGGGTATTCTCAGATGATATTGAAAAAGGGATACAAATGATAAAAGATGGGGAAATCATAGCTTTGGTGGAGGAGGTGATGAAATCTAAAGAGCTGGTATGGGATACTCCCTATCAAGAAGAATTTGAAAACTACTGAAATGAATCAGAACGTTTTAATAGGCCCATTTGTGCAACTCCTTCCAATGTCAGGATTACCCCTGAAAGGCCCCCTAAAGGATAGCCAACTTCCCATTATTTACAGTGGAGGAATTCTAGTTTCGGAAGGAAAGATTGCAAAAACAGGAACATTCGAGGATTTAATAATAGAAGCAAATCAAATACATAAAATCGATGGTGAGCAGGTTTGTTTGCCTGGATTTGTTGATTCGCATACCCATATTTGCTTTGGCGGGACAAGAGCTAGGGATTATGCACTTCGGAACGCAGGGGTATCATACTTGGAAATAGCCAAATCCGGAGGTGGTATTTGGGATACGGTAACCCAAACTCGAAAGGCAAGCCAATCGGAATTGGAAGTTGGAATTAGGGAAAGAGCTCAAATACACTTGCAAAACGGTACTACAACCCTTGAGGTGAAAAGTGGGTATGGTCTTTCGGTTCATGAGGAAGTCAAGATGCTCCGTGCCATCCAAAATGCCAATAAACAATTGGAAATTGATTTAATCCCAACCTGTTTGGCTGCCCATATGAAACCCAAAGATTGGAAAGGAGATAGTAGCTATCTGGATGAAATAATCTCAAAACTCTTTCCCATTTTGAAGTCTGAAAATTTAACCAATCGTGTGGATGCCTTTGTTGAAGAAAGTGCATTTGCTCCTTCAGAAGTTGAGTCCTACTTTCAAGAAGCGCAAAAATTTGGATTCGATATCACGGTGCATGCCGACCAGTTTAACCCTGGTGGAAGCGAAGTGGCCATAAAGTTCAATGCCGTTAGTGCAGATCATCTAGAAGCTAGCACCGAGAAAGAAATCAATTTACTCGCCCAAAGTGATGTGATTGCAACCGCTCTACCTGGAGCTTCCCTCGGTTTGGGATGTGAATTCACACCAGCTCGGAAGCTATTGGATGCAGGTTGCGCTTTAGCCATTGCTAGTGATCATAATCCCGGTTCTGCTCCTATGGGGGATTTACTTACCCAAGCCAGTATTTTGGGGGCTTTTGAGAAACTCTCGAATGCAGAGGTACTGGGCGGAATCACTTTTAGGGCCAGTGCAGCTTTAAATCTGAAGGACCGAGGTGTTCTTTCCCCCAATTATATTGCTGATTTTGCGACTTTTCGTACAAATGATTATCGAGAGATTACTTATCATCAAGGACAATTAAAACCCTCCTCTGTTTGGAAAAAGGGCCAACAGGTATTTGAAAGCAAATAATATGGCATCAAAAGATTTTAAATCACAAATACTACAGGGAATCCCGAATCAACTTCCACCACCTCGAGCCTATCCTAAGAGTGGTAATCCTGCTCCCAAACGCAAGGATATTCTTTCTATTGAGGAAAAAAAGCTGGCCATTAGAAATGCCCTACGCTATTTTCCAAAAGGATGGCATGCAGAATTGGCACGAGAATTTGCATCGGAACTGCAAACCTATGGACGAATTTATATGCACCGGTTTAAACCAGAGTATGATATATACGCGCGTCCTATTGATGAATATCCGGCAAAGTCCAGGCAAGCTGCTGCCATTATGCTCATGATTCAAAACAATTTGGACCCAGTTGTGGCCCAGCATCCAGAGGAGTTAATTACCTATGGAGGCAACGGAGCTGTGTTTCAAAATTGGGCCCAATATCTTTTGACCCTTAAGTATTTGGCTGAAATGACCGATGAACAAACTTTGCACATGTATTCGGGACACCCAATGGGGTTATTTCCTTCATCGGCTGACGCTCCAAGGGTTGTTGTTACCAATGGCATGATGGTACCTAATTATTCACAACCCGATGATTGGGAAAAATTTAATGCTTTGGGAGTCACCCAGTATGGACAAATGACAGCAGGTTCTTATATGTACATTGGCCCTCAAGGCATTGTCCACGGTACTGCAATAACTGTGATGAATGCTTTTAGAAAGGTATTGAATAAAGCAGATTCCCCTAAAGGGAAGGTGTTTTTGACAGCTGGTTTGGGTGGAATGAGTGGGGCACAACCCAAGGCTGGAAACATTGCCGAATGTATAACGGTATGTGCGGAAGTCAATCCGGAAGCCGCCCTAAAAAGACACGAACAAGGTTGGGTAGATGAAGTATGGAAGAATATTTCTGATTTGACGACAAGAACCAAGAAAGCCATTGCAGACAATGAAGTTGTTTCCTTAGCCTACATTGGAAATGTAGTGGAGGTTTGGGAACGATTTTACGAGGAGGGCATATTTGTTCATCTAGGTTCTGACCAGACTTCTTTACACAATCCATGGGCAGGAGGATATTATCCTAATGGGCTCTCATTCGAGGAAGCAAATAGGATGATGGCTGAAAATCCAGCAGCATTTAAGGAAAAAGTGCAGGAATCGCTACGAAGACAGATAAATGCGATAAACAAGCATACGGCTCGAGGCACTTACTTTTTTGATTATGGCAATGCATTTCTATTGGAGGTTTCGAGGGCAGGAGGTGATGTCATGGCCAAAAATCAAATTGATTTTAGGTATCCTTCCTATGTGCAAGATATCCTTGGGCCCATGTGTTTTGACTATGGCTTTGGCCCATTTCGATGGGTTTGTACTTCCGGAGATCCCAAAGATTTGGAAAAGACGGATAATATTGCCCTTCGCATTATGAGAGCGATAAAGGAAAATGCCCCTCGGGAGATTCAGCAACAGATGCAGGACAATATTAAATGGATTGAAGAGGCAGGACAAAATAAATTGGTAGTAGGGTCCCAAGCTCGAATTTTGTATGCAGACGCTGAAGGGCGGTCCAAAATTGCGGATGCGTTCAATGCTGCTATTGCTTCGGGTGAAATTAGCGCTCCTGTAGTATTGGGTAGAGATCATCATGATGTTAGCGGTACAGACTCTCCCTTTAGGGAGACCAGTAATATTTATGACGGAAGTAAGTTTACTGCGGATATGGCCATTCACAACGTAATAGGGGATAGTTTTAGGGGGGCAACTTGGGTTTCTATCCACAATGGAGGAGGTGTTGGATGGGGAGAGGTTATGAATGGTGGTTTCGGTCTGGTATTGGATGGTTCCACGGAAGCCTCCAATCGTTTAAAAAATATGCTGTTCTACGATGTGAACAATGGAATTTCACGAAGAAGCTGGGCCAGAAATGAAGAAGCACTTTTTGCGATTAAACGGGAAATGAAAAGAACACCTAACTTGAAGGTGACCTTGCCCCATTTGGTGGAAACCGATATTTTGAACCATCTTTTTGAATAGAATGAAAAATTATAAGGAACCAAGCACGGAAAATTGGAAAGGGCGTACCAGCAATGATGCCTTATACCTCCATGAAATGGTCGAATGTGTTCCTTTTAATGAAAATTTCAAACCCAAGGGAAAGTCAATAACCTTACTTGGTTACGCTAGCCATGAGGGAGTGAAAAGAAACCAGGGCAGGACGGGCGCCAAGGACGGACCCAATGCCATTCGTAGAAGTTTAGGGAAGATGCCCAATCACTTACCTGATGAGGTAAAGCTTTATGATTTAGGTAATATAACCTGTCAAAAAAGGGACATGGAAGCTGCTCAACAGTCCCTTGCCAAAGTGGTTTCCTCGGTATTGCAGCAAAAACAGTTTCCTATTGTACTTGGTGGGGGACATGATATGGCCTATGGACACTTTCACGGTATCAAGTCACACCTCGATTCAAAGCAAAAACATCCAAAAATCGGAATCATCAACTTTGATGCACATTTTGATTTACGGCAAAACGAGAATGGGAACAATTCGGGGACTCCTTTTTATCAAATCGCTAAGGAATGTGAAGCAAAAAATGAGATTTTCCATTATTTATGTATGGGTGTTCGGAAAGATGCCAATGACCGTTTACTCTTTCAGACGGCGAAGGACTTGAACGTGACCTATGTACTTTCTGACACCTTTAGAATACAGTTTTTAGAAGAAATTAATACCTGGATTCATGCTTTTGCAAAATCAGTGGACCACATTTATGTGACTATAGATTTGGACGGTTTTTCATCCGCATATGCCCCTGGAGTAAGTGCCCCTTCTCCTATGGGTTTTACACCACAAATTGTTTTGGAATGTCTAAAAACCATTGTTTCAACAAGAAAAATGATAAGCTTGGATATCGCCGAGATGAACCCCAAATATGATATTGATGGGATCACTGGAAAACTTGCTGCTTCATTAATCCATCATGTCATCCATACCATATATGAAGCATAGATTGTTTCTTCCCTAGGTAATCTAACTTTAATTTTGAAACAAACTGAAATCTTTAGAAGGTTCTTTCCCTGTTGGTCATTTTGATGAGAAACGGGATTTGGAACAAGAATAGCCCGAGCAAAGCTATCCCCATGACCATGGTTTTTGGGATTTTGAGTTCTTGAAAGAGGTTTTGGGCAAACTCCAATCGATATGAAAAAATGGTATCAAAAACAGTTGAACCTTCCTCTGGATAGAAAACAAGTACCCCTAAGGATACGATAAAGACAAATGCAAGAAGCATCCACCCTTTTTTCCCAATAAGCGGAGAAGTGGATTTAGCTTGTATTTCTATAGCATCCATCACGTTGCTCAAGAAATTTGGTGATGGTTCTTCCAAACCGACTTGGTCCAGTGCCTTTCTCAAGACTTTTTCCTGTTCTTCAGATAACTTTTCCATAATTTCTATCTCTTTTCGTTGACTATAGGAAGCGGCTGCAGTAAATCATACAACTTTTTCCTGCTTCGGTGTAATTTTACCTTGACATTATCTTCTGTCAAATGGGTAATCTTACCTATTTCTTTAATGCTCAGTTCCTCAAAATAAAACAAGGTCACAATGCCCGCTTCACTTTCAGAAAGTTGACCAATACATCTTTTGATGTACTCCTTTTGCTCCAAATTCTCCAACCTTTCGAGAGGGCCTTCGGTTAAAGTTAACTTACTTTCTGTTATTTCCTCCAACAACTCATTCGTCTTTTGTCTTTTTTTGTTTTTTCTGATATGGTCCAAAGTGGTCCTGTATGCAATGCGATACAACCAGGTGGTAAATTTGGATTCCCCTTTAAAGTCCTTTAACGACCGATATGCTTTGATAAAAACATCTTGGGCTATTTCCTCCGCATCTTCCTTGGTTTTTATCATGCGTACCACCAAGGTAAATACATAGGCCTGGTGCCTATTCACCAAATTGGCGAACGCATTGGCATCCCCTTTCAAGGTGCATTGTATTAAATATTGGTCGGTATTTTCAGTCATTTTTCAACCATAAGACGTAAGCAATAAGGAATTGGTTACACAAAATTATTTTTTTTGGGATGTGTAACCTGATTGGAAAAGTTTACGTCCTAAGAGCAAATAGAAATTTTAAAACCATAAAAACTTTGGATCATGGATAATTCAGAAATCATTATCATTCCCGTTATGTTCGGGGTTATTTTCGGAATTTTTTACCTCTACATTTCCGCACGGAATAAAGAAAGACTAGCCTTAATTGACAAAGGAGCCGATGCCTCCATATTTTATGGAAAAAGCTCTCGGATTACCCCAATCTGGAAGGTCATAGTTATCAACTTGGCTACCCTAATGATGGGGATTGGTTTGGGTATTTTTACAGCGGGGATTCTTATGTCCTTGGGCATGGATGAAGACATTGTTGGTCCAGGTGCCGGTTTTTTCATGGCGGGTGCTGGCTTATTGGCCGGTTTTTTTGTTACCAAGAAAATGACCGAAGCGAAGGATTAATTGTAAAAACGAACGGAAATGATAGACCTTTCAATTTTTTTTTGGAGGGTCTTTTTTTTAATCCTTTTGGAAAAAACTGAATATACTTCCGCCATATTTTCGTGAATCGCTGAAGTAGTCCAGTTGGCTTAAGTCGGTCTTATCGCTATGTTCAAGAACTAGAATTCCATCTTCAAGAAGCAATTCATTTTTAAAAACCAATAAAACAATCTTTTTAAACTGGTCGAGGTGAAGGTTGTAGGGAGGGTCGGCA
Organism: Flagellimonas sp.; assembly: GCF_965601775.1. Taxonomy (GTDB): domain Bacteria; phylum Bacteroidota; class Bacteroidia; order Flavobacteriales; family Flavobacteriaceae; genus Flagellimonas. Next base: position 1,295,648 of record NZ_OZ271837.1, read on the forward strand.
AAAACAATATCAACCTTATCCCTGATTTTTTCCAAAAACTTAAATACATCTGACTTTACGGTTCGGATTGGAAAATTCAGCTCTTTTGCTGTTTTGGAAATAAACTGCACACAACCGGCATACGAATCAACAGCCACAATGGATTTACTGCCTCGCGATGCAAATTCAAATGAGATATTTCCCGTACCGGAGAACAAATCCAGAACTTTTAACTCATCAATATCATAGCGATTGTTTAGAATATTGAATAACCCTTCCTTGGCCATATCCGTAGTGGGTCTCACGGGAAGTTTTTTTGGTGCAATAAGTCGCTTGCCCTTATGGCTGCCTGATACAATGCGCATTAGAGCGAATTTAGAACACTAAAGTCAATGCTTTCCTCATTTGAAGGCTCTTGCCAATGAAAGTCATGGGGTGGAATGAAAACAGAAACATTTTTGATATATGTATGACAAAGTTGGAATAACTCGTCCTCTGCTTCAATTTGACCAAAAAGCCTCAACTGAACCTGTTCTCTATCCAAGCCTAATTGTTCCAAAGAAAAAAGGAGATAATATAAAAAGTCCTCCTTGGTGTTATATTCGAAGTAATTGTAGAATAGAAGCTTCTTTTCCGATACTACAACAAGTTCCATCTCTCGCTCGGCTATTTGCACATAACAGTAACTGCCTGTTGAGGAACTGGCATAGTCCAACAATGAAGAGACCAAAACCGAACCGTTGTGTTTAAAGGTAAATTCACCAAATAGGTCAAAAACGTAGTTGTTCACATTGGCATACGGAATGTATACATTAACCAAGTCGTGATTATCCAATTCATCAAAAACAACCAAGTCATTGGCCATCATCTTCGCGTTAAATTTAAGATAGTTGGGTAGTTCTTCTTTGTTGAAAAGTGGCTTGGGGACCATGCTAAAAAAACCATTTTTGTGGACTACCATAACCTCTTTGAATGAGGTGTTAGCTAGGTTTTGTGCGTTTAGTACGTCTTTTAATTCCTTAAGCAGCAGGTAAGGGGTAGATGTGGTTTTAAAGGGAATGTTTTCGTAAGCCAGGATTTTTTTGGAAATAGTATCCAGGGCACAAAAAGAAAGTCCATTCAAACCAACTTGAATGGACAGTTTCTTAAAATTATCTTCTATGGTATTATTCCCCTTTTCTGTCATAAATTGGGGGCCAATTTCCATTGGTGCTTACATCGGTAAGCGAACCAACTTTGATTTCGGTACCGTTTACTTCTTCCACACTCTGGTGTGCGTTTTCACGTCCAAGTAAATCCGCGGGTTGATCGTATAGCACAACGTCTTTCTTCACCTTGGCTTCAAACACAGGTGCTTTGTAACCACTTTTATCAATGATATCGGCCTTCATCTCAAACTTTTCATTGTTTTGGGCGAAAGGCACATCCATCATGCTTTGATAGCGACTGTCATTTTTGAAAAGTGAGTCTTTCACTTTTACAAATCCGAGGGTGTCGATGATAATGGTGTCTTTTTGAAGTTCAATTTGATAAACCTTATCAAATCGCATAAACGAGGAATCCCTTTGCTGGGTAATGGTATAACTTCCCGTATCCACAAATTTGATTAAACTGTTGAAATCGTTGGCAAACTTACCATTGACAGTTTTGTAGGCCTCTTGGGCATTTCTGATGTCTTTGAGTTTTGCAATTACTTGCGAAAATCTTTCTTTTCTTACTTTTTTGAACTCAATTGGTGCGTTGATGGAACCATAAATTTTGTATCCAAGAAAAAGACTTAGAAGTCCAAAAACGATAACCAAAATTGGCTTGATTTTCTGAGGCAAAAACTTGTCAATTAAGAAAACTAGGCCTACGGTCACTAGGCATATTAAAACAACTATAAGAATTAAGCTTAACATACTATTATTGTCTTTCTGAGTTAATTTAGCGGTTAAAGACAAATCTACAATTTTTTTTTTATCACGAAACCTTTTGCTTTAAAATTCAGGAGTATCTTTAGCCTTCATGAATCACATGGTACCTAACGATTTTCTTGCTGTACTCACGGAAAAATTTCCTTTTGATTTAACGCTCAAACAGGCTGTTGCCCTGGAAAAAATGGCCCATTTTGTACTGGATAAAAAAGAAGACAATATCTTCTTGCTAAAAGGTTTTGCAGGAACGGGAAAAACCACCATAATCAGTACCTTGGTTCCTAGTCTATGGAAGGTTAAGATGAGCGCAGTACTTATGGCTCCTACGGGTAGAGCTGCCAAGGTAATGACATCTTATTCAGGAAATAAAGCATTTACCATACACAAGAAAATCTACTTTCCGAAAAAGCAGACATCGGGAGGCATTCAGTTTGTTTTGGCACCCAATAAGCACAGAAATACCATTTTTATCGTAGACGAGGCATCCATGATTTCCGATACCCCAACAGATACCAAATTGTTTGAAAACGGTTCGTTGTTGGATGATTTGGTACAATTTGTATATGCTGGGCATAATTGTAGATTGATGTTGATTGGGGATACCGCCCAACTTCCCCCAGTAAAACTGGACATGAGCCCAGCTTTGGAGGAGAATCGCCTATCCATAAATTATAACAAAGAGGTTGAGAGTTTGGAGTTGGATGAGGTGATGAGACAGACTCAGGACTCCGGTATCTTATTCAACGCGACCAATTTAAGAGAACAACTGCAATCTGATTTTTTTGAAGATTTTAAGTTTGATTTGAGCGGATTCACAGATATCGTTAGGTTGATTGACGGGCATGAAATCCAAGAGGCTATAGATTCATCCTACAGGGAGCATGGCATGGAAGAAACTGCTATCGTGGTTCGTTCCAATAAGAGAGCCAATCTCTATAATAAGAACATAAGGGAACGCATCTTGTTTCTTGAGAATCAATTAGCGGTAGGCGACTATATGATGGTGGTTAAAAACAACTACTTTTGGCTCCGGCCTAATTCTGAGGCTGGATTCATTGCCAATGGAGACATTGTTGAGATTCTTGAGCTTTTTGGTATAAAGGAGATTTATGGTTTTACCTTCGCCGAGGTAAAGGTGAAAATGGTGGATTATCCGAATCAAAGACCTTTCGAGACCGTATTGCTTTTAGATACAATAGATGCTGAAACACCATCACTGCCTTATGAAGAGGGAAATCGTCTGTATCAAGAGGTTTCAAAGGATTTTGCGCATGAAAAGTCCAAATACAAGAAATTCCTGGGAGTGAAAAACAACAAATATTTCAATGCACTTCAGGTTAAGTTCTCCTATGCTATTACTTGTCACAAATCACAAGGTGGTCAATGGAACACCATTTTTGTGGAACAACCCTATCTCTCCAACGGAGTGGATAAAGACTATCTACGTTGGCTTTACACTGCTGTTACACGAGCCAAGGAAAAACTCTATCTCATAGGATTCAAAGACGATTTTTTTCTTGATTAGGAATAGCCTATTTTAGTCATTGACATGAATATGACACCCGACACGATTATTAGTATTTTCCTAGGGGTAGGCTTAGCAGCTTCAGTGGGTTTCAGGGTGTTTTTACCACTCTTCGCTTTGAGCTTGGCCGCCTATTTGGGAGCTTGGGAACTGAATGAAAGTTGGCAATGGATTGGTGGTTTACCGGCATTGATTGCTTTTGGGGTTGCTACCCTTGTGGAAATCTTTGGTTATTTCATTCCTTGGGTGGATAACGCTTTGGACAGTTTGGCCATTCCGTTAGCTGGTATTGCCGGAACGGCGGTAATGGTTTCTACCGTAGTCGACTTGGACCCGGTAGTAACTTGGTCTTTGGCAATAATAGCCGGAGGAGGTACCGCAACGGCAATAAAAGGAGCCAATGCTACTGGTAGATTGGCTTCTTCGTCTACAACAGGAGGCTTGGCGAATCCTGTCGTGTCGACAATTGAAACAGGAACTGCAGTCGCCGTATCCACTGCCTCTATATTGGCGCCTCCCATAGCGGCAATTTTGGTCATCGTAATTTTGGTCATCATCTTTAGGATTTACAGAAAATTGAGACCTCGAAAAAAACCTAATCCCTAGTGAAGATAATTTCAATGATTCCCGCGCGATATCAAGCGTCACGCTTCCCAGCGAAATTGATGCAGGATTTGGCTGGAAAACCAGTAATTGTGAGGACATACGAAGCTGCTTTGGCAACGCAGCTATTTGATGACGTTTATGTGGTAACGGACAGTGATATCATAGATGAAACCATTCGTAAGGCTGGCGGGAAGGTCATCCGAAGTAAGCAAAAACATGAAAGCGGAAGCGATAGAATTGCCGAGGCAGTCCAAGATATGGATGTGGACATTGTGGTTAATGTGCAGGGAGATGAGCCCTTTATTGAGAAAGAAAGTCTAGCTAAAGTCATTCAGGTTTTTCATGAAGATGACGACACCGAGATTGATTTGGCCTCAATCATGACCCCAATTGACGATTGGGAGGAAATATCCAATCCAAATGTAGTCAAGGTTATTGTGAACAAGGCCAACTTTGCATTGTATTTCTCCCGTTCCCCAATTCCTTATCCTAGAGCGGAAGAGGTGGATGTTGTCTACTACAAGCATAAGGGAATATATGCCTTCAGAAAACGGGCTTTACTGGATTTTCAAAAATTACCGATGCTTCAGTTGGAGGCCAAAGAAAAGATAGAGGCTATTCGGTTTTTGGAGTATGGCAAAAAAATAAAGATGGTGGAAACGGAGGTAAGTGGAATTGGCATTGACACACCTGAGGATTTGGATAAAGCAAGAAAAGCATGGGACTAGATTTTAAGGGAATACAGGTAATAGGCTTTGATGCGGATGATACCCTTTGGGTAAACGAAACCTATTTCCGAGAAACCGAAGAGCGTTTTGCGGAACTACTGGAGGGCTATGAAACCAAAAATAAGATTGACCAAGAACTCTTTAAGATGGAAATGGACAATCTTGAACTCTACGGGTATGGTGTTAAAGGTTTTATGCTTTCCATGATAGAATCCGCTTTGGATTTATCCAATCAAAGCATATCCCAGCAAACCATTGCCGAAATTATCAGTATCGGCAAAAAAATGATTTCACACCCGGTTGAACTTTTGGACGGAGTTGTTGAAGTATTGGAAAAATTGAAGGGTAAATACCGATTGATTGTACTCACAAAAGGAGATTTATTGGACCAAGAAAGAAAACTTGAAAAATCCGGGTTGTCCAAATACTTTCATCATGTGGAGGTGTTAAGCGATAAAAAAGAGCACAATTATAAAAACTTGTTGGACCATCTTAACATCAACGTAGACGAATTCCTAATGATTGGTAATTCTCTTAAATCTGATGTACTGCCTATACTCAATCTTGGTGCCAAGGCAATTCACATACCGTTTCACACCACTTGGGCACACGAGATGGTTTCGGAAGAAGAAGAACGAGTGAACAATCATTTAAAATTGAACAGCCTTCGGGATGTTCTGAAGTATTTAGAGCACTAAGGCCATGCAGGCATTTTCTCGATTTTTATATTTTAAAGTTTTTGGATGGAAAATGAATGGTACTTTTCCTGAGGTTGATAAATGCGTGGTTGCCGTAATTCCCCACACCCATTGGATGGATTTTTTTTTAGGGCTTGTCGTGCGCAGTGTCATTGGGAAAGAAATCAATTACATTGCAAAGAAAAGTCTGTTCAAACCCCCTATCGGATGGTTTCTGCGATGGACGGGAGGTGCTCCCGTGGACCGTTCAAAGAATTCAAATACCGTAGATAGTATAGCGGATTTATTTGAAGGACGAAAAGTATTTCGCTTTGCATTGGCACCCGAAGGAACGCGTAAAAAGGTAACCGAATTAAAATCAGGTTTTTATCACATCGCCAAAAAAGCCAAGGTCCCTATTGTTTTAGTAGCCTTTGATTTTGACAAAAAGGAAGTTAAATTTTCTCAACTATTTCATCCTTCGGATAGTAAAGAAGAAGACTTCATGAAAATCAAGGACTTTTTCAAAGGGGTACTGGGTAAAGTTCCAAAGTACAGTTTCTAGATTTTATTTGAAGGTTTGGGTTTGGGTTTCTCCACCTTGTTGGTATTGCCAGGAAAAACCAAAGTAGTACTGGAATACGTGGTTCCAAAAGTAAGAGCAGCAGCATAAACCTGTTGTATGGCATCTACCACTTGTGCTTCCGAAAGTTGTTGTAGCGGATGAGTGTAAACCGACCATAAAATCTCATCGCTCAAGGCGTATTTGACATCCAAAGCGGAATGGAAGTTGGCCACCAAGGCGTTTAACAACTCCTCTTCCTCAATTTCTTCGCGTTTAACAATAGGAGTTATGATTCGCATTCGGTTTGCATTTTCATCGTAAATACAAATCAGCATGGCTTCATTGTATACAAACTGATACGAATTACCACTTACCTTAACTGTATCTGCTTCCTGTTTTATAATATCGTAAAGCAAATCGGGGTCCATGTTTTGTGCAGAGGAGTAAAAAACAGTTCCAAAAAAGAAAAGAAGAAGAACGCTGATACGCATAGTGTATATTTTTAAATTGAGTCGGGATTTGACTTTAGAATTTACATTGTGTAGTTTCTAAATCAATAAGTTAATCCTTTTTTGACGGATTGAAATATGAAACATTCGAAAATGCGGGGCTTGCTCAAAACTTTTCGAATGGATTCAGATAATACGAGTAAACAAATAAATGTAATCTACATTAAAGCAGATTAGGATTTAGAATTTAGAAGTGCAATGCTATGCCCTTACAAAATCCAATTCTACTCTTGCGGGATCATCAGTGCCATCATCGTCCAAATCAAATTCAGTTTGACCATTTATGGAAAGGGTGGTTGCAGTGCTCTGGATGCCGAAAAACTCGGATTCACCAGGAGAATCATCAAATTCCACGACCAGTAGATCTTCATCAAAAGACATTTGTCCAGTACTTATCTCTGGGGTTTGCCCAGTCTGTGTAATGGTTAGGGTAAATCTTCCATTGGATTGAATTACAAGGGTTACGGTACCTCCTGCTGCCACAATATCAATTGCCATGGAAGTGCCTGTTCCGGCAATATCAAATTCTGCGCGGGTGGCATTCCAGCTCCCTTGAATGTCACTAATGGAAATCACTGATCCAGTAAGGTCATTTCCTTCATCCTCTTCGCATGCTTGCAAACAAATGAGTAATAATGTCAATCCCAAAATTTTAATTAAAGTTCTCATGATTATTGAATTTATTGGAAGACAATAAGTTACGAACTATATTGATTAAAAATAAAAGCTGGATGTTAAATTAAAAAGGGTGTGGAAAAAAGATAAATATTATTCCTTCATGGTATGGTACACGTTCTGTACATCATCATCCTCCTCAATCTTTTCCAAGAGTTTTTCAATATCCTCCACTTGTTCTTCGGAAAGCTCCTTGGTCACCTGCGGAATACGTTCAAAACCTGAAGATAGGATTTCAATTTTACGGCTTTCCAATTCTTTCTGAATGGCACCAAAACTTTCAAAAGAGGCGTAAATGAGAATGCCATCGTCATCTACAAAGACTTCTTCTGCCCCAAAATCTATCATTTCCAATTCCAATTCCTCTGGGTCTAGGCCTTCAGCGGCTACCCTGAAATTACAGGTATGGTCAAACATAAACTCCACAGAACCTGAGGTACCCAAACTTCCATTACACTTGTTAAAATAGCTTCGGATATTAGCAACTGTACGGGTGTTATTATCAGTTGCGGTTTCAATAAGAACTGCAATGCCATGAGGTCCGTAACCCTCAAAAAGGATTTCCTTAAAATCACCTAAGTTTTTATCGGAAGCCCGTTTTATGGCCCTGTCAATATTGTCCTTGGGCATATTAACGGCCTTGGCATTTTGAATTACCGCCCTAAGTTTGGAATTGGAATCGGGGTCAGGGCCTCCTTCTTTCACGGCTATAACGATTTCTTTACCAATTCGTGTAAAGGCTTTGGACATGGCCGCCCAGCGTTTCATCTTTCTCGCCTTTCTAAACTCAAACGCTCTTCCCATAGGTGAATTTTAATCTGAACAGGGGCAAATTTAACAAAAAATGACCCCTAGTCAAGGGTCTTGAATTTTGAAATTTAGGGATTGATAATGCTTTCAATGGTCTTGGCCAAATCAAAATCATATTGCGTAATACCTCCCGCATCATGTGTATTCAATTTGATGCTTAGCCGATTGTACACATTTTCCCATTCCGGGTGGTGGTTGGCTTTTTCGCATTCAAATGCAATATGGGTCATTGTGGAGAACGCTTCCTTGAAATCTGCGAACTGAAAGGTTTTTGCAATACTTCCATTTTCATAGGACCAGCCTTCCAGATTTTCCAAATGCGCTTCTATTTGTTGTACAGAGAGTTTTTCCATAGTGTAAATATTGTTGTTTTAAGATTCAATATGCTTTCAAAGTGTTCCCATAGAAAATTAAACAGAATAGCGACCAAATCAAACTCATCGAATTCATAATTGCCAAAAATGTATACTTCTTCACTCACTTTGGCCATTAATTGCCCTTTTGCAACAGCTTTAAGAGCCTTGTCCACATTTTTTTTCACCTAAGAAAGATTTAAAGTTATTTAGACCTTAGTTATTTTTCAACTTTTGAGATTTACCAGTTCTATGGGCAGTTTACCATTGAAATCGATACTGTTATATTTTTTTGGCCTATTTGGCTTACTGATTTCCGCCCAAAAAGTATCGGAGACCCCTCCTGTTTTCCAACACTTGGAAACAGGACTGTCCCAAAACTCAGCGACACAGATATTTGAAGATAGTTCTGGTTTTCTCTGGATTGGGACACCTAACGGATTGAATAAATATGACGGTACGGAATTTCAGGTATTTGACAAAAGTGTTGATGGTAATATCGGATTGACCGATGGATATATTGAAAGCATATATGAAGACCCTGATGGAGTCCTGTATATTGGAACAAATCAAGGATTAAACCAATATGACCGAAAGTTCAATACCGTTAAGCCTTTTCCGTTTCAAGCCAAAGGCCAATTTTTACAAACCAAGTATATTGGTGCGATAGCACGTTCTCACAATTGGTTATGGTTGGGTACTGATAATAGTGGAGTATACAGATATGATCTGAAAAATGGGGAAACCCAACAAATACGTTTTGATGAGATTTATAGAAATGGACCCAGCAATCATTACATAGTTGAGCTCTTCCCTTTAAAACAGGATAAATTGATGATCGTTACGCAAGCATCGATTTATGTCATCAGCAATGAGTTACAGGTAATATCCCAAATTACAGAACCACAAGACCTAAGCAGCGCTTACAAAGTTTCGGAAGATTTGTACATGCTTGGATCCCATGATGGTAAACTCATTGAACTTAAGGTCCAACCAGATTTTGAATTGAATGCTAAACAAATACCGATATGTCCAGGCCATGCCATTTTATCCATAGCACAGGACAATGATGGAAAAATATGGTTGGGAAGCGAAAATTCTGGCTTATCTATATACAATCCCAAAAATGGAGATATAACCAATATCAAGGCCGACATTACTACTCCGAATTCGATTTCTAGCAACTCTATTTGGTCTATCCATAAAGCGGGAAATGGTGTGATGTGGATGGGACCTTTTAAAAAGGGTTTAAGTTTTTATGACCCTGAGTATTATAAATTCAAACACTACAAAACGAACCCATTTAATTCCAATTCGCTGAATAACAATCTAGTCAACAGCTTTTTGGAAGATGATAAAGGAAACCTTTGGATAGGTACAGACGGGGGAGGCCTTAACTACTGGAATCGGAAACAAAACAGCTTTGAATCTTTTTCGTTGGCGAATGGAAAACTCAATACCGATGTGGTACTGTCATTATTGAGAGACGAGGAAAATAAACTTTGGGTAGGTTCGTGGGCCCACGGATTGGCCATACTGGACCTTGAAACCATGGATTTTCAGGCATGGAATAAGTCGAATTCTTTTTTGGGTTCCAACAATGTCACGGATATGTTACAAGACAAAAAGGGGCGTATTTGGATTGTAACTCTTTTCGGGGGAGTACATGTTTACTTCCCAAAAAGCAAAACGTATCAACACATAAGTGTCAGATCAGAAAAAGACGGTTCGGAAACCATAACCATTGCGCGACTTTTTGAGGACCGAAATGGTCAGATTTGGGTTGGCTCCCAAACTTCGGGACTGTTTAGACTTCAGGAATATGAAAATAAATGGGTCCCAGTACACTATTATGCCTTGCATGCTAAAAGATCAATAAACAATGATTTTATAAATACCATGGCGGAGGATAAAAACGGCAATTTCTGGGTAGGCACCCAAGGGGGATTGAACAAATACATTCGCCAATCGGATTCATTCATTTCAATCACGAAAAAAGATGGCCTACCTAATGATGCCATCAAGGGTATTGTTCCAGACGATGAAGGGTATTTATGGCTTAGCACGGGAAAAGGGGTTGTCAGATATCTTCCCGAAACCAATGAGATTGTCAAATATGATGTGAATGATGGTCTACAGGGAAATGAATTCAACGCGGCTTCCTATTACAAAACTTCATCGGGAGAATTGCTGTTTGGGGGAAGCAATGGGTTTAATATTTTTAAACCTGAAGAAGTCTTGAAAAGACAGGATATCCCAGAGGTCTTTATTTCAAATCTCCGTATTTTCAACAAGAGTGTATCCCCCAATGATACGTTTGGTGTTTTAGAAAAGGACATCAGTCAAACGGATACATTGGTTTTGGCCTATAACCAAGATGTAGTTGATTTTGAATTTCATGCATTGACCTATCGACATCCTGAACGGGTTCAATTTGCCTATTATTTGGAGGGTTTTGAAACGGAATGGAATTATGTCGGTAGCAATCAACATGCAACCTATACCAGTTTGAACCCAGGTAAGTACACTTTGCGAATCAAATCCACAAATTCAGATGGTGTTTGGGTAAACAACGAAACCAAATTAGCGCTACAAATAACCCCGCCATATTGGAAAACATGGTGGTTTAAAATGCTTATTACCGTCCTTGGCGTTAGTACGGTCTTTTTGATTTATCAGCTGAGAATCCGCAGATTAAAAAGAAATCAGGTAAAACTGGAAAAAGAAATTGACCAGCGCACCAAAGAATTGCAACAAAAGCACAAGAAGCTGATGGCCGCGGCAGACCAACTGTCTCTAAAAAACGAAGAGATACAACGTTTTGCCTTTTCCGTTTCACATGATTTAAAAAGTCCATTGAACAGCATCCAAGGTATTGCTAGCCTCATTCCTATGGAATTGGATATGCAAAAACATCCTGAAATGCAGGAATATGTTACCTACATTGACGAAACCTGTGATGTCATGAACAACTTGATTACGGATATCACCAAAATTGCAAAACTTGGTAAAATAGAAAACAAGTTCGAATTGCTAAATACCAATGAAATCTTGGAAATCGCCCGAAGTCTTACCCAGGGTAGGATGGCAGATTCCAATACCAAATTGCACATTGAAAAGAACTTGCCGAACATTTTAGGCGATAGGAACAGGATGATACAGGTATTTGAAAACCTGTTGGATAACGCCATCAAGTACATGGGCAATCAAAAATCTCCTGCTATCCGGATAGAAGCTGAAAAGCACGGAGATGAAGACCGCTTTAGAGTCATTGATAACGGTTCAGGACTTGATGAAAATGAACTGAATAAACTATTTGTTCCTTTCGAACGCTTTGATGGCAGCGTGGAAGGTTCGGGGCTTGGACTTTATATGGTAAAGAAGATTATAGAAGCACATCACGGAACCATAACGGCCAAATCCGAAGGCAAGGGTAGGGGAACCACTTTCATAATAGCCCTACCTCACAACCAGAAAACCTCGTCCCGAGAGGAGAAAGGGGTATCCCACTTTTAACATCTTTGTTAGCTCAGGTATTTCCTGAGTTAATTATCGTTGGTTATCTCTTAGTGGAAATCATTTTCATTTCACTTTCTGAGATTTGTCCGTTGATTTTTGAAATATGACCATCCATTAGTTGCTTCAATGCGGTAATTTCAGTATCCAGTTCCTTGGTAACTTCTACAAAGAATTGTTGGGATTGGTCGGTAGGTGGATAATCTCCACGTTGCGAATCGGTCATTAAGAAGGCCAAACGATTATTGATTCGAATCCCATAGTTTAAGGGATCCTGTCGGCTTTGATTCTTGGTCATATGGATGTTGTTTTCAATGACATCCAATTTTGATTCAAAGTCAGCTATCATCTCTTTTAACCCAGGTTTCAACCCAGATTTTCCTTTGAGGTATTTCAAGTCCTTTTTCACCGTTCTGATATCTATAATTGCAGCATTTGCCTTGCTCACTTCATCCCTAACTTTCATTAAGAAATCAAACTGCTTTTGATAATCATCCTTCGAATTGGGCATTCGAGGGTCTTTGACTATGGTTAGGACTTGTTCTGAAGTCTGTCCGTTGTAATTCATTCGTACCCTATAATCACCAGGTACCGCTTTGGGCCCAAGATTGGGAGAGGAATAAAATACCATGCCCTTAAAGGCTTTATACCCAGGGTACCGCATATCCCAAATCAATCGATTACCACCAGATTGGACCTTTAAAGGTTTATCCGCTGCTGGGTTTAACTTGTCCTCTTTGGCAACATTGGAAAAGCGTTGAATCAATGTGCCATCCGTTTCTAAAATCTCAATGGATACCGTATCGTTTTCCCCGCTGTTTTTAATGTAGTAGTTGATTATTGCTCCATTTGGATGGTTCTCACCAACCAATTTGGTATTCGGCTTTCGCCATCCGCCTTGTTGCATACGATAGGCCTGGTCGGGTTTGAAAAGATAAAATTCTGCATTCGCTACGTCATTTGATAGTTGGTGTAGCGGAGTTAGGTCATCAATCATCCAAAAACTGCGGCCATGGGTAGCAGCAATCAAATCATTGTCCCTAACATGAAGGTCACGGATTGAAGTTATGGGTAGGTTTAGCTGAAAAGGAGACCAGCTGGCTCCGTCGTCAAACGAAACATACATGCCCCATTCGGTTCCTGCGTAGAGCAAACCTTCCCTTACCTTATCTGAGCGAATAGCACGTGTATAGTGATTGCTTTTGATTCCTTGGGTTATCACCTTCCAAGTTTTGCCATAATCAGAAGTCTTGTAAAGATATGGCGTGTAATCACCAAACTTGTATGAAGTAGCTGCCACATAGGCCGTTCCTTTTTTGAAAGGACTGGGGTCTATGCAATTAATCATATTGAGTTTTGGACTCATACCTGCGGGTGGGGTGATATTTTCCCAATTTTGTCCATTATCTCTTGAAATGTGAATTAATCCATCATCACTTCCAACCCAAATTACCCCTTCTTCCAGCGGAGATTCATTAATGGCAAAAAGATTGGAATAGAATTCGGCACCGGTATTGTCTTGGGTAATAGGTCCACCAGAGGATTTAATAGTTTCCGGTAAACCGCGAGTAAGGTCTGGAGAAATAGTTTTCCAAGTTTGTCCTTCATTGGTGGTTGCATGCAAGAAATTGGAGCCAGCGTACAATGTATTGTCATCATGAATACTAAACTTGACCGGGAAATTCCAGTTGAAACGATATTTCATGACCTCTGCCCCAGAACCTGCGGGGTTATCCGGCCATATATTGATGGAACGCGTTTGGTCAACCGAATGGTCTTTACGCATCATGTATCCTTTATAGGTGCCTCCATAAACCACATCATTGTTCTTTGGGTCAGGCGCAAGGTGGGCGCTTTCGCCTCCAGCTGAAGGTTCCCAGTCCCTTTCCGTAATACCAGAACCTGATGTACGATGGGAAATCCGAACCGTACTATTGTCCTGCTGAGCCCCATAGATTCTGTAGGGAAAAGAATTATCTGTTGTAACACGGTAGAACTGGGCTGTCGGTTGGTTATGATAGGTGGTCCAGTTCTCTCCTCCATCATTGGAAACCTGGGCGCCTCCGTCATCAGCTATGACCATTCTATTGTTATTGTTGGGATCTATCCATAAGTCATGATGGTCTCCGTGAGGTGCATTTTTTAACGTAAAGGTTTTTCCTCCATCGGTGGAAACTCCATAGCTCACATTCATCACATAAACCTTGTCTTTGTTCTGCGTGTCTGCATAGATTCGGCTGTAGTACCACGCCCTTTGTCGCAAAGCTCTGTTTTCGTTTATTTTTTTCCAGGTTTTTCCAGCGTCCTCTGAACGGAAAACCCCACCATCCTCAGCTTCAATAATGGCCCAGACCCTGTTGGAATCAACGGGGGAAACCGCAATACCTACAATACCCCAAGGTCCTTTAGGCAAACCTTTATATTTTGAAATATCGGTCCAAGTATCCCCTCCATCGATGCTTTTGAACATTTTACTATCAGGCCCTCCACTATCCATTCGATATCCGTTTCGTTTCATCTCCCAGGTAGCTGCATATAAAATTCGAGGGTTGTTCGGGTCGAAAATCAAATCACCAGCTCCAGCCTTATCACTTTCGTAAAGTATTTTTTCCCAATTTTCACCACCATCTTGGGAACGATACACCCCACGAGTCTCGTTAGGTTTCCACAGATTTCCGATAGCAGCCGCATAGACCAAGTCAGGGTTTGTGGGATGAATTCGAATCCTTGAAATGTGCTCCGACCCCTCAAGACCAATAAATTTCCAAGTTTCTCCAGCATCCAGACTTTTCCAAACCCCATGTCCTGAGGAAACGTTACCGCGAAGGGTCTGTTCTCCTTCACCTACATAAATTACATTAGGGTCCGATTCTGAAACGGCAACAGCGCCAATTGAGCCACCGAAATATCCATCAGAGATGCAGCTCCAAGTGTTCCCTGCATCTGTTGTTTTCCAGACACCGCCACCTGCGGTCCCCATATAATACAGGTTTGGATTGTCCAAAACTCCTGAAGCAGTTCCTGCGCGACCTCCCCTAAAAGGGCCGACCAAACGCCATTGCATGGAGTTGTACAACGATTCAGAATACTTTACAGTGTTTGTATTTCTATTCTTTTTGCGTTGGGCAAATAAATTAGTTGTTGGAGAGATGAATAAAATCAGTAATGAGAAGAGGAAAAATCGTTTCATAGAGTGTTGTTCTTAGCTGTTCTAAAAATAACCATTTTTAAGTTTAAAAATGGTTGGGATACTTATAATGGGCAAGGGACTACAAAATTTGCGATACTAGGTTTTAGTCCTTCCTTTTTTCTTCGATTTTGGCTATTTTGTTAGACATTTTACAACTGACTAATTCTTTCCAATATGAAACATGCAATTTTACTGTGTGCGGTATCCCTTTTACTGCAGACCCACTTTACGTTTTCCCAAAGTAATGCATACGCAGATGCATTGAAATCCTATGAATGGAGGGCCATCGGCCCAGCCAATATGGGAGGGCGGGTCACGGATATTGATGGTATTCCAGGTGATGCTAGTACTTTCTACGTTTCTGGAGCGGATGGTGGAATTTTTAAAACGACCAACGGGGGAGTGAATTTTACACCCATTTTCGAAGGACAACGGGCTTATTCCATTGGGGCCTTAACCATAGCACCTTCTGACCCAAATGTACTGTGGGTAGGTACCGGAGAAGGCGACCCAAGGAACAGTGTAGGTTATGGGTTGGGCGTGTATCGCTCAGTGGACGCGGGTAAAAGTTGGACGCATCTCGGTTTAAAGGAAACCGAAAGAATAAAAAGAATAGTGGTGGACCCCAATAATCCTGATGTTGCTTGCGTATGTGCTCTAGGGAAAGAGTGGGGGGCTAATGCTGAAAGAGGAGTGTTCAAAACCATGGATGGCGGTAAAAACTGGAAGAAAATCTTATATATCGATGAAGATACGGGTTGTGCCGATATCGCAATGGAATTAAGCAATCCGCGTATCATGTATGCCGGTATGTGGACTTTTAGACGCAGGCCTTGGCGATTTGATGATGGTGGTAAGGAAACCGCAGTTTATCGCACTATGGATGGGGGTGAAACTTGGGAGAAAATCATGAATGGACTTCCAGAAAAGCCCATGGCGCGCCCTGGCATTCATATTGCAAAGAGCCAACCCAATATCATTTACCTTATGACCGAGTTTCAAGGCGGGGGTACGGTATTTCGGTCAGAAGACCGGGGGGATAATTGGGTTATGGTGAATGATGACCCCAATATTAATTTTCGTCCCTTCTATTATAGCGATGTCAGAGTGGACCCCAATAATCCCGATATTCTTTTTTCAATTTCGGGTAGGCTTAGCCGTTCCGAGGATGGGGGTAAAACCTGGGAGCGCATCGCCACCACGGTACATGGAGATCACCAGGCGCTTTGGATTGACCCAACGAACTCGAAATACATTTTAAATGGTAGCGATGGAGGGTATCAAATATCCTACGATGGCGGAGATAGTTGGGAAATAATAAATAATGTGGAGTTGTCACAGTTCTATCAAATTTTTATTGATAACAAGGACCCTTATAATGTATATGGTGGTTTGCAGGACAACGGCACTTGGGTAGGTCCTAGTAACTCTCTGTATTCAGCAGGGATATTGAAACGCCACTGGAAAGGTCTAGCTTATGGTGATGGGTATTATGCGGTGCCCATCCCTGGAAGCGAACATGAAGTGTATGCCAATCTCCAAGGCGGAGTTATCTTTCATGTGGATTCCCGCCATGGCAATGTACGCAACATTCATCCCTATCCAAAAATTATTGGGTCAGCAGGAGATGCGATTGAAAATCACAAGTACCGTTTTAATTGGGATGCCCCTATTGTTATTTCACCACACGATAATAACACGGTGTATACTGGGGGTAATGTTGTTTTTCGGTCAAAAGATCGCGGTCATAGCTGGGACCAAATCAGTGGAGATTTGACTACGAATGACAAATCCAAACAAAAGACATCCGGAGGGGAAATTTATCAAGATAACACCGCGGCTGAATTCCATTGTACCATTCTTTATATTGATGAATCACCAGCAGAAAGTGGAGTGATATGGGTTGGAACTGATGATGGCAATGTACAACTTACTCGAGATGGAGGTGAGACTTGGACAAAACTAAACGACCGAATTAAAGGGTTGCCTGAATTTGCATGGGTATCCAAAATCCATGCTTCAGAGCACGATGCGGGTACCGCATTTGTGACTGTAGACCAGCATAGAATGGATGACTTCCGCCCCTATATTTTTATGACCACGGATTATGGTCGGTCGTGGACCAAAATCAGCAATGGACTTCCGCAAGATGACTATGTTAAGGTTACTAGACAGGACCCCATCAATCCCAACTTGTTGTACGCGGGAATGGAGCATGGGATATTTGCCAGTTGGGATAAGGGTAAAACCTGGTCCAAAATCAATAATAACTTGCCTAATGTCTCTGTGCGCGACCTTCGTATTCAAGCCAGGGACCGAGATTTGATTGTAGGAACCCACGGGAGAGGGGCTTGGATTTTAGATGACATCAGACCGCTTCAAGAAATAGGCGATACTAAGGGCAAATCCACCCATCTATTTCCGGTGCGAAGGTCTACCTTATGGCATATGTATTGGAGGATAGAGAATTTGGGGGACCGTCATTATAAGGCTAAGAATCCCGATTATGGAGCGAATATTAACTTTTATCTTTCCGAAGGAAAAAAGAAAACTGTCACTGTCGAGATTGTCGATGAATCTGGAAATGTAATTAGAACTTTAAAAGATTCTACAGCCAAAAAAGGGGTAAACCGAATCGTTTGGGATTTGGGACATGAAGCCGCCACAAAATTGAAAAATAACCCAGGAGGAGGCTTCTTCTCAGGACCTATGCACCCCTATGTTTCCCCTGGTTTGTATACGGCAAGGCTGAAAGTGGATGGGGAAGTGTTGGAAACCCCAATTGAAGTTCGTGCTGACCCGAGGATGGATCTTACCCCTCAAGACTATGCATCGAAAACCAAAACACTGCTGGAACTTCGGGAGCTGTTGTCCCAAACAAATACGATGATTAACAACTCCGTCACCTATCAAACCCAATTGAAGGAGTTGAAGAATAAATTGGAACATAATAAAGGTCAAGGTGTGGACAAAGCATTATTTGACGATATCGAAGGTGCCCTAGAAAGTATTGCTGATTTGCAGGACGATATTTTGAAAAGGCCACCTCCAGCAATGACCTATAGGCAGCGGCCAAGACTTCGTGAGGAGATTCGTTCTTTGATGCGCGCCGTTAACGGGGCTTTTGCAAAACCAACAGAACCCCAGATTGCACGTTTGGCGCAATTGAAAGGGGAAGTCAATGATGCCAAAAGTGTATTGAATGGAATTGTAAATGGAGAAATTCAGAAAATCAATAGTAAAACACAAAACATCCCTCAGATTTCAGTGGGAAATAAATAGCGGAAAGGTTTAAGGGAGCATGGAATTTGCTCCCTTATTATTTTTAGTCCTGTTTTATTTTGAAAAGTAATTTTCAATGCCCTAATTTTCCCTAACGAATAACATACCATTCTATATGCGAGCTTCTTTATTAATCATGCTATTCATTTTGCTAGGAATGTGTAGTTGCAGAACTGAAGGTAAAAAAGAAGCTATTGTTGATATTACTACCTATTCCTATGAAGATATTGAATATCCCAAAACGGCCATTCAAATCCCAGATTCGGTAAAGAATAAGTTTGGTGAGAACTTTTTTTTACCCTGGGAAAAATCACCTCAGGAGTTGTTTTCTTCCTTAGATATGTTAGCAGGGAAAAAAATCTCTTATTTAGAAAAATATCTTGATGACGATGCTTGGTACGGGGAGAACAAAAAGCCCCATAAAAGAGTACATAGACAGAAAATTGTTGAAAATGCGGATGTCCAAACATTTCCCAACTTTCAAAAAACGGGAATAACCATTTCTCATACTGATTTAAGAAGAATCCCAACGAATAGACCCGGTTTTGATACCTATTCAAAGGCGGGAGAAGGTTACCCTTTTGATTATTTTCAAGAAACAGCTTTATGGGCCAACACCCCTGTTTTCATAGCCCACATCTCAAAGGACAAACAATGGTGCTATGTGATTAGTCCCTATTACAAAGGCTGGGTATCGATGCGTGATATTGCCGTTGTGGATGAGGATTTCGTGCAACAATGGTCTTCGGTCGGTTATTGCTTTCCTTTATCTGATGGTGTAAGTCTAACTGAATCTAATTCCAACTATGCTGTCAATGCTAAAATTGGAATGGTATTGCCCTTTGAAGAAATTTCGAACAATCCGGAGAGCGTATTGGTATATTATGCCAATTCGGATGAAAATCAAAATGCAAAAATTTTAAAAGCAGAGGTGGCCAGAAGTTCTTTGGCGTTTGATGATTTCCAATTTAATGGGCCCAATCTCAAACAATTGGTCGCTGAGTTGGCTGGTAAACCATACGGTTGGGGAGGTAACCTGGAGAATCGGGATTGCTCGTCCATGATTCGGGATTTATTGGGAACTTTTAGAATATGGTTACCCAGGGATTCCAAGGACCAAATGAGTATAGGAGATAAGTACGAATTTCCGGAAACTACAGATGAAAAGGTTAGGCTTATTCAAGAGAAAGGCATTCCCTTTTTAACCATTTTGAGAAAGAAGGGACACAATATGTTATATGTGGGAGATGCGCCCAACGGGGAACCTTTAATTCTTCATGCCATTTGGGGGTTAAAAACTTCTTACACCAACGAGCAATTGGCCCATTTTTTAGACCAGTATCCTATTGAGGGTATTCACCAAGAAGAAGATGGCAAACTTAAGGGTAGGTATATCATCGGGGAATCTGTAATTACCTCGGTACATATTGGTACCGAAAATAGTGACATACCCATTCCCTTAATTGATGAAATGTATACTATGACCAATGTTCTTGGCAATTAAATACCAAAAAGCAAAGGTCATAGTCTACTCTTTAAATGCTTTTTTTACAATTACATTTAGTTATTGATGTAATTGTAGAGTTCCTGTACTTTTTCAGGATTTTGGAATTTCCCCCCGTAGAACGAGGTTACCGTTGCAGAAGTATCATCTTTAACTCCCCGAGAGGAAACGCAAAGGTGCTTGGCATCGATAATCACAGCCACATCTTCCGTCTCCAAAATGGATTGAAGCTCTAGAGCTATCTGATTGGTCAACCTTTCCTGTACTTGTGGACGCTTTGCGTAGTATTGCACAATCCGGTTTAATTTTGAAAGTCCAATAACCTTTCCTGACGAGATGTATGCTATATGAGCCTTCCCTATAATTGGTACAAAGTGATGTTCACAGTTGGAATAGAAAGAAATATCTTTTTCCACCAACATCTGGTTATATTGGTACTTGTTATCAAAAAGGGCAACCTTGGGTTTATTGTCAGGATTAAGCCCTGAGAATATTTCATCAATGTACATTTTTGCCACCCGATTTGGAGTGCCTTTCAGGGAATCATCATTCAAATCCAACCCCATGACATCCATGATTTGGGCAAATAATTTGGATATTTCCTCTTTTTTCTCATCATCACTGAGATGAAAAGCATCCGCCTTCATAGGCGTTTCTATACCCGTGTATAAGTGGTCATCACCAATCTCATCATCGGTTAAGCGGTTCAGTAAGTCTTCGGAGTTTAAGTAATCTTCTAGTGCGAGTTCTTGATTTTTCATCTTTTTTAATTCCAGTGAGGTCATAACCGACCCCCAGTTCAATTAAATTTGTTTTCAAGCTCTAAGCTAAGTATTTTGTTTAACTAATTTTGTTAAAGTTTAAACAATTTTATTTTGTGTTTTTAATTAGAGCAGCTTAAGAGCATCTCTTTTGTTTTGATTAGTCGTAGTAAATACTACCAAACTAACATGTCTAGCTCAAAAATAATGCCAATCCAAAAGACCTATATGTCTTTAGAGTTTTCTCTTAAAAAAGTCCGGGAATTACTCAACCATTAGGTGATGGTCAATGATTTCTTGAAACCCTATTCTTAGGTTTTTGGGTAATAGATGGTCTTTTGGTAAAGCAGCTAAATAACGGTCCTCGTTGGTAGTGTAGACCCGCTTTAACAGGGGGTGGAAATTTCCTAAGCGTTTGATAACTTCTTTGATAAAATCCTCATGGTGTACTAAATCTGTACTTCCCAAGTGGAATATTCCTGTTTTGTTTTGATTGATGAGATAATGGATTTGTTGGGTCAGTCGGTCGTCGTTGGTGACGTTGATAATAAGGTTGGGAAATACCTCGATAGGTTCATTGGCTTCCAAGTTTTTTTTAATGTCCCGAATGCGGGGTGAAGTATTACCGAACACCATCGGTACCCTCAAAATAGCTGACTTCTCTTTGGGAAGACGCATAATCATATTCTCTATTTTAATTTTTAATCGCCCATAGACACTTTCCGATAAAGTTTTGTCCATTTCATAAGATGGGAATTTACTATAGGCGTCAAAAACATTTGCTGAGGAAATAAAGTATAGCCGTGCATCGGACATAGCCAAGTATTCCATAAGGTGCTGATGCGCTTGAATCTGGGAAACGAACTTTCCCCGTATTGCAGAGATTATGTATTTGGGTTTTACCCGCTCCAGAATTTGAAAGATATCGTCTTCCTCCAAATCATACTTGAAAAACTGTTGGTTGTCCCTGTAGCTTTTATTGGTAAAATAGGTGCCATAGGTATCAAAATAGGAGTGAAGCTCCCTATATATGGCATTTCCAATAAAACCACTAGCACCCAGAATCAGGATTTTATTCTTTTCCAATAGCTAAAAAATTGAAAGACCACTATCCGTGGTCAGTTTTTCCAATGCCTGTAGACCAAGCTTGGAGTTTCCTTTTTCATTGAGTCCTGGTGACCATGTGACCACACAGAAATTATCGGGAAATACTGCTACTATTCCGCCACCTACACCACTTTTTCCGGGTAGACCCACCCTAAACGCAAATTCTCCAGCTTCATCGTAAAAACCGCAACTTAACATGATGGCATTGATTCGCTTTATCTGGCTAAGGTTGAGGTGTTGATTGTTCTGAAGGCATTTTCCCCTATTGGCAAAGATGTAGAAGGTATTGACCAATTGTTCACAGCTCATGCTTAAAGCACATTGATGAAAGTAAAAATCCAAAACAGTATCCACATCATTTTCCAAATTTCCAAAGGATTTGATAAGGTTGGCGGCAGCGAAATTTCGAAAGCCTGTACTTTTTTCAGATTCCGCCACGGATGTATCATATGTAATTGAAGAATCATTGGCTATGCTCCTAACGTATTCTAGGAATTCAGCTTTCGGGTTCTTAAGTTTTGAAACCAAGATATCAGCGATTACGATAGCTCCGGCATTAATTAGGGGATTCCGGGGCTTACCGTTTTCCTGTTCCAAAAGCGAAAGATGATTAAAAGGGTCCCCAGAGGGCTCTACATCCACTCGTTTCCATAAATCGTCCCCCAAAAGGTCAAAAGCCATGGAAAGAGTCAACACCTTGGTGATACTCTGCACAGAAAATTGCTCTGAGGTATCTCCAGCCCGGAATAGGGTTCCGTTTTTATCCAATAAAGCGATACCAAATTTATTTTTATCAATACAAGCCAGCTGCGGAATATAGGAGGCTATTTTCCCCTTTTCCTGCGTATTCTTTGCTTGAACTGATATGGCATCCAGAATGTTTTGGAAGTTGAGCATTAACCCTTATAAAATGGAAGTTTGATTACCGTGGCAGGCACTTGTTTTTTTCTGATTTGGATAAAAATATCTGAATCGGCCTTTGAAAAATCCTTGGCCACATATCCCAATCCAATCCCTTTTTCCAAAGAAGGGGACATGGTTCCCGAAGTGACGTGACCTATATTATTTCCTTCAGCATCCACAATGTCATATCCTTGCCTTGGAATACCTCTTTCCGTAAGCTCAAAACCTACCAATCTTTTGGTAATTCCAGCTTCTTTTTGCGCTGCCAATGCTTCCGAATTCACAAAATCCTTGGTGAACTTGGTAATCCAACCTAAGCCTGCTTCCAAAGGTGACGTGGTATCATCGATATCATTTCCATATAAACAATAGCCCATTTCCAGTCGTAAAGTGTCCCTTGCCGCCAGTCCGATGGGTTTGATGCCAAAATCTGCCCCAGCTTCCAAAACCTTAACCCAAACCTGCTCCACTTCAGCGTTTTTACAATAAATCTCAAATCCACCTGAGCCGGTGTAGCCCGTAGCAGAGATTATAACATGTTCTATTCCTGCAAAATCGCCTACAACAAAGTTGTAAAATTTGATTTCGGACAAATCAATAGACGATAAGGATTGCATGGCTTCCACGGCTTTTGGACCTTGAATGGCTAAAAGGGAATAGTTGTCAGATATATTCCGCATTTCAGCACCTATTCCTTCATTGTACTTTGAAATATGCGCCCAATCTTTTTCAATATTGGAGGCATTGACAACCAATAAATAGGTCTCCTCTTTTATTTTGTAGACGATAAGGTCATCCACAATTCCTCCAGTTTCATTAGGAAAACAACTGTATTGTGCTTTCCCAACTGTGAGTTTGGATGCGTCATTGGAAGTTACTTTTTGAATTAGTTCAAGTGCTTTAGGCCCTTCGATTAAAAATTCACCCATATGGGAAACGTCAAAGACGCCTACGCCCTTTCTTACCGTTTCATGTTCAATATTAACCCCTTCATAGGAAACCGGCATATTAAAACCAGCAAACGGGACCATTTTCGCACCTAAGGCTTCGTGTACCCCAGTCAATGCAGTATTCTTCATAAACTACTTTTATCTGGGTAAATTTATTGATTTCGGAATACATCCTTTTCCTATTTCCAGGTAATGTTGTGAACAAATGGATGTTAATTCATGTGTACGATTGCCTAACCTTCCAATAGAAAGTTTTTCAACTCTGCATACGTATCGATTTGAATGGAATGCTTGGTTTTGCCAAGAACTTTTTCAATTTGGGGCGGAATTTCAATTTCAATATCCAAAGTTTCCTTTACAACATCCAAGAATTTCACGGGATGTGCAGTTTCCAAAAAGATTCCATAGGTATTTGGATGCTGTTCTTGATACCTTTTTAAGCCCAGATAGCCCACTGCGCCATGAGGGTCAGCAACATAGCCATTATGGCTGTATAAATCAGTCATAGCTTCCCTAGTTTTTGCATCGGTAAAGGAATAACTCGATAGGTTTTCCTGAAGCTTTCCAAAATCATTCTCGTAAAGATGTTGAATCCGGACAAAATTGCTAGGGTCACCCACATCCATGGCATTGGAAATTGTAGCAGTGGAAGGCTGAGGTATGTACTCACCTTTTTCCATGAATTTTGGTACCACATCATTTACATTCGTAGAAGCTATGAAATGGTTTAGGGGCATTCCCAATTTTTGGGCAACCATCCCTGCGCATATATTTCCAAAGTTTCCCGAAGGAACCGAGAATACGATGGAATCACTTTTGGATTTCACTTCTTTATACGCAAACAAAAAGTAAAACAGTTGTGGTAACCAACGTGCTACATTTATGCTATTGGCGGAAGTCAGTTTTTTGTTTTTCTTAAGTTCCGAATCCAGAAAAGCGGTTTTGACCATCTTTTGGCAGTCGTCAAACGTGCCATTCACTTCCATGGCCACAACGTTCTGCCCAAGGGTGGTGAGCTGTTTTTCTTGAATATCACTTACTTTTCCACTAGGATATAAGATAACCACGCGTACCCCTTCAACTCCCAAAAAACCATTGGCAACTGCTCCTCCTGTATCCCCAGAGGTGGCCACAAGTACGGTAACTTCAGTATTTTGGTTTTGGGAAAAGTATCCCAAACAATTCGCCATAAACCGCGCACCAACATCCTTAAAGGCCATGGTGGGCCCATGAAAAAGTTCCAAGGTGGCAACGTTTTCTTCTATAGGAACAAGGGGGAAATCAAAATCCAAAACCCTTTCTAGAATTTCTTTCAATTCAGAATCAGGAATATCCTCTTTTACAAATTGATGGATGGCTTTAAAGGCTATTTCATGATGACTCAACTCGTCAATTTGCTCAAAGAACTCACTGGGAAGTGGGTTGATGTTTTTGGGCACATACAAACCTCTATCCGGAGCTATTCCTTGAATAACTGCTTCCTTGAAAGATGCGGTCAGTTTTGGATTGTTTAAACTGTTGTAAACCATACCTAAAAAACCTGTTTTACTCCCAGTTCATTTATTGGGGATACATGAACATCAAATTCAACATCAATGGCTTCATAGACCCTTTCCATAGCTTGTGCCACCTTCTGAGCGGTATCTTCACTTTTACTCAATGCAAAAATTGAGGGGCCAGAACCGGAAATTCCACAGCCCAATGCACCTGCCTCTAGGGATTTTGATTTGATATCATCAAAACCCGGAATTAAAATGGAACGGATAGGTTCTACCACATGGTCCTCCAAAGACCTACTGATCAATTCATAATCACTTTGGAATAGTCCTGCCACCAAACCTCCCAGATTACCCCATTGCTGAATGCCTTTTTGCAAGGTGATATTGGTCTTTAAAATTTTCCGGGAATCCGAAGTCTTTATTTCAATTTGCGGGTGAATCACTGTGGCATATAATTCCTTAGGCGTTGGTAGGGGAACTATATCTAAAGGATTGTATCCACGCACCAGGGTAAAACCACCAAATAGGGCAGGGGCCACATTATCCGCATGGGCCACATCACTGGCCAATCTTTCACCTTCCATTGCAAATTCAACCAATTCCGAAGCAGAAAAAGGGTTCCCTAACAAAGTATTCATGGCCCAAACTGCTCCGGCCGAACTTGCCGCGCTACTTCCAATACCACTTCCTGGCTTTATTTTTTTATAGATTTCAATCTCGAAGCCACCAGTATATTCGGTCTTATCCAATAGGGCCAACCCAGCTACTCCAGCCACATTTTTCTCTGTAGCTGCAGGCAAGTCCTGTCCTGTGATTTTGGTGATTCGGATACCTTTTTCCTCTGTTTTCCGAACGATCATTTCATCACCGACAGCATCCAGTGCAACCCCGAGAACATCAAATCCACAGGATAGGTTGGCGATGGTTGCTGGGCAAAAAACTTTGATTTCTTCCATTTTAAAAGTTTCCGATTCGGATAATATCTGCAAAGATACCGGAAGCTGTCACATCTGCTCCGGCTCCCGCTCCTTTAATAATTAATGGTTGATTAGGATACCTTTCCGTAAAGAACAAAACGATATTATCGCTTCCTTCCAGGTTATAGAAATCGTGTCCCTTTGGAATTTGCTGCAAGCCTACACTAGCTTTTCCATTCTCGAATTGAGCTACGTATTTTAGCTTACAATCCTTATTTTCAGCCTCAGAATATAACTTTTGAAAGTCCTTCTCATACTTTTTTAAAGACTTAAAAAAAGCATCATTGGAACCCGCTTCCAGACTTTCCTGCGGAAGGAAACCATTGTTTTCGATGGCATCCATATCCAGTTGGTTTCCACTTTCGCGAACCAAAATCAAGATTTTTCGCATTACATCTACCCCGCTTAAATCGATAGTAGGGTCCGGCTCGGTATACCCTTCTTCCTGTGCTTGTTTGACCACATCATGTAAAGTAGTGCTACTATCAAATGTATTGAACACAAAATTCAAACTTCCTGAGAGCACAGCTTGTATTTTATGAACTTTATCCCCAGAAACTATCAAGTGCTTTAGGGTATCAATTATTGGAAGCCCGGCGCCTACATTGGTTTCGAACAAGAAGGGTGCATTGTACTTCTTGGAGAGTTGTTTCAGGTTTTGATAGTAATCGTATTCCGAAGAGCAAGCGATTTTGTTACAGGTTACAACAGCGATGCTGTTTTCCAAATAGTTTGGATAGGTCTGGGCAATAGTTTCACTGGCGGTATTGTCAACAAATACGCTGTTCCTGAAATTCAATTGCCGTATTCTTTCAAAGAAAGTATTTGGGTTTGCTTTTTCTCCTTCAGCAAGAACGTTCTGCCAAAGGTTTAAATCTATTCCATCTTCGTCAAAACACATGGTTCTGGAATTGCTCATTCCGATAACCCGGACATTCAGTTTTAATTCTTCCTTCAAGTAATTGGATTGCGAACGAATCTGCTCTATGAATTTGGCACCTACGTTTCCAACACCCATCACAAAGAGATTGAGCTGCTTGATGTTTTCTTCAAAAAAGGTTTCATGCAGGGAATTCAACGCTTTTTTGACGTCTTTTTTGGCTATTACTGCAGATATGTTTCGTTCCGAGGCGCCTTGGGCAATAGCTCGAATATTCACATTGTTTCGCCCCAAAGTGCTGAACATCTGTCCACTCAAACCTTGATGACTTTTCATGTTTTCCCCAACCAATGCCACGATGGCCAAATCTTCCTCTATTTGTAGTGGTTTTATCCTATGGCTCTGCATTTCATAGGCAAAGGTTTCTTCCAAGGCCGACTTTGCTCTTTCGACATCATTATTAGCAATACCCACACAAATGGAGTGTTCTGAAGATGCTTGTGTAATCAGGACAACACTAATATTTTCCAAGGACAAAGTCTCGAAAAACCGCTTGGATATCCCAGGAATTCCAACCAGACCAGGACCTTCCAAAGAAATCAGGCTTATGTTTTCCACATGACTGATTCCTCGAACCGTTTTCTGACTGCCATTGGTGTTTTTTGAAACATGTGTGCCTTCATCTTCAGGAGCGAATGTGTTTTTGATAATAATAGGGATTTCTTTATCCAGAACCGGTTGGATGGTTGGCGGATATAACACCTTTGCTCCGAAATGAGATAGCTCCATGGCTTCTTCATAGCTCAAATGGGAAATGCATTTTGCCTGTTTTACCATTTTCGGATTGGCTGTATACATGCCACTCACATCAGTCCAGATTTCAAGTACATCTGCATTAAGAACGCTAGAAACAATGGCTGCCGAATAATCTGAACCTCCGCGACCTAAAGTTGTGGAGTTTCCTTGTTTACTAGCGGAAATAAAACCCGGTAAAATGGTGACATTGGCTTTGTTCTGATTGAAGTAGGCTTCGCATTTTTCACTGGTTGCTTTAAAGTCAACCTTTCCTTTTCCAAAGGAATCGTCAGTAATAATAAGTTCCCGACTGTCTTTAAATTGAGTATTTAGACCTTCAGCTATGAAGAATTCCGAAATGATGTAGGCGGATAAAAGTTCGCCATATCCCACGATTTTATCGGATAGTTTTGGGGTGACCTCACCAATGAGGTAGGAGCCTTCCACCAAGGTTTCCAAGGTATTTAGGTCGCTTTTAACCTTACTCAACACACTACTCTGTTTTTTTATAGGAATCAGACTTTTAATGGTGTCAATATGCCTTTTCTCAATTTTTTCCAGACTTGCCTTATAATCCAAGTTCTGCTCTGAGGCCAATCGAGAGGTCTCCAAAAGGGTATCGGTAATACCTCCAAAAGCGGATACAATTATGGTTTGGGGTGTTTCACCGTTGTTTTGGATGATTGATTTTACTTTATGTATGTTTTCTGGACTGGCTACAGAAGTGCCACCAAATTTTAAGACTTTCATGAGAGTTTGCTTAGAATGAAATAACTGGACTATAGTTTACGGACGGAAATAATGCATACTTACCCCAAAGGGGTGGTAGTAGTGAAGAAAAAAGAAAAATGTCTCATCGCGTATGCTCCTTACCGTATTTCGCCGGCATGTTATTTTTCAGGGTAAAAGTAGTACTTTTGAATGCTTCAGCAAATACACTTAAAATTTTTGCTAAATCCGCATTTATAACCACTTTTCTTTGTTGAATGAAAATTTTAACCGCAGCCCAAGTCTATCAAGCTGATAAATTTACAATTGAAAAACAACAAATTAGTAGTGATGCTTTGATGGAGCGTGCTGCCGTTCAAATTTTTGAATGGATTCATGCCCGACTTCAAGGAGCGCCCGTACTGATTCATATTTTTTGCGGAATAGGCAATAATGGGGGAGATGGAATAGCCCTAGCAAGGCACCTTGCGGAACATGGCTATAACATCAAGGTCTATGTGGTCAATTACAGTGAAAAGCGTTCCAAGGACTTTTTGTTGAATATGGAGCGATTAAAGGACCGGAAGATATGGCCTGAATTTATTAATGCGGAAACCACTTTTCCAGAAATTCAACCCAATGATATTATCGTGGATGCGATTTTTGGTATTGGTTTAAATCGTTGTCCAGATAATTGGGTATGCAAACTAATTGAACATCTCAATGCTTCCAAGGCATTTACCTTGTCTGTGGATATCCCATCTGGTTTGCCGGTGGACCAACCCTTATGGGATGAAGCGAAAGTGGTTTATGCGAACTATGTATTGAGTTTTCAAACTCCCAAATTGGTGTTTTTTCTACCTCAAAGTGGTATTTACCTCGAAAACTGGGAGGTTTTGGACATTGGATTGGATGCTGAATTCATGATGAATGTTCCTACTACTTTTGAATTTCTACAGAAGCACGATATGCAAGGGTTGTATATTCCTCGCGAGAAGTTTTCACACAAAGGAACCTATGGACATGCTATGATTGTTGGAGGTAGTTATGGCAAGATAGGGGCGGTGCATTTATCGGGAAAGGGCTGTTTACGGTCTGGAGCTGGTTTGGTTACCTTATATGTTCCTGAATGTGGATATGATGCCTTACAGTCCTCTTTTCCAGAAGCCATGGTGATTACCGACGAAGAAGAAGATTATATCAGTAAAATTTCTTTCTCATTAAAACCCAGTTCGGTTGGGATTGGTATGGGAATGGGGACAGATGAAGAAACTGCAAAGGCTTTTGGTAATTTTCTAAAATCCATTGAAGGTCCATTGGTAATTGATGCCGATGGAATAAATATTTTGGCTAAGCATCCAGAGATGCTAAAAGACATGCCCAAGGAATCCATTTTGACACCACATCCTAAAGAGTTGGAGCGATTGATTGGCACATGGAAAAATGATTTTGAGAAACTTGAAAAAGCTACTCGTTTTTCGTCAACCTATAAATGTATTCTGGTTATTAAAGGCGCACATACCATAGTGATTTCTGGTGAAAAAGGATTCGTAAACAATACAGGAAATCCTGGTATGGCCACTGCAGGTAGTGGAGATGTGTTGACGGGAATCATAACAGGACTTCTTGCTCAAAAATACCCAAGTTTACATGCTGCTATTTTCGGAGTGTACTTACACGGATTGTCGGCAGATATACAGGTTTCAAGGACTGGGTTTGAGGCCTTAATAGCTTCTGATATGATTGAGAACGTTGGGAACGCGTTTGTAGAGTTGTTCAGAAGGGAAGAGCCGAATGCTAAACAGGAAAGCTAGAACCTACTTTTTCTTTTTCTTTAACCGTTTTCTTACCCAAGCAACAGCATTGTCATATTCGATGAAAAACTCCATGTTTTTTTTGTAAAACAACTTTTCAATTTTAAAGTTGTGCATGTCTATTTCCTTTTTGGAAACAATGGCAAAAGCTTTAAGATTTTCGAGTCCTCTTACGTAATTATAAATGGTAGGGTCAACCGCATACGAATTCTTTCGAAGGCTGATGTAGCCAAAATCCTTGTCCCTAAAATGAATCTCTGAAATTCCGATGATTTGATAGGCCCTTTCCAAGGTAAGTGTAGCCCCTTCATCGAAAGTGGAAACCATGAAGTCATCATATACTTGCACAGTTCCGATGTCCAACTGATACTCACGTACCACGATGGGCTTCTTGTAAGCAATTCTCATTCCCAAATGTTATAGTGTCTCATTACGAAAGTAGCAGTAAAGCCTTTTGACCTGAAAAATTATAGATTAACAGCGTAAATATCGTTTATATGGTAAAATAGGAGGTGTTTTAAAAAGTAAAGCCGGCGAAGGCCGGCTTTAATAGTATTACTTGGTATTAAATTATTATTCTGCTTCCTGAGATTTCTTAGGCTTCTTAATTTTTATGGTGAGCTCTTCCTTTTTTTCATCCAAATCCATAAAAATACTATCACCTTCTACCAGTTTGGAATTCACAATCTCCTCTGCAAGGGCGTCCTCAATATACTTTTGGATGGCTCTTTTTAAAGGTCTAGCTCCGTACTGCTTGTCGAATCCTTTTTCAGCGATATAATCCTTGGCCTTTTCGGAAAGACTTAAGTCATAACCGATATCCTTGATTCTACCAAACAATTTATCCAATTCAATATCTATAATCTTATGTATGTGCTCTCTTTCCAAAGGATTGAAAACAATAACATCATCAATTCGATTCAAGAATTCTGGAGCAAAAGCCTTTTTGAGCGCATTTTCAATAACGCTTTTCTGATGACTATCGGCTTGAGCTTTTTTGGCAGCGGTACCGAAACCAACACCTTGCCCAAAATCCTTCAATTGACGAGCGCCAATATTTGAGGTCATTATAATGATAGTATTCCTAAAATCGATTTTTCTACCCAAACTGTCAGTTAGGTAACCATCATCAAGCACTTGTAGTAACATGTTGAATACATCCGGATGCGCTTTTTCGACCTCATCCAATAAGATTACAGAATATGGTTTTCTGCGAACCTTTTCAGTCAATTGACCTCCTTCTTCATAGCCCACGTATCCTGGAGGTGCACCAACCAACCTGGAAATGGCAAATTTCTCCATGTATTCACTCATGTCGATACGAATCAGTGCATCTTCAGAGTCGAACAATTCCTTAGCCAGGATTTTGGCCAACTGTGTTTTTCCAACACCCGTTTGTCCTAAGAAAATAAAGGAACCAATAGGTTTATTGGGGTCTTTCAGTCCCGCTCTATTTCTTTGGATGGCCTTAGCTACCTTGGCAACAGCTTCATCTTGACCTATCACAAAACCTTTAATAAGGTTAGGTAATTCAGCTAGTTTATTGCTTTCAGTCTGTGCGATACGGTTCACTGGAATACCACTCATCATAGAGACCACATCGGCTACGTTTTCATCTGATACCGTTTCCCTATGCATTTTGCTTTCGGCTTCCCAGCGTTCTTGAGCGGCCATAAGCTCCTTCTCCAAACGCTTTTCGTCATCCCTTAGCTTGGCAGCCTCTTCGTATTTCTGCTTTTTGACCACGCTGTTCTTTAGTTCCCTTACATCTTCAAGTTGGGTTTCCAACTCCAAAATTTGTTTGGGAACATCCATATTCACTATGTGAACTCGTGAACCAGCTTCGTCCAGTGCATCGATGGCCTTGTCCGGAAGGAATCGGTCCGTCATATATCTATTGGTAAGTTTCACACAGGCTACAATAGCATCATCTGTATAATTCACATTGTGATGGTCTTCGTACTTACCTTTTATGTTCATCAAAATTTCAATGGTCTCTTCAACTGAGGTTGGCTCAACCATCACTTTTTGGAAACGACGCTCTAAAGCCCCATCCTTTTCAATGTATTGACGGTACTCATCCAAAGTGGTCGCTCCGATACATTGAATTTCTCCACGAGCCAAGGCCGGTTTGAACATGTTTGAAGCATCTAAACTTCCAGTAGCACCACCAGCGCCAACAATTGTGTGAATCTCATCAATGAATAAAATGATGTCATCATTCTTTTCCAATTCGTTCATCACCGCTTTCATTCGCTCTTCGAACTGTCCTCTGTACTTGGTTCCAGCTACAAGAGAAGCTAAATCCAAAGTAACTACCCTTTTGTTATATAGGATTCTAGAAACTTTTTTATTGATGATGCGTAAAGCAAGACCTTCGGCAATGGCACTTTTACCTACCCCGGGTTCTCCAATAAGAAGCGGATTGTTCTTTTTTCTTCGACTTAGGATTTGGGAGACTCGTTCAATCTCCTTTTCTCTACCTACAACCGGGTCCAGTTTATTTTCTTCAGCCAAACGTGTCAGGTCCCTTCCGAAGTTGTCCAAAACAGGAGTTTTGGATTTTTTACTGCCTTTTTGACTGGGACTTGAACCAAAGTTACTTTCCTTGGCATCTCCAGTTTCTTCTGGGTCGCTAGGAAAGGATTCTGCTCTTGGCGTATCCAAATAATCGTCTTCGCTGGTAATCATGGACTTGAACTGTTCTTTCACATTGTCGTAATCCACTTTTAGCTTATGCAGCAATTTAGTGGTAGGGTCATTTTCATTTCTTAAAATACACAAAAGCAGGTGGGCCGTGTTTATAGACGAGCTTTGAAAAAGTTTAGCCTCTAAAAAAGTGGTCTTCAATGCGCGCTCAGCCTGTCTCGTTAGATGTAGGTTCTTTTTATCTTTTTGTACGGTGCCCGTGTTCGGATTGGCAGGACTCAGGATTTCAACTTTTCTACGCAAGTGATCTAAGTCCACATCCAGGGCATCCAATATATTGATGGCTTTGCCATTGCCATCGCGTAAAAGACCTAGCATTAAGTGCTCCGTTCCTATAAAATCGTGACCCAATCTTAGGGCCTCTTCCTTACTGTAAGCTATAACGTCTTTTACTCTAGGGGAAAAATTATCATCCATACGCTTCCTTATTCAGCAATTAAAATTAATAAAAGTATGCTTACGCAGGTCAAATACCGTACCCATATTCGATAAACATGGTTTAAAAGTCGAAATAAAGTGCTTTTTCCTAACACTTTAACACAGTTTTAGAAAGACCTGAAAAGTTGTCCGTTGGTGTTGATAATTTTTTTAATAAACTAGGGGGTATTAGTCGTTTAAGGGTCGAATTTATGTATATTGCCATGATGTTTTAACCAGTAAAAACGATAGG
This sequence comes from Flagellimonas sp., assembly GCF_965601775.1. Classification (GTDB taxonomy): domain Bacteria; phylum Bacteroidota; class Bacteroidia; order Flavobacteriales; family Flavobacteriaceae; genus Flagellimonas. The sequence goes on from NZ_OZ271837.1 coordinate 1,329,256, forward strand.
ATTTTAGTATGGCGGAAGGAGAAAAGTTGATTCCGATCAATATTGAAGATGAAATGAAATCGGCCTACATTGACTACTCAATGTCGGTCATTGTGTCACGTGCCTTACCCGATGTCAGGGATGGATTAAAACCAGTACACCGGCGCGTACTTTATGGAATGCATGAACTAGGAGTTAGGTCTACCAGTGCACATAAGAAATCAGCACGTATTGTAGGGGAGGTTCTGGGTAAATATCACCCGCACGGGGATACTTCCGTATATGACACCATGGTGCGTATGGCTCAAGAATGGAGCCTGCGCTATATGTTGATTGATGGCCAAGGTAACTTCGGCTCGGTGGATGGTGATAGTCCAGCGGCTATGCGTTACACCGAAGCCCGTATGCGCAAGATTGCCGATGAAATGTTGGCAGACATTGATAAGGATACAGTAGACCATCAACTGAATTTTGATGATTCCTTGGAAGAGCCTACGGTTCTTCCTACACGAATTCCCAACTTGTTGGTGAATGGAGCTTCTGGTATTGCTGTTGGTATGGCTACCAATATGCCGCCGCATAACTTATCCGAAGTGGTTGACGGTACTATTGCGTACATCGACAATTCCGATATTGAAATTGATGAGTTGATGACCCACATCAAGGCCCCTGATTTTCCAACCGGAGGTATCATTTATGGCTACGATGGAGTAAAGGAGGCATTTCATACCGGAAGGGGGCGTGTTGTTATGCGCGCCAAAGCCACTTTTGAGGAAGTGCAAGGTCGGGAGTGTATTATTGTCACCGAAATCCCGTATCAGGTGAACAAGGCGGACATGATTAAGAAGACTGCTGACCTGATTAACGACAAAAAGATAGAAGGGATTTCTACAATACGCGACGAGTCGGATAGAAAAGGAATGCGCATTGTATACATACTTAAGCGCGATGCCATTCCAAACATTGTATTGAACACCCTTTACAAATACACCGCACTTCAATCTTCATTCAGTGTCAATAATATTGCGCTGGTAAAAGGAAGACCGCAATTGCTCAATTTGAAGGAAATTATCCATCATTTTGTGGAGCACAGGCATGAGGTTGTCGTTCGACGTACGAAGTACGAATTGAAGAAAGCGGAAGACCGGGCCCATATCTTAGAGGGGCTTATCATCGCTTCCGACAATATTGATGAGGTGATTGCCATTATCCGTGGTTCTTCAAATGTTGAAGAAGCGCGAAGCAGTTTGATGGAACGCTTTAAGCTTACTGAAATTCAGGCTAAGGCGATTGTAGAAATGCGATTGCGTCAATTGACGGGTCTGGAACAAGATAAACTTCGTGAGGAGTACGAAGAACTCAAAAAGACCATTGAAGATTTGAAGGACATCCTTGATAAAAAGGAACGTAGAATGCAGATCATCAAAGATGAGCTAGTTGAGGTTAAAGAAAAGTATGGGGATGACCGACGTTCCGAAATTAACTTTGCCGGGGGTGACTTGAGCATTGAAGATATGATTCCTGATGAGCAGGTGGTCATTACTATTTCGCATGCTGGATATATCAAAAGGACCCCACTTACGGAATATAAAACCCAAAATAGGGGTGGAGTTGGACAGAAAGCATCTTCCACTCGAAATGAAGACTTTTTAGAACATCTTTTTGTGGGAACCAACCATCAATACATGTTGTTCTTTACCCAAAAGGGAAAATGTTTCTGGATGCGTGTTTTTGAAATTCCTGAAGGAAGTCGAACCTCCAAAGGGCGAGCCATTCAAAATCTGATTAACATCGAACAGGACGATAAGGTCAAGGCCTTTATTTGTACTCGAGACTTGAAGGACGAAGATTACGTAAACAGTCACTATGTAATCATGGCGACCAAAAAGGGAACCGTAAAAAAAACCTCATTGGAACAATATTCGCGTCCCAGACAAAATGGAATTAATGCAATTACCATTCGCGAAGGGGATGAATTGTTGGAAGCCAAATTGACTACGGGTACCAGTCAAATTCTTCTTGGATTGAAATCTGGAAAAGCTATTCGGTTTGAAGAAAGTAAAACGAGACCAATGGGAAGAAACGCTTCCGGTGTTCGTGGGATTACCTTGGCCAGTGACACGGATGAGGTTGTAGGAATGATATCCGTGCATAATTTTGAGGATGATATCTTAGTCGTTTCAGAAAATGGATATGGAAAACGTTCCACCATTGATGACTACAGAATTACCAATAGAGGTGGAAAAGGTGTTAAAACCATTTCAATTACCGATAAAACTGGCGAACTTGTGGCCATCAAAAACGTATCGGACTTGGATGACCTTATGATTATCAATAAATCAGGAATCGCCATCCGAATGAGCGTAGAGGATTTAAGAGTAATGGGTAGGGCGACCCAAGGAGTAAAACTGATTAATCTAAAAGATACCGATTCCATCGCAGCTGTTGCCAAAGTGATGAAAGAGGATGATGAAGTGGATGATTCCGATATTCGTGAAATAGAGGTCAATGAATAATGGTACGGATTTTGAAAGTACCCAAGCGAAATAGTAAATAATAGATAAACACTAATTTATATTTTATACAATGAAAACTAAAGTTTTATTACTAATTGCTGTAGGTTTTTCTGCTTTTGGTTTTGCGCAGAAAAATGAAATAAAAGCGGCTGAAAAAGCACTTAAAGGTGGTGATGCCGTCTCTGCAAAAACAGCTTTGGAAGGTGCGGCTTCCTTAATTGAATCTGCCGACCCAAGGCTTCAAGCACAGTATTATGCGGTAAAAGGAAATGTATATTATGATTTAGCAAAGAAAGGTGATGCTTCTGCTTTTCAAACAGCTATTGATGCATACAAAAAAGTGATTTCCACTGAAGAGGCTAGCGGTAAGGAAAAATATACTACTGTTGCAACTCAGCAGATGGGTACGATGACCGCTGATTTGGTCAATTCAGCTGTGGCGGATAATAATGACAAAAAATTTAAAGAAGCGGCTGAAAAGTTATACTTAGGTTATAAGTTAAGTCCAAAGGATACACTCTATTTATATTACGCTGCCAGTAGTGCAGTTAGTGGACAAGACTACGACCTTGCTCTTAACTATTACAATGAGCTTAAAGACGTAGGATATGATGGTAGCGGAGTAAAGTTTACTGCGGTTAATGTAGAAACCGGTGAAGTGGAGGAAATGGATGAGAACACACGCAACCTCTATGTTAAAGCTGGAACCCACAAAGATCCCAAAGAGGAAAAAACGCCTTCTAAGAAGCCCGAGATTGTTAAGAACATTGCCTTGATATATCAGCAGTTGGGTGACAATGACAAGGCTTTAGCAGCATATTCTGATGCACGTTCCGTGAATCCCGATGACGTAAACTTGGTTTTAGGAGAGGCAAATTTACACTACGCCATGGGCGATAAGGACAAGTTTAAGGAACTTATGGCACAAGCCTCGGAAATGGCTCCTGACAATGCCGATTTGTTATATAATATTGGTGTGATCAATATGGAGCAAGGGAACTTGGAAGATGCTAGAGAAGCTTACAGAAAAACTTTGGCGATTGACCCAAGCTATATCAATGCACTTTTAAACCTTTCTACAACTTATGTAAATGAGGGTAACGGTCTTATTGATGAAATGAACACTTTGGGCAGTTCTAGAGCAGACATTGCCAGATATGATGAGTTAAAACAAAAGAAAGATGATCTTTTTGTTGAGGGCGCCAAGGTGTTGGAAGAAGCCTTGAAAACGAATCCTGACAATCAAAGTGTGTTGAGTCAGCTTAAGAATATCTACGGTGCTTTGGGAGATACAGATAACTTTAAACGAATTAAAGGACTCCTTGGTGAATAAGAGATTCTTTTCCGATAAATTAAAAAAGCCCCAATTATTGGGGCTTTTTTTATATGATTTTTTTGATTACCCGAAGTTGATGGGTGTATAACCTCTTATCCGTATTGAAAATTCCTGTATGGTCAATCCTATCTATACGTACTTCGCCATCTACATGGATAATGTAATTGTCCTTTAGAATAATTCCCACATGGTCAATAATCCCTTCACTATTGTCAAAAAAGGCTAAATCCCCGGGCTCACTCTCTTCAATAAAGCTTAAGGCATCTCCTTGTTGGGATTGTTCCTCAGCGCCTCTATCTAGCTGATACCCGTTGATTCGGTATACCATTTGGGAAAATCCAGAACAGTCAATACCAAAAGGGGTCTTACCACCCTTTAAGAAAGGAGCTTTTAAATACAGCAAGGCAGTTTCAATTAAGCATGATTTATCCCTTACCCCGTTGATCGCGTCACCCTCAAAAGAGGCATTCAAAGGGTTGGATTTAGCCAAAACCGAACCTAACACTATAGGCTGTAGCATGCTGTTTTCTTCTGAACAGATATGAGAAACAATATCCGTTGCGTAACTCAGTTGCCCTTTGGTATCAATTTCTCGGTATGCTTCCTCTGAAATCTGCGTGATTTGAAGATTGTGAACCCATCCTTCGCACTTGTCATAAGCCATACGAACGCGAGACCAGTTTTTTCTGGCCTCTAAAATCTTAAAATGTTCCCCATACAGCAGCTGGGATAACATTTCGCTCCCATCATTGGGTGCAGCACGTAAGGCAACAATACTTTGCGGACAGATTCCGTATAGCATGAATAAGCGACTTATCCTAAATTACAGGGTTTCCAGTACAATGGCCGAGGCACCTCCGCCTCCGTTGCATATGGCGGCAGCTCCCAATTTTCCATTATTCTGTTTAAGGACATTCAATAAGGTAATCGTAATTCGTGCTCCGGAACACCCTAGTGGATGACCCAAAGAAACCGCACCACCGTTAACATTTACATTACTATCCTCCAGACCCAATATTTTCATGTTGGCCAAACCTACTACAGAAAAGGCCTCATTGAATTCGAAAAAGTCAATTTCCTCCATGGAAACCCCAGCTCTGTGCAGGGCTTTGGGTAACGCTTTGGCCGGAGCTGTAGTGAACCATTTAGGCTCATGTGCCGCATCTGCATATCCTTTTATATAAGCCAATGGTTTTAAACCTAGTTCATTTGCTTTTTCTTCACTCATCAATACAACAGCTGCAGCCCCATCGTTTATAGTGGAAGCATTGGCAGCAGTCACCGTACCATCTTTCGAAAAAGCAGGTCTTAGGTTGGGTATCTTTTCAAGTTTCACGTTTTTATATTCCTCATCTTCGTTAACCAATATAGGTTCTCCCCTGCGTTGGGGTACTTCTACCGGTATGACTTCGTCCTTAAATTTTCCTGAATTCCAAGCATCTGCGGATCTCTGATACGACTGAATAGCGAATGCATCCTGGTCTTCTCGACTAAATTCATATTCAGTGGCACATGCATCCGCACAAACCCCCATGGCGTTTTGGTCATATACATCCACGAGGCCGTCCTTTTGCATTCCATCCACCAAAGTGGCCGGTCCAAACTTAATACCACCTCTCATATAGGTATAATGGGGTATCAGACTCATATTTTCCATGCCTCCTGCAACAACAATCGAATTCTCTCCCAAGGCTATGGATTGGGCTCCTTGCATGATGGCTTTCATACCAGAGGCACATACTTTGTTTACGGTTGTACAGGGTACCGTATTTGGAATTCCGGCAAAAATTGCAGCTTGTCTAGCTGGAGCTTGCCCTGTACCTGCTTGAACCACATTACCCATCAAAACCTCTTCAATTTCTTCCGGCTTCAATCCAATTTTATCTAGAGCGCCTTTTATGGCAGTGGCCCCAAGTTTAGGTGCTGGGACACTTGATAATGCCCCCATAAAACTTCCGATTGGAGTACGTACGGCGGACACTATTACAACTTTATTCATACCTCTTTGTTTAGGGTTGCAAATTACTAAATTTAAATGCAAAGGCTGTAGTCAATAAAGCTTGGCTTTTATTTATATTTTCTATTTTTGGGACTTACCGTTTGCGCATGGGAACAACTTTGGACAACGCTTATAAGTATCAATCGCTTGCCTATAAATATGTTCTCTATGCTGTTTCTGTCGCTTTGATTGTCTTTTTCTTTCCGAAGGAAGGAAAGTTCAAATATGAATTTCAAAAAGGCAAGCCATGGCAATATGAAAATCTCTACGCCCCAATTTATTTTTCCATCAAGAAAACAGATGAGGAAATTGCCGAAGAACAACGTTTCATCAGGGAAAATAAAACGGATTACTATACCTATGACGCCATTGTTCCCAATGAGGTGAAATTATCAGTGGAGCAGGAGTTGTCCTCCACTTTTAGACGGCAGGGTGAAGGACAACGTTTTGAAAGGAGAGTACGAACCTTGGCCGATAAGGTGGTTGACAGTATTTATAGATATGGGATTCTACAAGAGGTTCCTGTTACAGAGGCTATCTTTATAATAAAGAACAACGAAGCCATAGTGGTAAGTGCCTCCAATTTGATGAATCTTACCGATGCACGTGAAAAGGTTCAGCAAATTTTAGCTGATGAGAATCTTCGGGATGTACCATTAGCTGCAATTGTTGGTCGGCTTTTGGAGTCCAATGTTTTCTTTAACAAGACCTTGACCGAAAAAGCCTTAGAGGAAGAAATGGCGCAAATTTCATTTACCCGTGGAGAGGTTTCCGAAGGTAGACTCATTATTGCCAAAGGTGAAGTAGTAGAGGATGAAAACTTCAAGATTCTTAGTTCTTTAAAGCAAGAATATGAGTCAGAACTGTGGAGAGGAGACAATTTCTTTTACATCCTGCTAGGATATTCAATTCTTGTTGCGTTGGTGCTAATGATGCTCTTTTTGTTTATAAAACAGTATCGCAGCGAAATCTTTAAGAACAACAATAAACTTACTTTCATATTTGTCAATATTCTGCTGATGGTATTGGCAACAACACTGATGGTTAAAAATCAGGAAAGTTATGTATATGTCGTACCACTTTGTATACTCCCACTGATTTTAAAGAACTTTTTTGATGCTAGATTGGGACTGTTTGTTCATGTCCTTACTGTTTTGATTCTTGGTTTTGTAGTCCCCAATAGTTTTGAGTACATGTTTTTGCAGATTATTGCGGGGATAGTAACCATTTTGACCGCCTCAGAACTGTATCGAAGGGCGAATCTTTTCATTTCCGTGGGGCAAATCACCCTGATTTACATTATTGGTTATTTTGCTTTCCATATTATCCATGAGGGCAATCTAGAAGGGATAGAATGGACTTTGTTTGGGATTTTTGTGCTTAATGGGTTACTGACGCTCTTCGCACAACCTTTGATTTATATCTATGAAAAGATATTCGGTTTGGTTTCCGATGTTTCTTTGTTGGAGCTATCTGACACTAATTCCAAATTATTGAAGGAACTATCAAACAAAGCTCCGGGAACATTTCATCATTCCCTTCAAGTAGCGAATTTGGCTGAAGCCGCGGCCAACGAAATTGGCGCGAACTCTATGCTGACTAGGGTAGGCGCTTTATATCACGATATTGGGAAGATGAACAACCCTGCCTATTTTACAGAAAACCAGACTACCAATATTAATCCTCATGATGACCTTCCCCCAAAGGAAAGCGCCAAAATAATTATTGACCATGTTATTGAAGGTATAGAAACTGCTCGTAAAAACAATCTTCCGGATAGAGTCATTGATTTTTTACGAACACATCACGGGACAACAACGGTTTTTTATTTTTTACGGAAGCAGCAAGAGTCAGAGCCCGATACAGACCCTAAAGATTTTAAATACCCTGGGCCTATTCCTTTTTCTAAGGAAACCGCTATCTTAATGATGGCGGATGCTGTTGAGGCGGCTTCCAAAAGTTTAAAGAACCCTACCTATCAAATTATTGATGATTTCGTAGAGAAGATTGTGAAGGGTCAGATGCAAGCGGACCAATTTGTGAATGCGAATATCACCCTAAAAGAAATTGAAGTAGTAAAAAAGATACTGAAGCAAAAGCTGACTAATATTTATCATTTACGGGTAGAATATCCGGAATAAAAACTTCGGTAAAAAAACCACAAAAATGTTGCTATCTTACGAATGAAAAGGTACATTTGCATCCGCATTTTCAGAATGTATGTTCAAAGAATGTGAGGAGAGGTGCCGGAGTGGTAACGGAGCAGATTGCTAATCTGTCGACGGGTAACCGTCGCCTGGGTTCGAGTCCCAGTCTCTCCGCTTAATCTCAGGAATTTCGGGGTGTAGCGTAGCCCGGTTATCGCGCCTGCTTTGGGAGCAGGAGGTCGCAGGTTCGAATCCTGCCACCCCGACAAGGCCGAATCGCCAGATTCGGCTTTTTAATTACATATGGGTCGCGTAGCTCAGCTGGATAGAGCATCTGCCTTCTAAGCAGACGGTCGAAGGTTCGAATCCTTCCGCGATCACCACCTCTAAGCCCCAGTAATACTGGGGTTTTTTTGTTTTTTACCATTCTTTACTTTATCTTCCAAACTGAAAAATTTACCCAAATATTGAGGTTTCGGTAAGTTATTTCCGTCTTTTTTCCGTCTTTTTATGAAAATCAAGATAAAGCTTCTCAAGAGGGTCAGTAAACGAACTAAAAAAGGATTTCCAATAATAGTTTATGCCTCGGACAATTATAGAGATAAGGAATGGAGGACAGGGTATTTTTCAGAAGAAGCATTTTGGAATAGTCAATTTGCAACCCCTAACAGGAAACATCCTAACTACTATCAATTACTGGATTATCTAAATCCTCTAAAGAGGAGAATTGAGGAAGCGATATTGGAATCGACACGAAGACCCATTTCTTTTGAGGAGGCTAAGTCATTAATTTTTAACGTTCACAAGGATTCGTTTTACGAGTCTGCTATGAGAAGCTTCTCCGAAAACTTTAGGGGTACTGAGTGGAGTGCTATAAAACGATTTGATAAGTTTTATCCCTATTCTAGTTTTGACAATGTTTCTAAAGAAATAGCCTTTGCTTTCAGAGATAGACTGTTAAAAGAAGGGAATAAGCCATCTGGAGTTGATAGCTACATTAGATCTTTAAAGGCATTATGGAATCGTTTAAGTGACAAACCCAACCCTTTTAAAGGTGTGGTCACGCAAATTCCAGATACGGTTAAAACAGTTGCTTCCGATAACGACTTGAAAAAGTTAATTGAAGCGAATTTCCACAGACAGGATGGGTTTAGTGGGTTTTATCATTATCGAAATTATTGGTTGTTGATGTTTTATTTAGGGGGTATCGACCCCGAGGTACTCAGTAAATTAAGATATGACCGGAATCTTATAACTGGGAGAATTGTTTTTAACAGAAATAAAGGCAACTCAAAGACTAATTGCAATAATATTGTTCCCAAGTTGGCTCTTGAGATTATGGAAATCTACAAGGAAAATAGTAACCCATATTTTGTTCCAATTCATAAAGCTAATAACTATAAAACTTTTTCTGGAAATTTTTCCAGACGAATGAGGGAGTTAAGTCGAAAACTGCGGCTGAGTGTCGAGTTAAGACCTAAGTCGGCTAGATATACTTTCATAGATAGAGCCCAACAGTTGCTGATTGATGAACGAATAACAGCCCAAATTGTGGGACATAAAAGAAAAACCACAACAAGCATATATACAAATGATTTTCCTCTTCAATTACAGGATAAAGCACATTTGAATATCATTGATTTCTTAAAATAGTTTGGTAAATTCTTAGACGAAAGCAAAATGCTTCGTCATAGTTTAATTAACCTTTTGTAGTTTGAAAAATCAAAATGATCAAGTCATGGAAGAAAATATGATAAAAGGATTTGTAAAAATCTACCGTAGTCTTATGGATTGGGAATGGTACACTGAACCTGAAACATCGCATTTATTTGTTCATTTAATTATGAAAGCTAACTATAAAGACAAAAAATGGAAAGGGAAAGAAGTAAAACGGGGTTCGCTAATAACAAGTTTAAAACATTTATCACAATCTACCGGTCTAAGTATTACCAAGGTGCGCACGGCTTTGAAACGACTAAAGAATTCCGGAGCTATTTCTATAATTTCAACAAACAAATACACCATGGTAAGGCTTTTGAATTTTGATGTCTATCAGGAAATCTATCATCATAGTGACAAGCAAATACCACATAAGAATCAAAAGGATAAAACTCAAACGTCAACAACTAAAGAAATAAAGAAAAAGAATAAGATAAAAAATGAAAGAAATGGAGAGAGAATGAGAACTCTCTCAAATTTTGATTATTTAAATGAATTCTTTCACGAGGAACTAAAACGGATAATTAAAGACTACCCTCTTGCAGAAAAGCAGCTTGAGTTTTGTATTAATAAATTCAATACTAAAAAATATGAAAATCTAAATATTGGTCTATTTGAGAACTACCTAAGCAATTGGATAAATAACATAAAGCAAGAAACAAATTTAAAATTAAGTTTGCCTCCTACGTTTAGGGCTTAGACATCTCCCAGGGGTAGGGGCTTCAAACACCTAGAAATTTCGAAGTCTACATCGCCACCCAGTCTAATTTTTACTGCAAGTAAATTCTAGGAGGGGGGGTATTTAGTTTTGTGGGAAATTATTTCTTAATTTATAGAAATAATATATGAAATATGAAATTGTCATTCCTCTGGGTTGAAAAGTTTAGAGATTTCGAAAACCAGGGTTTCAATTTTTCAAGTTCCGTTAAATTCAAGTATTCATTTTTAGATCATTTTCTATACTGCCAAGAAGAACGGAAGCTTCCCGAGAATTTCTTTGGTAAAGGAGTTACAGGGGTGACAGGAGTGGTGGGAAGGAACGGTTCTGGAAAAAGTAATCTGCTTGAACTCATTTGCAAAAGTTTGAAGAGAGGAAAGTCGTTAGTCACAAATGATTTTTTTTTAATATTCGAAAACAACGACGAGTTTCATTGCTACCATAGCTTTAAAGGTAGTTCTCCCCGATTCAGATTATCAGGTTCAAAAATTAAAATAAAATACTTCAAATATCAGGACCAAATAAAAAATCTTAAGGTTGTTTTCTTTTCGAATGTGTTCGATCAAAGATTGGCGACATTTGATGATTCCGTAGTTGATATTTCAAATAACAAAAGATATTCAAAGAAGTCATTATACCGAAGAAATAGTCCATCAGACTTTTCAAAACAAGTCGATTTCATTGAGTCTAAACATTTCCATGATTTGAACATCTCTAAACCTCGTGCTGTTAGAATAACAAGCAAAGTTTGGTCTAGTGGATATAACTCAATAACCATTAGAAAACTTTTTGGAGAGCATGTGAGGCAGTTTAATTCGTTTAAGAGTGTATTACGAAATCGTCTTAGAGACACTGTGCCATCCAAAAAGTTCTATAACACATTAGTCTTTGCGATTTTTTTGGACACAGTACGTGATTTTAAAGGCATCGACGATAGTGTTTTCCCTTTTGACGACCTTCTAACAACTTTTCTAAATAACGGTGGTTTAAATTACACCTTACCCACTAATCAAATAATTGACAATCTTTTAAATTGGTTGAGACTATTGTATGACTATTTACCATATAAAAAGGAGAATACGTTAATACAAGATGAATTTGATTTCTATCGCCAAAACATTAATTTTCTGTACAGCTTAAAATACCCAATTTCAGAATTAGATATCAAAGTATCGTCAGAAGGAATTAGAAATAAGCAAGTAGAATATTTTTATTTTGATTATGCCCCCTTGCAAAATCTTTCCGAAAGAATCAGTGAAAACAGAAGTATATTACAGTTTTCAAGAGCTATTAATATTAGCAATCAGTTGGAAATAGATTGGTTAGGAATTAGTTCAGGTCACAAAGCATATTTGAATCTGTTTTCTTTGGTTTATGATGCTTTAACCTGGAATAACAGCAATACTCTTATATGTTTCGATGAGGCCGATTTATATCTTCACCCAAGCTGGCAAACGGAGTTTTTTGAAAAAATGATTAGTATTATCCCTCGCATGTATAGTGGCCAATATCAATTTATAATTTCTTCACATTCTCCATTTCTTATTTCTAATCTTCCCAGACAATGTTTGCTAGTACTAGAAAACTCTGGAGGTCAAAAGGTAATCGATGGAGTAGATCTTTTTAAAGAGACTTTTGCGGGCAACCTTTATAGTCTTTTTTCAGAACCTTTGTTTCTGGGAGAAAAACGCATGAGTTCATTTGCTGAAAAGACTATTATAAATATTGAAAAAGCTATAGAGAATGCTAAAAACGAAAAACAATTGGAACAAATAAGAGCATCTATTGAATTAATTGGAGACGAGGTAATTAGGGGGTATTTAATAAATAGGCTTTCAAATTGATTTCAATTCAAGAACAATTAAACTGTTACAATCCTGACAGAAAGCTATCACTTGCTGCATTATTCCTCTGGAAATTTTTAAATAAGCGAAACAAAGGTGGTCAACTTCATTATAGCTCAATCGTAAAACGGACTGAAAAAGCAGAATTTTTTGTAAACAGTAAAGAATATTTCGAAAAATTCGCCGATCAAAATCAAACAAGACTAGATAGACATGTTGCGTTTATAAACCTCCTCCGTGAAAACAACCACCAATTCCTAAAGCGATTAATTATAGCTCCTCCAAATGAGCTCTTTTCTCTTAAAGAAACAATAATGTCAATTCTAGAAAAGGAAGACCTTATAGAAGTTCATAAAGGGAGATTTGTTGCCACTAAATTCAACAAGCTCATTTCAAAAAAAATATTCAACTATGAAAGTTTTAGAAGGAGTGCGTTTTGTGCGAAACTATATTATCATTTAGGTTTCAACTCCGTGACATGTCCTTATTGCAATGACAATACCATTTCAATTGTTGACATAAGCGAAGATTCTGGTGTTAACCTTAAAGCATATCTTGATATTGATCATTTTTATGCTCGATTACATAATCCATTTTTTGGTCTGTCTTTCTTTAACTTAATCCCAAGCTGTACGGATTGTAATTCTAGAGAAAAGGGGGATAAGGACTTTTGCATTACTACCCACAACAATCCATATTTCAAGTCATTTAATTCGCGCTACTCTTTTAGAACAGATGCCCAAAGTTTAACAGGCTCCTCAAATAACATTTATTTGGAATACATTGATAACAGTTGTGAGGATTTCACTGTTCGAGACCTGCGTCTCCAATATAGGTATCGAGGAAAACATCTGGGCACGCTAAATAGTTTAATAAGAACATATCTAGACAATCTACACCATTTAGATGTTCCAGAATTACATGACATCGCAAAAAAATTAATCCTAAAAGAGGTGCCGACTCAGGTGCCAGAAATTGCTAAACACACAGCTGGCAAGATGAAGAGAGACATACTGATATCCATTGATTGTAAAGGTATAATTTAGGTTTTTACCATTATTACAAATTAATGCAATATCGAATGGTTGAATAATCCATTTAGCCTTAATAAATGGCACTTACATTGCACATATTCAATCTGACCAATATGCAGAAAACCGAAGAAGTAAAAATTCCATTAGATAGAAATCTTCCTTAAGAAAGTAAATAGTTCGTATTATAAGGTCTTGCAGCGGTCTAGTACTTAACAAACTGATACATATCATTGTAGACCAGAGTCTTTGAAAATACTTTTAGGGGTCAAAAAACCTAAAAATCATGAAATTTCATGCATTCTTTTTTTCTTTTTTGTTTTCGATTATTGCGTACGGACAAGATGCTAATGAGCAAATATTAAGAACAACTGTGGGGTTTGAGCTGGATGCAGTGCCATACATATTCGAAGGGTATTATGGTTCAGCCTGGGTCGGTCATAATCATTTTAGATATAGGGCGGTAATCACAAAAATCGAGACTCCAAGCTTTATTCTGGAAGATGGTTTTACCAATAATAAAATGAAAGTCTACGCTGCGATTGTGGATTACTTTTTTGAATCCGGCTTCAAAGGTTGGTGGATTGGGCCTGGTTTGGAGTATTGGGATGCCAATATACAGACAGATGCCCAATTGGAAACGGCAGAATACAACAATTTCATATTTACTCTAGGAGGTGGATATGTATGGAAATTTCATAAAAATTTTTATTTGAACCCTTGGGCAGCGGTACATTTCAGGATTGCGGGTGATAAAGAAGTAAGGGTAGATCAAAGCACATATGAAACACCATTTGCAATACCTGAAATCTCACTTAAGCTAGGTTGGCATTTTTAGCCTTATGATGAAAAACTACGATTGTGAAAAGACGAAAATTCATGACCCTTGCTGGAATAGGTGTTGCAGCCGTTGGAGGATCAACTTATATCCTTAGTAACACTTATCAAATGGCTCGGTACGATAGGCAATCTGCCAATATTTGGAGTCATTCAAACAAATTTTCCGGATCGAATAAAGATGTGCTGAGAGAATTGGTAAGGTATGCCACTTTGGCGGCCAATAGTCATAACACGCAGCCTTGGCTCTTCAAAATAAGAAACCGTAGAATTACCATATCCCCCGATTTTGATCGTAAATGTCCGGTTGTTGACCCAGACGACCATCATCTGTACGCGAGTCTTGGATGTGCTGCAGAGAACATAGTGCATGCGGCCAAAGCGTTTGGGTTGAAGGCCAACGTTTCGGTATGGAATAATTCAAGTGATGTGATCAAAATAGATTTTGAACCCATATCAATTGAAAGAACCGAATTGTTTCAGGCCATACCCTACAGGCAATGCACAAAAGTCTCTTATGATGGAAAAAAGGTAGCTGCCGACAAGCTTAAGTTATTGGAAATGTCCGCCCAAGATGAGGGGATATCCACAAAAGTGTTTACTGATAAACAAAATATGGAAATCATTCTGGAATATGTTGTAGAAGGAAACATGGCCCAAATGCAGGATGAAGCATTCATGGGCGAACTTAAAAAGTGGATACGGTTTAATGCGTCTTCAGCGCTCAAATATGGCGACGGTCTTTTCTCGGCAACATCGGGTAATCCCACAGCACCCAACTGGTTTGGAGACTTAATCTTCAATATAGCCTTTACCGAAAAAGCTGAAAATAATAAATACATTGAACATCTACGAAGCTCTGCCGGCGTAATGGCCTTCATTTCCGAGCAGGATAATGTTGAACATTGGATCAAGGCTGGAAGAAGCTATCAGCGTTTTGCCCTACAGGCAACCGTTTTGGGCTTAAAGCATGCATTTATAAACCAACCCGTTGAAGTACCCCATGTAAGATCTCAATTTGCAGACTATTTGAATATCGGCAATCGCCGAACCGATTTACTGGTGCGCTTTGGATATGGACCAGAAATGCCAAAAACAATGAGAAGGCCCATAGATCAGGTTCTGGTTGAGGTCACAACTTAAAAAAATAATAAGATGAACAAAGAACATCCAAATATCAGCATTTTAAAACAGTTCAATCCTACAAACCCGAGTTCAGCATCTGGAGTTTTGGCGGAAGATTTCGTCTGGCATTATATTAATCCTGAACTACCTGAGTTGGAAGGAGAATACTTTGGATTCTCTGGTTTGATGGACTTCTTTAAAAAAATAGGAATGCGCACAAGTGGTTCCTTTCAGGTCAATCCTATAACCACGACCCCCCTTGGTGATCAACTAGTTGTCACACTGGTTAAAGATTCAATGACTCTGGAAGGTAAGTCAATAAAGATTGAAGCGGTTGTCATCTGGTGTATCGTGGATGGGAAGATAAAAGAAGCTTGGGATATACCCATTATTCTTACTACAAAAATGATAGAAACTATAAAGGAAAGACTATGAAATTGGTAGCAGTAACACCAGAAAATGCAGTAAAGGAAACCTTCTTTTGCATAAAGGACACCAAAAGACAGGGATTTAAGGATAAGGTCAAGTGGTTTGAAAAGCGCCACAAAGAAGGGCTTCGGATAAAAATCCTAAAAAATGATGAAGGCAAGATGATTGGATTTATTGAATACGTCCCAGCGAAAAATGCGTGGCGCCCCATAGATGCCGACAACCATATGTTCATCCATTGCACCTACATTTATTCAAAAAGGGAACGAAACAGGGGGTATGGCTCAATGCTCATTAAGGACGCTGAAAAAAAGGCAAAAGCCTTAGGACTTGACGGTGTCTGTGTAATAACCAGTAAAGGTGGCTGGCTGGCCAACAAAACCCTTTTTGAGAAAAACGGCTTTCAGCAAATTGAAACGAAAGATCGGTTTGAGCTGCTATCGAAAACTTGGAACAATAATGCTAAAAAGCCAAAGTTTCATAACTGGACAAGCCAACAAAAAAAATATAAGGGTTGGCATTTGAGCTATGCAGACCAGTGTCCCTGGAGTGAAAAATCAGTGGCTGCCATAATCAATGTTGCTGTTGACCATGGGGTAGATTTAAAAGTGTCTAAAATTGAAACCGTAGATGAAGCTAAAATGGCACCTTCAGGCTTTGGGGTTTTCAATCTATTACGCGATGGCCAATTACTGGATGACCATTATTTAAGTGCGACCCGGTTCAGAAATATTTTGAAAAAAGAACTCAACATTTAAGAACTAAAGTCATGAACAAACGAATACTATTGGCCAAAAGACCGGAAGGCTTACCGGAGGAATCAACGTGGCAACTAGACGAGCGGCCTGTTCCAACTATTAAGAAAGGTGAAGTTTTGATTAAAACGGAATATGTATCCATTGACCCTGCCATGCGCGGTTGGATCACGGATAAAGAATCATATTTGCCTCCAGTACCAATTGGTGCTGTGATGCGTGCTGCCTGCGTGGGGAAAGTAATCGAATCCAAGAATCCGAATATGAAAGTAGGTGACCACTTCGCGGGTCTGAGTGGTGTGCACCAATATGTAGTGACAAATGGGCAAAATTGGGTGCAAGTCCATCCAGACAGAGCTCCTTTGCCCAAATATCTCAGTGTATTGGGGTTGACAGGACGTACAGCGTATTTTGGATTGTTGGACATAGGCCAGCCAAAAGAAGGAGAAACCGTTTTGGTTTCGGGGGCAGCCGGTGCAGTTGGAAGTTTGGTCGGTCAAATAGGGAAAATCAAGGGTTGTCGTGTCGTGGGCATAGCAGGAGGAAAAGAAAAATGCAGTTACATAGTGAATGAGCTGGGGTTTGATGGTGCCATTGATTATAAAAATGAGGATATAAGAACAAGAATAAACGAATTATGCCCAGATGGGATTGATATCTATTTTGACAATGTAGGAGGTGACATACTCGATACTGCCCTTACCCATATAAATAGGAATGCACGTATTGTTATCTGTGGTGCAATTTCCCAATACAATAGCAAGAAGTTCAAAGGACCTTCGAATTATTACCGTTTGCTTACCGAAAGGGCAAGAATGGAGGGGTTTGTTGTAATAGATTATGCTAAGGACTACGGTACTGCATATCAACATTTAGGGAAATGGCTTATGGAGGAAAAATTAAAGTCCAAAGAGTTCATTGTTGAAGGAATAGAAAATTTCCACAGCGCATTTCTGAGGCTATTTTCAGGGAAAAAATTAGGAAAATTGGTTCTGAAAGTTTCATAGCGAGTGACCTTTCGCACATAGCTTTTAACGAAATCTATCAATAACCTATATAGAGAATGGGTACAAAAAAAAATAGCCGTTCATCATCGTATCATCCCTTTAAATCAAAAGAGGCAAAGATCAAGTATTTGAAATACTATGATGCAAAATCAATAAAATGGCCAGTACCCTTTGATTCCAAGTTGATTTCAACAAGGTATGGCTCAACTTATGTAAGGGTAAGTGGACCGGAAGATGGAGCGACAATGGTTTTAATCCCAGGAGATACCGAAAATTCATTATCCTGGGCAAGAAACATCAAAAAACTATCTGAAAACTATCGTGTATTCGCTCCAGACCCCATATTTGATTTTGGGCGAAGCGTATCTTCTCGACCGTTAAGAAAGCCAAATGATTTTGTGAAATGGCTGAATGAGCTGTTTACGAACCTTGGGCTGAGCAACATCAATTTGGTAAGTTATTCCTACGGTGCATGGTATTCCACACTTTACGCTATTTCTCATCCTGAAAAATTGAACAAGCTGGTTATCATATCACCATCAAATACCGTACTATCCGGAAGGTTCAAAGCCATATTCCGTGCAGTAGTTCAGTATTTTTTCTCTACACGGAAAGTTATCAAAGACTACATATATTGGTCCTATGATAATGTGGTAAAGTGCAGCGAGGAAACTCGGAAAGTGATAGATGAAATGATTGAAGAGCTATTACTTTGTAATGCAAGTTTTGAACGAAAAAAGTTTGTACCCCCAACTGTTCTCAAAAAAGACGACTGGGAAAACCTGCAAATCCCTACCCTTTTTATTGTGGGAGAAAATGAATATATATACTCAGCAAAAAAAGCAATTCGTCATCTCAATACGGTAAAGCCAGAACTAAAGACGATTATGATTCCGAATACAGGGCATGGTCTGATGATTTTAGAGACCGAAAGAATCAACAAAGAAATATTGGATTTTTTTGGCAGATACAACTAGGGTGATACCCTAAACTTTTTATAATTGATTCAAATCAGCATAACTTCCCTAAAATGCCTGAGGAAAGAGCTTCAACCTCAATTACAACTCCCCTAAAATCAACTTTCAGGCAATCTATTTCGTTTCACAATAAGCCAGACACTTAGTGAAAGTTCTGCAATGAGCATTGTCAGCATTACCATTACATTAAATGATTCTGGAAGATGTAGATCTACAAAGAATACAATATAAGCAAGCGATGCCAATAGCAACAAGATACCAAGGCTTTTCGGGATATATACTGACTTGACAACCGAATAACCAAGTACAAGGATATGTGCCGCAAAAAAAAGGTATCCAAGAAGTTTTATGGACTCATAGCCATAAGCATCGATGATTTGAAAAAAAAGGGCGAACAACCCGATCATCAATAATCCGGCGTATAGCAATCTTAAAGCAGCTGTGTACCAAGCTAGCTTTTTATTGGCGGGTTTTAGAACCACGTAAAGAGAGAGACCAATAATGCAATCCAACACAAGTACAACCATATAACCCATGACAGCATAACGGAAAAGCTTTTTACTAGCTTTGATATCTTTAACTAGCACTTCGATATCTCCAGGCACCACAAAATTTGCCAAAAGAAAATCGTCTACCAGTACCACAAATATGATGGAGCTTATAAATGCAATTCCTACAATTATAGCGGCCGTATTGGTCGATAACTTGGTGATAAAGTTTTTCATACCCTTTCTAGTGTCCTACATTAAGCCATCATTTTAGTTATTCTATACTCTTAAATCATTTTAATTATGGGGGTAATACTTTTAATCTTGATTAAAGTACTTTTTACATAACCTAAATAATAAGCCAAAGGACTAGTCTAACCTTTAACCGGTACCACTTTGAAGTTGATTACGTTCAAAGTAAGGGCACCGTAAGTAATAGAAAGGATAACCACTGAAAGTAATATTCCCACATAAGGTAACATAGTGAACAACCGAAGTACAATCGCTACGCATAAGGCTAGGAAGGTTATACTCCAAAAATTCCATTTTTTTGCTTTTTTGTACTTGAAGTAATAAACCAACAGAAGTGCGGCTATTAAATGACCAAAAAGAAGACTGAATAGAAAAATACCCGTTGCGAAAAGTCCAATAGGAATTCCAATAATCATTAAGAAAGCTATGATGATCAATAATGGAATACCGAAGAGATATATCAATCCAACACCAAAGCTTTTAAACCAATTTTTTTCCAATCCCTCAACAGCTTCTGAAAATGTATTTCTAAAAAGTGAATGTAGAATGAGAATAACTAGAAAGGCCGATAGAATGTAGAACACCCATAAGGATAGAGATTTTGTTCCAAAAGTGGTAGCGGATAGATTTGATTTTTCCTCTCCCAATTTTTCATCAAAACTGGCTTCTGCATTGACAAGCGCTTGTCTAAAGTCAATTTCACCTTCACTGGTCCAATATTCTACATTGGAGTGGAACTTTGCACTAGGCCCAATAGTGAAATCCTTCCCTATTATTTTTGATGTTTCATAGAATGTTCCGTTGATACTTACATCTTCGCCTTTTATCTCGGCTCTCCCTATTACCTCACCATTCATTTCAACATTACCCCCAAAACATTTAAGGTTCCCGTTGATTTTGGCGTTTTCCGTGACGATTACTTCACCGCCAAAAACGATTAAATCGTCTTGTATTTCCGAATTAATGGTCACTCTACCCACAGCAAGTCGCACATCATCTGAGATATAACCATTTACATATAGTTCACCCCCAGCTGCAATTAGGTCACCATGGATACTGTCATTGATTACAAGGTTTCCTCCTGCTATAACTAAGTCCCCTTGGACAATTGAATTCACCTTGATGCTCTCCCCAGCACGATACGTATCATCCGTCTGGGGGTTGTCAATTAAGATATCTCCTGTTTTCTCAGTTTGACCAAAAGAAAACATAGCGCAAAGTAGCGGTAACAAAAAAGTTAGTGTTCTCATGTGTTTAGTTTTTAAGAATGCCCGTAAATGTATTGTCAATCAGTTCTTTGTGAAATGATTCACGTCATTTAAAACCTCCTGGCCTGCTTGACATCAAGCTCAGCTCGATCAGTTCATGCATCGAAAGGCAATAGGAGGAATTCTATGAATAACAGCTGACCAAAATCATTGTTCTTCAACCCCAACCGAACTAATTTGGACAAAGAATGATTTGCGGGTCTAATCGGAAAATTATGTGCTTTTGATATTCCTAGAATATTTACCCTACACTTTTATAATTGATAAAACCCTTGTCCAATGACATTTTTAACTTCCCAAACCAGTTCTTTTTATATCCTCTTGTTTATTTTATTTGTTTTTCTGCTGCCTGGTTCAATTTTCTATGCGTATTACCGCTTCAATAAACGAGTAAACAAACAAGCCGAATTTCTTTTCAATCTCAGTGGTAACACTGAAAAGTTAGTCAGCCAAGAGGACCTGCGGCATTTACCACAAATCGTAAGGCAATATGTGTTGAAAGTTGGGGTCTTGGGAAAATGCAAGGATTGTCATGCCATCATCAAACAATCAGGAAATATTAGACAAGAAAAAAATAAACGCTGGATGGCCTTTACCGCCAAACAGTTTATGTCAGCAAAACCCCTAGGCTTTGTTTGGGCAGCGCGAAGCTTCCCCATTTTTGTAATGGACAAAAGTATTGCCGGTGAGGGGGAGACCAATGTAAGTTTTCTTGGGTATCTTTCTTTGGCTTCAGAACACTCCCCGAAAACCCACCAAAGTGCCTTAGGTAGATGCCTAGGGGAACTTGTCTTATACCCCGTAGGTTTTCTTAACAAAGATATTTCTTGGGAAATTATTGATGAGACATCCGTCAAAGCCACAATAGTACAAAACCATACTTCTATAGAAGGGGTATTCTATTTTGATGAAAATGGTTTGATAAATCGATTTGTTACTAGCAGGTATAGAGGAGATTCAATTGAAAAATTTACAGGAAAAATTATGGGTTATGAACAAAAGGCTGGGCTTCTAGTTCCTACAGAACTAAATGCTACGTGGAACCTAAAAGAAGGAGACTTTGAGTACTTCAACTGCAAAATAATACACTATAAAGTTGAGTAACGGCCATGAGATTTATCTCAGTCTCCCTTATTTCTTGGGTACATAATAACAGATTATGCTCTTAAATCTTATAACCCTGATTTAGGTCATTTGCCATGGGATTCCTATGAAATAACTTTATCAAAATCAAAAGACAAATGTTATGAAAACATTACTCTATGCCACAGATTGTAACCCAAATACCGAAGAAGCTTTAAAATACGCACATAGGTTGAGCCGAGTGCTAAAAGCCAGTTTCCATGTGCTACATGTGTACGACCTACGGTCTTTTACTACGGCTAATGTCAGGTCAAGAGGTGTTTTGGAAAAAAACTATTTTTTAGATCAACTTGAAGTACTTAAACAGTATTGCAAGGAACAATTGAAGAACGAGCTGGGAGCTATGGATGCGGAGTTTCATGCAGTGAAAAGCACTAATATTTCGAAAGCTATTTTGAAAACCGCTCAAGACATCAAAGCCGATTTGGTCATAGTCGGGGTGAAAAGCACAAAATCGCTAAGAGGATTCTTCACAGGAAACATAGCCAAGAATTTAATGGATAAACTCAAATCCCCTTTGCTGATTCTACCAGATGACTATTACCTTCATGATATTTCCACCGTGCTCTACGCAACGGATTTTGAACCTACCGATGTCTTTGCCCTTAAGCGAGTGGCAAAGTTGGTAGAATCTTATAGGGCATTGATAAAAGTCTTTCACATTCCCCTAAAAACGGAGGTGAATGTTGAGAACAAAATGGAAGTATTCAAAGAAGAGGTAATGAAAAAGATAGATTATCCCGAAATCATTTTCTCAATTGAATATGCAGATGATGTAGAATCTGGGATTCATAATAGTATACAAGAAGAAATCCCTGAAATGTTGGTGATGATGGAACGCGAACAACCTTCTTTCTTTGATAGACTTTTTTGCAAGGATACCGTTGAGACCATAGAGGGCAAAATATCCATTCCCTTACTAGTTTTTAACAAAAAAAGTATCCTTGAAATGTATGGTCAAGATTCCAATGATACTTTAAAGGAACAAACCATGAATTGAACAGGTAGTCTATAAGTATTGGATTTATTGATCTACAATACGTCCATCTTCCATTCGGATGATACGGTCCGTTCGTTTTGCAAAGTCACCGTCATGTGTAACAACCAAAAGAGAAAGTGCCTGCTCCTCTTTTAATTGTTTAAAAATCTGAAATACATTTTCCGCGTTAAAACTGTCCAAGTTACCTGTTGGTTCATCTCCCATTAGAATGGTGGGATTGTTTATTAATGCCCGCGCTATGGCCACACGTTGCTTTTCCCCTCCAGAAATCCTAGAAGCCCTTTTTCTGGCCAAATGTCCAATATGGAGCATATTTAGCTTTTCAATAGCATCGTGTTCTATTTCTTCGTATGATTTTTCGGCAAGTTTTTTCGCAGGGAGCATGACATTTTCAAGAACGCTGAACTCAGATAACAAATAGTGAAATTGAAATACGAAACCGATACTTTTATTACGTATCCGGGAGAGCTCTTGATGCTCTTTCCCCGTAACCAAGCCCCCATTCAAGTACAGCGAACCCGAATAGTCGGTATCCATTGTGGAAAGAATGTAAAGGAGCGTGGATTTACCCGAACCTGATTTCCCCATAATTGATACAAATTCGCCTGCTTCAATACCGAATGAAATGTCCTTTAGTACATGAAAATCCTCAGGTTTGTAAAAGTGCTTGTTTATTTTTTTAGCTTCCAGAATAAGGCCCATGCCAGCTTATTTATGTTCCTCGTATAATTCGAACAGGATCAATACGACCTGCTTTTTGTGATGGTAAATACCCTGCAATAATTGTGGACAGTAAGGCAAAAAAGAATCCTATCATATAGTACGCCATCTTGTAATTCACAGGGTACGTAGTAATCGTGGGCAAGGCCTCAGTCTCAAAAGGTGCTCTGTCAATGAGCTTTGTTAAGATAAACCCAATGCCCAAACCCAATACCCCTCCGATAAAACCAATTATTATGGCTTGGCTCATAAAAATGTACTTGACATCGCGTCCTGAAAAACCCGTAGCCTTCAATATGGCTATGTCCTTCATTTTTTCGTAAATCAGCATATTCAAAATATTGTAGATGCCAAATCCTGCCACAATCAAAAGGGTAATGGATACCGCATACGTAATAAGGTTTCTAATGTTTGAACCTGTTTCAAACTGTGCATTTGCTTCATTAATATCGATAGCTTCAATATCAAATTGTCTCTCCAAGCGATTAGCCATTTCTTCCGCTTCATCAATCTGTAAAAGCTTGATATTGATATCGGTTATATAGTTTTCCGCTTCGCCCAGTACCCGTTGGACGGTTTTTAGCTTAGCAAAGCTTTGAATATTGTCTATTTCCGCTATTCCGCTTTGATAGATACCCACAATCTTAAGTGGAAATATGTTTCCCTCGGTGGTACTGACCTGTATTCTGTCTCCAGTGGAAAGTGACATTTTTTTTGCAAGGCCGGCTCCCAAAAGGATTCCATTATCCGAATTTTTTAGTGCTTCCGGACTTCCTTCCACTATGTTATCCCTTATGTTGGAAAGTCGCACCTCTTCCATAATGTCGACACCCACAAGATTTCCTCCCAATTCAATAGATCCTGATAGATAAAATATTTGAGCCTGCAACTGAGGCGTTGCCCCTCTAACATTTTCATCCCTCCGCAAGTAGTTCAATATGGGTAAAGCATTGTGTATTTTTCGCTGACCTTGTTTTGGTTTTACGGAGTGTACCATATGGAAGGCTTCATCCAAATCTCCAATTAACGTGATGGGCTGTTTTTCTGAGGGCTTTATTTCGTTGTAAATATGAACATGGGGTGTTTGGTTTAGGATTAGGTCATCAAGCAATCCATTGAGACCGGTCATAAAACTTACTAAAGTGATGTAAGCACCGATACCGAAAGTAACCCCTAGAGTTGCCGTAATGGTTGACTTCTTCTTGGTAACCAAATGGGTTTTGGCAATTTCTAAAATTACTTTCCAGTTAATCATCGATTAGGCTTTAATAAAGCAGTGTTCTCGTCAATTCCACTCAGTATCTCTACCTTATCCAAGCTCTGTATGCCAATTTTCACTGACACCTCACCTTCGTCTGTTAGCACTTTATCGCCATCTAAGAGATATTCCTTTTTTATCGTTAAAGTCTCGTCCTTTTCCGCGATAACAATATTTGCTTCACCCGATAATCCGGGGTAGAGTTTTTTAGGAGGTGATGTAAATGTTGCCTCCACCTTGAATGTCTGTGACCTTTCATCTTTTCTAGGGTAGATTTTTGATAGTTTCGCCTCAAAAACCTCGTCCCCATAAGCATCCAAGAGAATCCAAGTTTTTTGGCCTAAATCCAATTTCACGATATCGACCTCATCAACCAACAGTTCGATAAGAAACCTATCGCTATGACCTATAGCAGCTACTGGCTCATTTGTGCTTACTATTTCTCCCGGGTTCTTGTATAGAGCATAGACGGTACCCTCAATCTTACTAGCAATGGTAAAATCCTTTGAAATCTTGCGAGCGGCCCGAACATCATTTTCGGCTTGCAATACCTGTGTGGACAATTCATTTTGCGTTCGCGCATATTTCCTTTTTAATAATCTTAGGGTATTTTGTGAAAGTTCATAGGCCAATTGCCGATTATCAAATTCAATTTTGGAACCGATATTTTGCTCCCATAGATTTTTTTGTCTGAAGTAGTTTATTGAGTCGTTTTTGAGCTGTAGCAGAGCGGTTTTGATTTCGTCTTGGACTTCCCTTAAAACAGCTGCCTCACCTTCATAATTATTGCGTGCCAATCTCAAGGATAACTGAATATTCTGCTTGTTCAACTCCATTTCCAAATTACCTATTTGGACAATAGCCTGGTCTTTTCTAACCCTTTGGCCCTCTTCCGCCAAGTTGTAATCCAAAATTCCCGAAACAGAGGAATAAGCCTCATATAGGCTATCGGGTTGGATTGTAGCGGAAGCATAAACCGATTCGGTCAATGGTACTTTTTGTGGATAGGTTCTTTGGTCCTTTTCGCCACAGCCAACATATAGAATTGAAATAAGACAAATTAGGTGGTATTTAATGATGCCTTTCATAGAAACTTTTTTACTACCGTTAAGTTTTTGGTCAAACCTGTTTATCAATTTTAGTGCTTGTTGGATTTGAGATTTTCACGACACTCTTGCCACAAGGGGTATCCTTCCTCATTTCTAAGGGGAAGGTTGCTTCCATTTTTTTCAATATTCATCGCTATAATCAACTCCTTTCGCTCATGTGTAATTCTAGAACCGGTTACCTGCAACATGTCCCCTTTTCTAAGTTCAAAGTGGTTTTCATCCAAATACCAGTCCGGTCCGACATGGACATTTGCTTGACCATCATTATTTTCTAGTTGTAGGTGAATGCAACAATAGTCTTTATCCGCGGTCAAAATGGTCTCAACCATATACACCACCCCATGAATGGTTTCAATAGTTTCAGCGTTAAATTTTGTTTCAAACAGATGTAATCGGGAAGTATTGTTTTGCGCGGAAAGAATCGCAATGCTGAACGTAATCAACCATACGGACAATTGTATTTTCTTCATGATGTAAACGACTTATGGACCAGGACAAAACTACTTTCCATGCACAACGCATGAAATGATTCCGGTCATTGTACATGGGTGATTATTGCACTTTTTTTGCAACTAAAAGACATGATATTCCTTGTTTTTTTGTCTTTGTTCATCCTGGTTATTGTTGGGTTTTTATTTCTTCCCATTGAGTTGATAATAAACACTGCCAAAAATCAATATCAATTAACCCTTAAGGGAATAGCTCGAATGTGGTTGGAGGAGGATGAAGATTCAATCCTAAAGATTGGTTTGAAGGTGTTTTTTTTCACTCATTACTTTTTCCCTTTTGATAAAAGGAAGAGAAAAATCCAAAAAACAAAAGAAAGGGTTAAAAAGAAAAACAAGAATAGAAAATGGTCCTTTGGCCAAATAGTGGGGTTGTTGAGAACCTTTGAACTAAAAAGATTTTGGCTCGACATTGATACAGGGAATTACATAACCAATGCAAAACTGTATCCGTTTTTTGCCCTGGTCAGTTTTTACGGATTACCATGTCAAGTCAATTTTAGGGATACAAATAGGCTGGTTTTGCAAATACAGAATAAGCCCATTCGTTTATTGAAATCATTTATTAAATATAAAACTCAAAGTCATGGAATTACATTTTGAAGAATTACTGAAACAGATTACGGATTTTATCAAAACCGAAGCTACCACAGAAACGATAATTGGAGAACAATTCCAACTGGGCGAGTTCAAATGCGTGCCGGTTATCAAGGTGGGCATGGGTTTTGGTTCTGGTGGTGGTGAAGGTATTGATGGAAAGGTGCGGAAGGGCGAAGGTATGGGTGCTGGAGCAGGAATGGGAATCGAACCCATTGGTTTTTTGATAACCAAGGACGATGAAATATCCTTTTTGGAAGCAGGAAAGTCCCATGGGCTTGCGGCAGCCTTTGAAAAGGTACCAGAATTAATAGAGAAAATCGTTACAAAAAGGCAGGAGGTAGAAAAGGAAACCGTTTAAAGACAATCTTGTAAAAAGGCACCTTAAACAAGGTGCCTTTTTTTATAACTTCTCAAGGGAATTCCTGATTTGAATATTTTTTCCTCAAACTGACCTATGTCATTTCAGACATGATAGACTCTTTATATTTTAGCACCATTACTAACGTTCATGAGAATTTTTGATAAAGCCGGAATGATATTTACAGCAATGTAAAGAGGAAAAGTTCTTTGTAGCTTAACCTCATACCGGTTGGTCTTTGAACCTATGAGGAACATGGGCCTGGTGGAAAATTGGCTTCATCAAGTACCGATGCTTTGTCTTACGTATTTTGGCAACAGAGTATTGAAAACAGGGTGATGGTATAAGAATGAAATCGGTTTTTTCATAGTGGAACAGGAGGTGCGAACCTCCTGTTCTTTTTTTATACCTACTTCGCATATCTGAAGATATACCATCTAAAATTTTAAGGAGTTATGGAAACTTTTTCCAGAGGTAATTCAATATCAATATGGACCATTCCCAAAATGGCACTGGCAGTTTTTATTGTTTTCTACTTAATTTCCATACTTCTCTATTTGCAGTCATCGGTATCGACTTCCCCTTTTAATTCAGTTTCAATCTGGGAGGGTTATCTCTGTGATTTGATTGAACCTAGCCCTTCAGGGCAAACCATCAATTTAGCCCGACCATTCGCAATTGTTGCTTTATGGTCCATTTGTTTTGGTCTATTATTTTTATGGAGAAACGTAATGGTCAAGTCAAGACCAAATAATATATGGTACCAAAAGGTCTGGCATAGATTTGGGCTATTTGCAATTTTTTTAATGCTTTTACTCCCCTTTGGCAATCATGACCGGATTATCCTTTACTCTGGAATATCGGGTATGGTTTCAGTTCTTTTCTTGTGTTTTGACCTAAAACAAGGTGGGCATCTAGAACAATTTTTGGCAGGTTTACTCTTTTTGGCAGCACTTACTTTTAATAACCTCTTTTACCTTTTTGATTTGTGGGTAACTATATTGCCCCTCATACAAAAGGTCACACTTCTTTTATTTATTGTTTGGTATGTACTTCTTGATAGGTCAACTACCCAATAAGCATTGGATTAGTCAAACTTTGGAGATGGCTAAAGGTCTATCTTTTGTATTTGCCATTCGTTATCTGTTTTGACTGCTATCAATTGGTGATTTAAGAGCTTGGCATGAACCATTGGCATTTTGTACCTGTCCTTTCTCATTTGAATATTATACCGTCGCCCTAGAAACTTTACAATAGTACCAGAAGTATCCATCAAAACCTCATGAAACCTGTATTCATAGATATCCAGTTTGAACTCATTCTGTCCCCTCAATATTTTCTCGTATATAACACCGACGGTATAACCGTTTTTAAAAGGACCTACATTTAAAAATTGATGTTCAATGGCCAACTCTCCCTTTGGATTTATAAAACCATAAATCGGAATCTCCTCTACATGGGTCTTTACCATACATAGGCCATCCGAAAAATGCGGGTATTCAACTGTATGTATGCCATTTGAATGTTTTTTTGCTTCTGGATTCCAATACACATCCGTTCGGAAATCTATTGCAAGAGTTCCTGAATTATCGATAAAAGCCCATGCGTCTCCCTTCTGTACGGCAGCCATACCCTCACTAAACGGTGCTACTTTATCAAAAGTTTCAGGTAATTGCGCCATAAGGCTTGAAACTACCAAAAATGCCGCTAATGTTGTTTTGATTTTCATTTCCATTCTTCTCATTTTTATTTTTTGTTAAAACATAATATTGGAATAAACCATATCCTTAAGATCTTTAGGAAGCGAGTCCCTTATATCTTCTAATTCCCCTTGAGAAATATATTTTCTTAAAAAAATAAAGGTTGTTTTGATATATTGTTCCGCTACCTCTTCGCTATATTCAAAATCATTTATCGCGGCTGCACCATCGTGTTTTCGTACCAAATCGATGAACTCAGACATACGTTTGATTTTTGGTTTTTTCTTTCCAACGCTCCAGCCATGTACATAAACCCCTTTTAAGAACATGGGTAATTGTGCCATAAATTGGAACGATTCCTGCATAGGGATGATATCCCGTAAAGCATATAAAACAGAAGTCAGTATTCTACCGGCCTTATCCGTGTTTTCCCCAAAATTCATCTGTTGGGCATAGTCCTTTAAGAATCTGTTGGCTTCTGAAGTATATTGATTGAAATTAAGTGCCATAGCATTTCATTTTAACAACAAATATGCTAGTCGTGCTCCTCATACCAAATGACGTGGGTCATAGTATCTCGTATAATCCACCACTAATTTTAAGTCAACAAATTTGTTGGACTTGATGATTCAAGACATCCCTGTTAAAAATCATCAAAGTCTTAATGATACTAGTTTTGATGAACACTAAAATCAATTGAAATGAAACAAATATTGGTACCTGTAGATTTTTCTGATTGCTCGGAATACGCCTTGGAAGTCGCTGCTCAACTTGCAAGAAAGCTTAATGGCGTTATTACCATTTTTCACATGATGGGTGTTTCAGAAGCGGTATTGGCCAAATCAGAGTTGCATGAACAAGAAGAGGCCAGATACTATATGAAATTGGCAAAGGAAAAATTAAAAAGATATACGGACAAGGCTTATTTGATGGGAATTCCTGTCAAAACAATAATTCAAAACTATAAGGTCTTTGAAGAAATAAACAAGGTAGCCCATGAACAGCAAATAGATTTGATCATAATGGGTTCTCACGGTGCAAGTGGCTTAAGCAGACTATTTGTTGGGTCCAATACGGAAAAGGTGGTTCGCTCTGCCGAAGTCCCAGTATTGGTTATCAAAAAGCCACATCACGATTTCAAAATCGAAAATGTGGTCTTTGCTTGTAATCTTAAAGCAGAATCCCATAAGGCCTTTCAAAAAGCACTTGATTTTTCAAATCTTTTCGGCGCTGAACTTCACTTGGTATATATTAATACAGAGGGTTCCAATTTTTTGAACAGTAGACAAATTGCCGAAAAAGTGGCGGATTTTTCGACCATAATTGGACATTCGCATACGGTGAATCTATATCATGATTTCAGCGTGGAACAAGGCATATTCAACTTCGCGGGATCCATTTCTGCAAATTTGATAGTTATACCTACGCATGGTCGAAAAGGCATTGCCCATTTCTTTAAGGGAAGCATTGGTGAAAAAATGGCCAATACTATTAAAATGCCAATCATGACCATCAAACTTTAATCAGGTCTTAAAGAGAAGCTCTAATCTTCCTAATACAATTAATTCTGACTTGTTTCTTCCGGAAAATGCAGAAGCAATAGATCTTGCCGTTGCCATAATCAAATATTTGATTTGATCTCCAAAACGGATTTTATGATCGGTATAGAACATTTCAAAGTCTTCGTAACATTCAACCGCGTCCTTTTCATACTCCAATAACCAGTCAAATACAGTCTCAATTTGAAAAGCCGCATCCGTGCCATACTCGTCCTCAACTTCATCTACCTCCAGCCAATGTTCCCTGACCATTTCTTTTAACCTATCAATCTCTTTGATATGAACACTGTGGTCGGCCATTGCGACAGCATAAAAAAGCTTTCCAAGATTCTGATAAAACGCTTTTCCGATATTTTTGTTGGTGACCATCATGACTTGATAATTTACGATTCCACCTACAATGTATTACCCTTAAAGGTATTATTAAATGACTAAGATCAGCATTTTGAACTACCTTTAAGAGGTGAAGCTGTTTGAGCAAAATAACATTTTCAGAATCCTGTCTGAGGCAATTTCAGAAGGTATTCTTATCGTTAATGACAAACAAACCATTGTTGCAAGCAATACGGTTGTAAATACCATGTTTGGATATGAGGAAGAGGGTCTTAACGGTGAAAATCTTAGCATCCTATTGCCCAAGAATAGTAGAATTCCTCACGAAACGCACTTTAAGGATTTTCTTGTCAAGGGCAAAAAAAGGAGTATGGGTATGGGTCTGGATCTTGAAGGTGTCCGAAGGGATGGCTCCAAGTTCCCACTTGAAATTGGGTTGAATCCTTTTAGTTTACTTCGTAAGAAGTATGTTATGGCCTTGGTTGTGGATATCACCGAAAGAAAAAAGGCAGAGCAGGCCATAGACCATTGGTATCGTATTTTTAATGAGTCACTCAATGAAATATTCGTATTCGATGCGGAGAGCTTTACGTTTTTGGATGTGAATTACGGAGCTCGATTGAACCTTGGGTATACTATTGAAGAATTGGAAGAGAAATCCATTCTTGATGTAGAACCCAAGCTTACCCAAGAAAGTTTAAAACGTTTGATTAGGCCCTTGCTTAATGGGGTTGAGGAAAAGATTGAGTTCGAAACCATTCATCGAAGAAAAGACGGGTCTACCTATCCTGTAGAAGTGCACCTGCAACTATCAACCATTGGTAAAAAAAAGGTTTGTGTGGCGATTGTATTGGATATTACCGAACGCAAAAACTATACACAGATTCTTGAAAACAAGGTAGAGCAACGTACTTTACAACTTAGCGAAGCATTAAAAGCTGAAAAGAAACTAAACGAGCTTAAGACCAAGTTTTTGTCCTTGGTATCCCATGAATTCAAAACTCCCTTGACAAGTATACTTACATCTACCTCCCTCTTGTCAAAGTATACTGAGGAAAATCAACAGGATAAACGCGACAAGCATATTGATACCATTAAAACGAAAGTCAGGTATCTGGACAACATCTTAACGGATTTCCTATCTATAGAACGGTTGGATTCCGATAAGGTAAAATATAATACCACCCTATTTTCTTTGAGTAAGGTTATCAATGAGGTGGTGTACAATGCCAATACCCTTTTAAAGGAGGGCCAACGCATACTTTATCCTAAGGATATCGATGGTATTTCCATTTCATTTGATGAGAAAATAATGACTTTGGCCCTTTCAAACCTTTTGCACAATGCTATCAAATATTCTCCGGAGAACACAAACATTGAGCTTATGGTGGAAAAGGATGAAGAAAGTTTGACCATAAAAATTAAGGATGAGGGCCTAGGCATACCAGAAGAAGAGCAACCTTTTGTTTTTGATAGGTATTTTAGGGCAAGCAATGTATTGACTACCCAAGGTACAGGGATTGGGTTGAATATAGTGAAACAGCATATGTCCAACCTTGGCGGAATCGTATCTTTCGAAAGTGAATTGAACAAAGGTTCCACCTTTGTTGTAAAAATTCCCATTAAATAAGCAGCCCATGAAAAAGATTTTATTGGTAGAAGACGACACCTCCCTTCGAGAGAACATAGCGGAACTGCTTGATTTATCAGGGTTTTTGGTTTTTGATGCTGCCCATGGGAAGATAGCGGTTGATATTGCAAAAAAAGAATTGCCTGATATCATTCTATGCGATATTATGATGCCCGAACTTGATGGTTATGGTGTTTTGGAGGAACTATCCTCCCATCCCGATACTCGGCACATACCCTTTATATTTATTTCAGCAAAAACTGAGCGACAAGATGTACGGAAAGGTATGAATCTCGGTGCCGATGATTATTTGACAAAACCTTTTGAAGAAGAAGAGCTTTTGAATGCAATTCATACCCGGCTTCAAAAAGCAAAGTTTCTCGATTCCTCAATATCTCGAAAACATCAAAAAAAAGGAGGTAAGAATCAAATACGTTCTTTGCATGAGCTAAAGAATTTCTTCGATGATTACGGACAAATAGCTTCGTTTCAAAAAGAGGATACCGTATTTAGTGAAGGCGAACATTCAAACTTCATTTACTTGATCTTAAAGGGTGTGGTAAAATGCTATAGACTGGATGAACAGGGTAAAGAACTGATTACGGCCCTTTATGGAGCTGATGAGTTCTTGGGATTTACTTCCCTGTTGGAAAATTTACCACATCAAGAATATGCGGTGGCCATTGAAAATGTGGAAATGGCCGGTATTGCCAAATCGGAACTAAGAACCATCTTAGAAGACAATAAAAAGGTTTCCCTCGAGCTCATGGAAGTTCTTGCGGGCAACATTACCGAGATAAAAAAGCAACTATTGCAAATGGCCTACAGCTCGGTACGTAAGAAAACCGCCCAAACTTTATTACAGTTTGAAAAGGCAATGAACAAGGGACCAAAAAAGTCCTTGCATATAACCCGTAGCGATCTAGCCCACGTAGCAGGGGTGGCCACTGAAAGTTTGATTCGGACGCTTTCAGATTTTAAACACGAAGGTTTGATTGAAGTTAAAAATAGGGACATTAGAATATTGGATAGGGATACCTTGATGCATATTCAATAGTCTTCAAAGGGGATTATTCCCATTATCTGACATTTGTCATTACACAATATCCCCGGCCACTATAAATTAGTGACGTTATTCCTGTGGTGATGAAGAATATTTTAGTCCCAATTGACTTTTCTGAAAATGCTGAAAATGCATTGCGATACGCACAGATTATCTTTAACAACCAAGATTGCGATTTTTACTTGCTGCATGTTGAGCCGTTGTTAAACCCCCAAAAAAAAGGGGCATCCTCCAAAAATTATAAAGGACCAAAACGCCAAATATCGGAATTAAATGAAAGGACCAAAAAATGGAGTAACGGTGCCAATCACAGATTTCATTCCATAGTGGAGCAAGGGTTTTTTATAGAGACCATCAAGAAGCAATTTGAAGAAAAACAGATTGATTTAATTGTAATGGGCACCAAAGGTGTGTCAGGTCTACGTGAAAAGGTGGTGGGAAGTAATGCAGGCGATGTAATTACCAAAGTACAGTGCAATACACTAGTAATTCCTAAAGATGTAGTTTTCCAAGTACCCTCAGAGATAGCATTTCCCACTGATTTCAATATTTTTTACACCCACGGAATTTTAAATTCAATTTCCGAAATGTTGGGATTGGATTTTGGTAAAATTAGGGTCATGAATGTATTGAAAAAAGATACCGAGTTGAATACTGAACAATTGAAAAACAAGGAATACCTGACAGATTTTTTAGTTGAATCATTTTTGGAACGCTACAGTTTTCACACCATTACCAACCGAAAAGTAAAAGCCGCCATCCAGTGTTTTGTTGAGAGCAGGGATGTTGATATGATAATTATGGTGGCCAAAAACTTAAATTTCTTGCAACAGATTTTATTTGATTCCATCGTGGAAAGAATCAGCTTTCATACCACCGTTCCTTTCTATGTGGTACACGAACAAAAACAAGTTTCGAGAGTTCCATGAATGATGAATATCATTTTATGTATTGAAGGCACCACATATTTTTAAGGTTAAAATGAGACCTTGAAAACAGTTCTGATTCCAATTGATTTTTCCAAGAATGCACTGCAGGCATTACAGTATGCGCAAGAACTGTACAAGTGCACTAGAGCAGAATTTTTTCTTTTACATGCATTTGCAGAAGAGGTGTATGGACCTTACCAAAACACAACCGTGGAAGAACGAAAGACTTTGGAGCAAGATATTCGCAAAAAGGTTGAAAAAAAGCTTACCGAACTGGTTTCCTCCGTTGAAGGAACGCCTCCCAATCCATTGCACAAGTTTAATACTGTAGCCGCTTTTGACAGTTTGGTGGATGCAGCCAACGACTTGGTTGAAAAGCACAATCTTGACCTCATTATTATGGGCACCCAAGGGGAAAACAGTAACCATAAAACCTCCTTTGGAAGCTATACCATAGAAGTATTCAAGTACGTTAAATGTCCGGTAATAGCTGTTCCATCTGATTTTGAATATAAGCAACCCAAGGCCATTTTGTTTCCAACAGATTATATGCTCCCATTCAAAAGACGGGAATTGAAACTGTTATCAGAGCTCGCGGGTAATTTTAAATCGGAAATTCACTTTCTATATCTATCAGATTTTAATGTCCTGAGTGCACGCCAAGTGGACAATCAACTTTTTCTAAAAGGTAATCTGACCAAGGCGTATCTATTTTTTGAAACCGCTCCGGTAAAAAATCGAGTTCAAACCATACTGGACTATATAAAGGCAAACCATGTGGATATGCTTACCATGGTAAATTCCAGGCATTCTTTCTTTGAGGATATGCTTTACAGCTCCACAATCGACCAACTGGGATTGAAAATCAAAATACCATTTATGGTAATGCAAAATCTGCCTAGATAAATTAACATCCATGAAGAAAATACTCCTCCCTACAGATTTTTCGAAAAACGCCCTTAATGCAATACTATATGCTTTAGAGCTTTTCAAGAATGAGAAATGCCTGTTTTATATTCTGAACACCTATACCCCAAACTTCTATCGCCTAGATTATCTTATTGGGGGGCCGGCGGTAAGTACTATCCCAGATAAAGGTGTTGATGCTTCTTTGGAGGGCCTGGAATGGACTTTGAACCATATCACCGAAAAGTATATAAATCCCTTGCATCAATATGAAACTGTTTCCGCATTTAGTACCCTGACCGACCAGGTTGATGAAATCTGCAAAAAGGAGGATATAGATATGATAATTATGGGTACACAAGGAGCTTCGGGCGCCAAAGAATTCTTTTTGGGCTCCAATACGGTGCATGTAATACGAAAGTCCCATACTCCAGTATTGGCGATACCAGAGAACTATCCATTTAAAGCAATCAATAACATCCTGTTCCCTACCGGGTATGACAGAAAGTATAAGTCAGAGGACTTACATCTTATAAAAGAGCTAACCATAAAATGGGATGCCACAATCCATTTAGTACATGCGACAGAAGAGGATGAAAAATCTACTGACCAATTACAGAAAAAAGAGCATTTAGCCGATTTTTTTAAAGGAAGAAAAGTACGGTTTGAAGACATCACTGAACAGTACAAACCGAATGTCGTCCATACCTATGTGGACAACAACGAAATAGATTTGATTGTATTGATGAACAAAAAACATGCATTTCTTGAGCGCTTGCTTGTCAAACAAAATGTTGATGCCATAGGATATAGCTCAAACGTACCATTTTTGGTGATTAAGGATACTTCTGAAAACATTTAAACTGGAAAATATGAAACAGCTTTTACTGCCCACCGATTTTTCCGAAAACGCCTGGAACGCACTTTTTACCGCACTAAAACTTTACGGAGATTTTGAATGCACCTTTCACTTAATGCACGCCTACGAACCAAGAATTCAAAATGTTTCAGGTTTTAAAAGTTCAGTTAGAACCGGTCTTTCCCAACAGTCCTTAGCAGAACATTCCAAAACGGAGCTTGCTCAGATATTGTCCTATCTCCAACACAATCATACCAACACAAAACACTACTTTCAAACCCATTCCATTCAAGGAGAATTGGTCGAAAGCATCAAGATGCAAATTTCGAAACTGGATATTGATGGTATCATAATGGGCACTAAAGGAGCCACTGGGGCCAAGGAAATTTTTCTGGGCAGCAATACAGTAAGGGTACTTAAAAATATCAAAAATTGCATGCTGCTAGCGGTTCCAAATTCTTTTGAGTTTAAGTCGCTTGCCACGGTTGTGTTTCCCACAGAATATGCACATTTCTTTCCAAAAAGTATCCTTGAGCCTCTATTGGAACTAATGGATCATTGGAACTCCGAAATCAAAATATTTCACGTTGCTCAGGAATTCGTTCTAAGTGATATGCAAAAATCCAACAAACAAATCCTAAAACAACGTTTAGATGGCATCCCCCATAGTTTTTACAAGGAGTCTATCAAGACTACAGTTTCCAAAGCTATACGGGACTTTTCAAAAGAGCAGGAAGCAGACCTAATCGTTCTTACCAATTACAAACACACTTTTTTTGAGCAGTTGACCCAGGAACCCATAGTGAAGAAAGTAAGCTTTAAAAGCGATATTCCTTTATTGGTACTTCCCGATTTTGAGGGATAGATGAAACATTGCTTCCAAGGGAAAAAATGATATCAATTGAAGTAGTTGTGAAGAAACTCTAACCAAAAACTAGGGTTTGACCAAACTTTGCAATACACTTTCCACAAAATAGGATTCCGATTCCAGACCTCTGAGTTTTTGGGATAAGATTGAGAAATTTCGACCCGTACCGATGGTATCCGTGAACTGTTGTACCAAGGATTTATGCTTGTACCTAAGCTCCTGTATGCTTAATGCTATCTCCCGGGTTTCCTCTAAATAAGGTATTGTTGGGTTCCTGTTTAAATAATTGGTAAGGGTTCCTTGAAGCTCACCTATCTTTTTTCTAAAATCCTCAAGTTTTTTTGAAGTCTCCACGGTGGCCGTATTTGGATTTAGAGTGCTCCCAATTGATTTCATTTGTTCCATTTTTTGGTATTTGGAACAAATTAGGTTGACCAAAAGTTCTGGAAAATGACCTACGTCAGTAAGGCTAGAAATTCATGCAACACTTCCTTTTCATTAGACATGTCCTCTCCCATCATCCCACTTTTTTGTTGTTGGAACAGGCTTTTGAGTCTGAGGAATATCATGGTAAACCTTGTCCAGTCAACATATTTTTGAAGGTATAAATAGGGACCCATGCTAAATATACTCCTACCCACGGATTTTTCTGATAATGCTCAGAATGCCATTGATTACTGTCTTCAACTTTATAAAGATACTACCTGCCAATTCCATTTGATGCACGTATACACACCGGCTATTTACCGAGTGGATTATGCCCTTGGGAGTCCTGGTCAAATTGGTTTTCCTGACGATTACAAATATTATACGGAAAGTCGTTTGGAGAAAGTCAAAAAGAAAGTGGAAACAAAGTTCAACAACCCAAGGCACACTTTCCTAATCCATTCGGCCTTTAACCATTTGGTAGGCGAAGTACAAGAAATGACAGAGAACAAAACTGTTGATTTGGTCGCAATGGGAACCCAAGGTGCCACGGGTGCAAAAGAAATATTCTTGGGATCTAATGCTGTACACGTACTAAAAAAATCCAAAGCCCCAGTTCTGGTAATTCCACAGGAATGCAATTTCAAATCCCTTGAGAACATTTTGTTTCCCACCGATTTTGAAGTCGATTATGGATTAACCGACCTTTATTTTCTACAGGATTTGGTGAAGTTGCATAGTTCTAAACTTCATATTATGCATGTTGCTGTGCCAGAAGGACTTACAGCCGAACAAGAAAAGTACAAAGCGGTTCTTTTTAACATGCTGAAGGACATGGATTATGTATATCACAATTTGCCAGACCAGGAATTGATTGAAGCCATAAATAGTTATGAAACCGAGCATAACATCGGACTTTTAACTATGGTTAGGAACAAACACACCTTCATGGAACGCATTTTCATAGAACCTACATTAAAGAAAATCGGGTTTCATACTTCAATTCCGTTCATGGTTTTCCCATATCATGACTAGAAATCAGTCAACACTGCCATAAGACTATTTCAGGTTAAGTTGACCAAAGTCATGGTGCGCAAAATACGCTTGAAGTAGTTTTAATGAAAAGTAAAAACTATGAACAAAAGAGTGCTGCTCCCTACCGATTATTCCAAAAACTCCCTCAATGCCATCAACTATGCCCAAGGTCTTTATGCCAACATTGAGTGCGATTTCTATCTTCTGAATGCATACCAAGCATCTGGATATACTTTAGATAGTATGATGGTGCCAGAACCTGGCGAGCGCTATTATGAAATGGCTAAAACGTCCTCAGAGAAGGGAATGGAAAAATTATTGGCACAAGTAAAAATCCAACCGGAAAATCATAAACATAGGTTTCACAGCAAATGTACATTCAACAGCTTAGTAGAAGCCGTAAGAAACATGATAGCCGACAAAGACATCGATATTATTGTAATGGGCACCAAAGGTGTTACCGATTCAAAGGACAGGATTTTTGGTACCAATACGGTTTCCGTGATGGAGAAAATAAAAGAATGTCCGGTTATCGGCGTTCCTGAGGGTCATTTTTATTCCAACCCAAAAACAATTGCTTTTCCTACAGACTACAAAACCGCATTTAAGAAAAGTGAAATCAAACACCTCTTGGAAGTAGCAGGGTTACATAATGCCTTAATACATGTGGTTCACATAGATAAAAACAAGGATGGAAAGTTAAATTCCAAAGAAAAAGCCAACAAGCAACTACTCGAGGATATTCTGCACGGAGCAGACTATGAATCACATTTTCTATCATCAGTGGATGTGGCCAAGGGGATAAATCTTTTTATGGAAAGTAAAAACTGTGATATGATTTCGTTCATGAATCGCAGACATCTCTTCTTTGGTAGTATTCTATCCAATCCGCTAGTCAAGGAAATTGGATATGACCCCAAAATTCCAATCCTAGAATTGAACGATAACAAATAAGCTGAAAAAGATGAAGAAAATCGGGATATGGATGGACAAACAGAAGTGCGATTTGGTTGTTTTTGAAAATGAGTCAGAGCGCTCTTCAACAATTGCCTCGCAACTTGAATTTTTTAACCCTAAAGGGGGTGCTAGATCAAAAACCAAGTGGGGTCCACAGGATGTTGTGCAGGATAGCAAATACTTGGAACGTGAAAAACATCAACTGAGGCGATATTTTGAAAATATTATCGCCTTTATTGAAGATGCAGACCAAATAGCACTCTTTGGCCCAGCAGAGGCTGCGGATAAGTTCTATCGTGATCTTAAGGAGAACAATCCAAAATTGGCCAAAAAAATCAAAAGCAATGAAAGGGTTGACAGTATGACCCACAACCAATTTAAAGCTCTTGCCAGAAAGACCTTAAAGATATAACGGGTATTGGTTTAACAGGGGTTTGAGAAATAATAATGATGTAGGTCATTTCGTTTACCACCCCATTTCAATACTTTCCCTTTCAATCAATCCGAACCTGTTTTGACGGAAAAAAAAGCTACATATCAAGGGAAAAAACCTGAAGAACTGTATTGCGATCTCCAAAAATGGAAGTCCAATATTGAGTTTATCGATGATGAGATGACCTTTATAAATCGGCTTCTGCATTCTTATGTATTTGAACCACGTACCCCAAATCTTTTTGAACGTTTGGAGCTTTTCAAGATTGCATACAAAAAGTCAATTCAGGAGAAAGAAAAGATAAAAGAGCTCATAGGTAAACATGAAAGTACTATTGGAGGTATTTTGGAATGTGCATCAACTGCTTGTGATTTGGCCTATAACCAAAAACATGAAGAACTGAGCAAACGTGTCTCCAAACATCTTGCGAATTATATCAAACTGAAATCCGACATCTACAACTATGCGGGTTCTATTTTGAAACGCAAAAAACCTTCCAAGTAGCCAATAAGGCATTCGGGTTGATTTATATCATTTACTGAAGTTGAAGTAAGATTTAAATTGTTTCGATTCAAATTCATTAATCTTAAATATTATAATTATGTCACTCGTCAGATTTAACAAAAACAGATTCCCCTGGAATGAAAACCTCGTTGATTTTTTTAATCGCGACACTTTTATCAACGATGATTTCTTTAACCTAGAAAAGTCGTTGCCTGCAATGAACATTAAGGAACACCAAGATGATTTCGAAATTGAACTTGCGGCTCCTGGTTTCGACAAAAAGGATTTTGAGATCACCATGAAAGATGACTTACTGGAAGTTTCTGCCCAAAAAACCAAAGAGAAGACCAAAGAAGAGGAGGCTTATACCCAACAGGAGTTCAACTACAACAGTTTTAAGCGAAGCATGCAACTCCCTAGTGCGGTAGACCAAAGCAAGGACGTTAAAGCCACCTATAAGGATGGGATTTTGAAACTACATCTTTTTAAAATGGAAGAGGCCAAAGAAAAACCCAAACGGGTCATCGAAGTCGTTTAATTAATCACGGCGGTAAACCAAGGTTTTACCGCCTAAGTTTTGAAATCATGGAAAAGACCAAAAAAAATAAACAGTATCAAGAATGGTTTAGTGCGGATGAAATGCATCAGGAATCGAAGCGATGGTTATCCCAACTAGCATTCATCAAAGACGAACAAAAGTTCTTGGACAATATTGTAAAGGACTATACTTTGGATGTATTGGATGGTGACTTCTTCCAACAGGTAAAAGATTCGTCTGATGCTCTGCTTACATCAAAGAAAAATATGCAGCTTCTGCACGTTAAAATAAGGTTGCATGAGAATCAATTGATCATCATGCTCGATGATATTGACCAAATCAAAATGGAAAGTGCCTACCTCGAAACCCACAAAAGATTGGCGAAAGAGATGGTAGAACACATGGAAAAGTATGAAGTGGCCAAGCTATACATTTTCAAAGTCATATCTGAAATCATGAAGAAAAGAAAACGGAAAAAGCTACTTGGTTAATCGAGGGGGTATTTGGCCATTTAACCAAACAAATCCAATATTAAAAACATGAAAAAATTTCTTTCAATACTAGCAATGCTTATATCCGGTTGTACTTCCACTAGTTTGGTAAATAACTGGAAAAACCCGGAGATTGTAATTTTCGATGCCAATAAAGTGCTTTTAGTGGGAATGACCGCTAACAAGGATGCACGTGTCAAATTTGAAACCAAGCTTCAAAATGAATTTGACAAAAGAAACATAGAGTCTTTTCGGAGTGTTGACCTTTTTGATGTGGAATTTACCTCTTCGGAAAAATCGGAAGAAGAACTGTCTGAAGTGGAACAACTTCTGCTCGATAGGGATTTTGATGCCATCCTGTTCACCAAGATAATTGGTTCAGAAAATAAACAATCGTTTAAAGAACGTATGTCCAATTCAGGCAGATACTTTGATACGTTCAACAATGATTATTTAGAACATCAGTCCATTTACTATGAGGACAATTATTATGACGAATATATGGTCTATCAGGCTGAAACCTCCTTGTATTGTATCTGTGTTGGCAAGGAACGACAACTAATTTGGAGGGGAAATATTGACATTACAGACCCAGTGGATATTGATAGAACCATAGACGACTATATAAAGCTTGTTGTATTCGCCTTAAAGGAGCAAGACCTAATATTTCGCAAAAAACTCACCAATGAAGTTACTAGTTTATAGCACAAAGGAATTTGAAAAGGAACCACTGTTAAAAGCAAATGCTGGGAGGCACAAAATGAAATTCGTCAAGGAATCTTTGGACAGCACGACAGCGGTTTTAGCCGCTGGTTACGATGCGATTTCCATTTTTTCGGGTGATGATGCTTCCCTAGTTGTGTTGGAAATACTTAAGGATTTGGGAGTTAACCATATTAGTTTAAGGTCTGTTGGTTACAATAATGTCAGTCTGAAATCCGCAAAGCGAATTGGATTCAGGGTTGCAAATGCTCCAGACTATTCTCCTCATGCTATTGCAGAACACGCCATAGGAATGTTGTTAGCACTGAACAGAAAAATAATACAAGCCAATGACCAAGTAAGTAAGGGGAATTTCCTCTTGGACCAACTCATGGGGAATAACCTTAAAGGAAAAACAGTAGGAGTCGTTGGAACAGGAAGAATAGGCTCAATCCTGGTAAAGTTGTTCCACGCATTTGGTTGTAAAATCATTGCCAATGATATAGAGATCAACCACTATTTGGAAAGCGAGTACGATTTGGAGTACACAGATTTGAATACACTTTGCAAAAGCGCCAGCATTATCAGCATCAATGTTCCTTTGACTAATGAGACCCATTACATGTTTGACGAGAAGTTGTTCCAAAAAATGACGAAGGGCACTACTTTGATAAATACTGCCAGAGGGGCCGTTGTAAAAACAAGGGCCCTATTGGAAGCGCTCAAAAATGGAACATTGAAAGGCTACGCCACTGATGTTTATGAATCTGAAAAGGGGATTTTCTTTAAAGACAACACCAAAACCGGTATCAATGACCCTCTACTATTGGAATTGATTGAATTACCTAACGTTTTATTGACTCCACATCAGGCATTCATGACGGAAGAAGCCATTAAAAACATTGCTGAAACCACCATTTATAATATTAATTGTTGGGAGGAGAATAGGGGATGTAGAAACGAGTTGGGTTTTGAAACTTTGATTTCATAACAACGGACTCATTAGTTTAGCGGTGCCTTCCAATATTCGTGTAGACCAGCCTCTCTTTTTATACTCTTCGTAATTCAGTAGGATGGACTTTTCACAATCCTCCAAGAATTGTTGCTTCATTTGTTGGCAAATCAACGCATCATAAACAATAGCATTTACTTCATAATTTTGGTGCAAGCTCCTATCATCTAAGTTCGCCGTTCCCACACTGACCAAATTGTCATCACAAATGACAACTTTACTGTGCATAAAACCTTTGGGGTATAGGTATAGCTTGATTCCAGCCTTCAAATACGATTCAAAATAGGCCCGAACACACCAGTCCACCAGTTTGCTGTCTGTACTCTCAGACATTAGTAGCCGTACATCCAATCCACTTAAAGCTGCGGTTTTCAAACTCTGTAGTATGGCATAATTGGGAATGATATATGGATTATAAATAAAAACACTTTGCTTGGCATTGTTAATGATTGAGAAGTACACTTGTTCCATGGTAGCAAAATCATCATCTGGGCCACTAGGTACTATTTGTACCAGCTTATCCTCATTACTTATCTGCAATTTTTGAGGCTGCCTTTTGATAACCACTTTGTTACCAGAAGCCAAGTACCAATCCACGGCGAATACGGTATCCAGTAAAAAAGCCGATTCACCCTCTATTTTTAAGTGAATATCCCTCCAATTTCCTTCAACATCCTCACCTCTTAGGTATTTATCAGAAACGTTTATTCCCCCGGTAAACCCAATTTCACCATCCACTATGATTATTTTCCTGTGGTTTCTATAATTGAGAGAGGATAAAAAACGGCCAAATCGAAAGGGCAAAAACTGATATACCTCGACACCTGACTTCTTTAAATCCCTTATATAGCTTTTACTAAGGGAATAACTTCCAATCCCATCATACAAAAGTCGAATCCTGACACCTTGCTGAACCTTAGTTTTGAAAATGTCCAATAACCTACTCGCTAGTTGGCCCTCTTCAAAAATGTAGTATTGAAAATGAATGTGTTCTTTGGCCTTTTGTAAAGCGGAAAATATAGCTTCAAAGGTTTCTTGACCATTATTGAGAATTGCAATTCTATTCCTTTGGGTTAAAGGATAATTACTTGTCGCATTTATCAATTCAATAGTCTTTCCCCCTGTGGGGAAATTGGGAACATTAGTACGAATATTTTCAAAATCGATTTTTTGTAGAAAATCATTTTGCAAAGGGAATAACTTTTTCTTTCTTCGATTTCTACCTACTAAAAGATAAAGTAAGATACCACCAACTGGTATTGTAAAAATTGCCAATAACCAAGCTAAAGTTTTAGCCGGTCTAATGCCATTTATCAATATCCCTACTACCAACACCAGGGAGATTATGATATAAACAGCAATTAGAGCTACCCAAAACATGGTTAAGAAAGGTTTCTTCAAATATAAGGACCATTCTGAAAGGCATATCTGATAAAAATCAACCTGACAACAATGCTATTTGATATCTTGTAGGGTTAGTTTTTTAAAGGATCCTCCAAGGTTAAGCCTATAATTGGAGGATAGTCGAATACGAATAATTTAAAGTGAATTTTAAAAATATTTCCGTCTTATTTCGGACTTTTAATTTTATTTTGATATTAAATATTTGATATACAGATGCTTAAATGATACATAAATCTGCCTTCTAAGCAGAC
Organism: Flagellimonas sp.; assembly: GCF_965601775.1. Classification (GTDB taxonomy): domain Bacteria; phylum Bacteroidota; class Bacteroidia; order Flavobacteriales; family Flavobacteriaceae; genus Flagellimonas. The sequence goes on from NZ_OZ271837.1 coordinate 1,373,977, forward strand.
GGTCGAAGGTTCGAATCCTTCCGCGATCACTACTTTAAGACCTCGGTATCGCCGGGGTTTTTTCATTTTTCACTTTGTTTCATCTAGTTTTTGCTTTGACCCAGTATAGACTGCGATGGGTTACTTAATTTTTGCTTTAAAAATTGACTATGAATTGGATTTTGACCTCCTAATTATCATTTTCATTTTAATGGTTCAGATTTATTGGAAAAGTGCAATTTTCCACACTTAAAATTGCGATTTCAGCAAATACTCTTCGATTAAGCGTAATATTTACGAAACCGTTTTCGCTTAGTTTTCGTTAAAAGGATAAAAACAATATAAATTACTGTAAATCAATGATATACTAATTCTTTTTGATTTTGGAATTAATATGTCATGTCTTCACTCAACACTTCTCCGATTTGTTAAAATCTCTTAAACGGCCAAACCTATCAGATAATTTTAAAGTGCTGAATAGGAATTTTCTATAGGACATCCTATCACCAACAATTTAAGCACTTAAATAATCAAATAACTTAAAGTATGATTGCAAAATCTTTTGGCCTTGTCATCCTATTCTTGACTCTGGTGTCAGGTCTAAATGCACAGACCATTACTGGAAAAGTAAGTGATGCTCGTGGGCCACTTCCGGGAGCTACGGTCCTAGAGGAGGGCACCCAGAATGGAACACAAACTGATTTTGATGGAAATTTTACCCTTGAGGTATCTGATACGAATGCAATTCTTGTTGTAAGCTATATCGGATATACTTCACAAGAAATTAGTTTGAATGGACAAACGTTCCTGAGTATAGTTTTGAATACGGATACGCAAACCTTAGATGAGGTTGTCATCATTGGGTATGGTCAAACGCAAAACAAAAGGCTGGTAACGACAGCGGTGGCCACAGTAAAGGCGGAAACTATTAAACAGCTACCCATTTCACAAGCAGAGGCTGCTTTGCAGGGTACTATTCCCGGAGTGGTCGTGCAACAAAACTCAGGTTCACCTGGCTCCCCACAGACGGTTAGGGTGAGAGGAATTGGTACACCAAATAATTCCAACCCATTGTTCATTGTGGATGGGATTCAGGTTCCAAACCTTAGTTTTTTAAACCCCAATGACATCGCTTCTCAGACCGTATTAAAGGATGCTGCCTCCACAGCAATTTATGGTTCTAGAGGTGGAAATGGCGTAATCCTGGTAGAAACCTTAAAGGGGCAAAAAAGGAAGATGAAGCCCCAGATTTCAGTAAATACCTTTTATGGTATACAGACTTTATTTAATAAACCCGATTTATTAAACAGAGACCAATATCTGCAATACTACAATGAGGGCGTGGCCGCTGTAGGTGGAAATACCGCCCCTGGTTTTAGAGGTGCATTTACCGAGGAAGAAAGAGTTTTGCTTCCCGATACAGATTGGTATGACGTTGTTTTCGATGATGCACCAATACAAAATGTATATGGTTCCGTGGTTGGAGGTACAGAAAGTTTGTCCTATTCGCTTTCTGGGGGCTTTTTTGACCAAGAAGGAATTCTAGGTGGTGAAGGAAAATCCGAATTCAAAAGGAGAAATATTAGAGGTTCTATTAGTATTGATTTAACCGACAGGATTACCCTTGATGCTTCTGCCCAATATCAGTTTTCCGACCTTTTTACGGTCCCGCAAAACAATGGTGGTGCGGGAGTAGGCATTAGCAGTTTTATTAATGCACTTCCACCTATTTATCCAGCTTTTGACGAGGCAGGTAATTTTTTCAATCCTTTTATCAATGGTGGAACCCCAGTAGCAAATGGAGTTCCTTTAAACAGTCTGGGTGCTGTTACCAATCCGTTGTTTTCTATCGCTATTAGTAACAACCAAGCGACACAAGATGCTACTAACCTGAATCTTTCGTTAAACTACGATATAGTGGATAACCTAAAGTTTAGGGGATGGTACGGCTCTTTCAATAACTTTATCTTCAACCGTAGTTTTACTCCGCTATTAGTACAGCCCGAACAACAGTTTGATACCTCTACCGGAGTTAATTATACGGAAATTAAGAACCGTCAGGAGAATCGACAATGGGGTGGAACCTTTGAATATAATTTTGATAAATGGGTTAGTGATGACCATGATCTAGACGTTTTGGTCGGCTACGAAGCAGTGGAGACTACCTTCATTGGAGGTGATATCATTAATGATACGGGTTCTTTTCTTACCAACAACTTTGATGAAGTCAATTTTGCACTTTCAGAGGATATTACGGACGCAACCGTAACTCCTGGGGTAACGTTTCCCAGGAATCTAGAATCTTTCTTTGGAAAAATCGATTACAATTTCAAGGAAAAATACCTTTTTAGTGCTGTTCTACGTAGAGATAAGTCCTCAAGTTTTGGACCTGACAATCGCGTAGGATGGTTTCCTGCGGTATCTGCGGGTTGGGTGATTTCCGAGGAGGAATTCCTAAACGGTATAGAATACATTGACCTTTTGAAATTAAGAGGTGCTTGGGGAATTAGTGGAAATGACCAGTCGGCATCTCCATTTGCATATGCAGCAACAGTAAACACGCAATCAAGCTATGCAGGTCAACCCGGTATTGCATTGACAAGTCTTTCAAATCCAGTGTTGGGATGGGAGGAACTTACACAATTCAATGTGGGTCTGGATATAAATGCATTCAATAATAAGTTGGGTATTACCCTGGACTATTACATTAAAGAGACTTCAGATATTCTTTTGGGTGCCACCACACCACTCACTTCAGGATTGAATCCGGCAATAGAGAATACAGGAGCGGTGGAAAACCGCGGATTCGAGGTACTAGTTTCCTATAGGGAAAACTATGAAAGTGGATTTGGATGGAACATCGGGGCCAATCTAGGTTTCAACAAGAACGAAGTGACCGATTTGGGAGAGACATCCTTTATTCCCGGTGCACAATTAAGTCCACAATTTAATGATTTTGCAACCCGTACCCAGGTAGGGGATCCTATTGCCAGTTTTTTTGGCTTTGTGGTAGAGGGTGTGGACGCGGCTGGTAATCTGGTATTCGCAGACCTGGATAATAGCGGAAACAACCAATTGACCCCAGACGAAGGAGATAGGGCCATAATAGGTGACCCTAATCCTGATGCCACTGTGGGATTGACGCTTGGGTTAAACTATAAAAACTTCGATTTTTCTGCGTTCATGTCGGGAACGTTAGGTAACGATATTTTCGATGCTACCATTAGATATGATGCTTTGGGAACCAATAGGCCTGCTTCTTATGTTACAGAACCTAGTGCTCCAAGGAATATAGCGGTCAGCACAACTCCAAACGGAGAACAGCTGATTTCAGATTTTCATGTTCAGGATGGTAGTTATCTAAAAATGAAAAACGTTTCCATTGGCTATAGCTTGCCAAAAGATGTTATGGAACAAATAGGTATGAGAGGTCTTAGAATTTATGTCTCGGGACAAAACCTTTTTGTATTGACCGGATATAATGGCATTGATCCTGAAATTGGACAAAACAATCCGAACTCTCCACTTAATATTGGTATCGACCAAGGATTCTTTCCACAAGCAAGGCAATTTCTCCTTGGTTTAAATCTTGATTTTTAATATTCCAAAAACCTAAAAAACATTCGTGATGAATACGATTTATAAAATATTTTTTGCCGCTGTCCTAGTGATGTTTGCTTCCTGTGCGGAAATAGATGATTTGGAACCGGTAACCGAAATCAACGCAGATACCGCTTTTAATACAGAGAGTGATGTGATAGCGAGTTTAAACGCTGCTTATGATCCACTGCAATGGCAGGCAGTAGGGGGGCAGCAGACTTTTCCTTTGCTTTCGCAAGGTGTAAGGGCTGACGATCTACATTCGCAATCCGCAAGTTTTTGGGCTATAGGGGCACAGTATGATCAATTTAGTACAATCATTCCCTCTTTACCATCAGTAGCTTCACTGTGGAGTAAATGGTACAGAGCTGTGGGGCGCGCCAATTTTACCATCGACCTAGCTGGAAATTTTGAAAACTACGAAACAGAAGGACTGCAGCAGCAAATCGTTGCCGAAGCACGTTTTTTGAGAGGGCTATATTATTTTGAATTGGTTCGTTTGTGGGGTGGAGTTCCCTTATTTGATGAACCGATTACCTCTTCGGAACAAGAGATTTTCAGAGCACGTTCCACAGCTGCTGAAGTGTATGCCTTTATCGAAGCAGATCTTCAAGCAGCAGCTAGTATTCTTCCTCAAAGAGGTGATGAACGAGTTCAAGGTTCAGCAACTTCCGGAGCTGCTTTGGGATTGCTTACCAAAGTCTTTCTGTACCAAGAAAAATGGTCAGAAGCTGTTGCCAGCGCAGAACAGGTAATTAACCAGGGGGTGTATAGTTTAGAAGATGATTTTAGAAATAACTTTTTACAAACTAGTGAATTTGGCCCGGAATCCCTTTTCGAAATCAATTATCAAGATGGACTTTTTGCAGGAGGTTTTGTCAATACCAATCAACAACAAGAGGGTTCAGGTATGTGGAGATGGTCGTTTCCTTTCCTTTCAGGAACTTATCCCTCTTTCAACAACTTTATTCCTCGCCAGGATTTGGTGGATTTCTTTGACGATAGCGACCAAAGAAAGGAGGCCACCTTTTTATTGCCCGGACAAAATTTGAATTCACCCGGTTTGGCCGCTTTGGGTTTTGATCCTGCGCCTGACAACTTTGGCTATGCCATTGGGGTCAATACGGGAGCTAAAAAATACTTCCTAACCTTTGAGGAGGTTCAGGAACTGCTCAACGTTGAGGGATCACCACTTAATGAAAAGATATTACGTTATGCAGATGTGCTACTCATGCATGCTGAGGCTTCCATAATGGGAGGTGGCGGCAATGGGCAAGCATCCTTCCAGCAGGTAATTGATAGAGCTTATGGTCCTGGCAATCTGGCTGCTCCAGCTTATACTATGCAAGGAGTTAGGGACGAAAGACGAAGGGAATTGGCAACCGAAGGTTGGAACCGTTTTACAGACTTGGTAAGATGGGAAAGATTAGATGGTGGGGGTGTTATAGAGCCAGCACTTCAGGCGATAGGAAAAACGGACTTCTCCACACCTCGCGACTTGCTACTACCAATTCCACAACAAGAAATAGATACTTACCCAGAGGGATTGTTGCAGCAAAACCCAGGATATTAAAAAACAGTTACGCAAACCGAAAGGATAGGAAAAATGAAAACGAAAACAAATAAAATAAAAACGATACTCAGTGGGCTATGTGCCCTGGTGGTCGTAACACTAATCATTTCTTGTGAACAAGAGAATTTTTTTGATGCACTAAGTACAGTTCTACCGTCCAACGCAGATGGAATCCAGAATTTGGATGAGGAAGGTATTGACTGCGGAGGCAGTACCGGTGTGGCATGTCCATCTTGTACCGATGGTATTCTTAACCAAGATGAGGAAGGTATAGATTGTGGAGGATCATGTCCCGATGTTTGTCTAGAAACCCCTAGAGCTGACGAGTTACGCCAAAGTTCAATTTCACCTTACTTCTTTACTTTTGAGGTGAATGATCCCGAATCTGGACGTAATCTGGTTCCTTTGGCACAGGCCAATCAGGGAGTAACTTTTAATTTGGGAGTTGATGATCCTGCCGGTGGCGATGGATTAGTTGGACAAATTTTAAGACCTGAAAATGGACCTTTTGGGGGATTTGAAGATTTTAAATTCGCACCACAGTCAGGGCCTATTGACTTTTCTTCATTCAATAAGTTCACCTTGGATGTTTATGTCCCTTCAACTAATGATTTTTCAGGAAATTTAGAACCGCTGGTTGAGGTTATTTTACATGATAATATAGATGGTAACTTTTTTCAAAGATGGACCATTATTGCTTTAACGGTTGAAGCATCAGATTTTGATTCATGGGTAACCTTACGATTTGATGGCAGCGCAGCGGTATCAGCCAATGACGGTACCTTGTTGGGGGACAATATGACTTATGACAATATCACCTTACGTTTTGGTGGAAGTGGTCATACCGAAGCAGGTGAGTTCTTTGTTCGGGACTTAGAGGCGGTAACATCATTCATAGCAGATGGTAATCCAAGGGCTGATGCCTTTGCTAGTGCAGGTCTTCCATTTTATTACAGTTTCGAAACAGGGGATGATACTGCAGGACTTAACTTGTTGCCACGCCCAACAAACGAACAAGGGGTAACACCTACCTATCGTGTGTCTGATCCTGCAGGAGGGACGGGAGCTGTAACCCGTATTTTGCGCCCTGAAAATGGACCATTCGGTGGTTTTGAGGACTTTAAATTTGTTCCCCAATCTGAAAATATTGACTTTTCAACGGTAAACCGATTTAGTGTTGATGTGTATATTCCTTCATCCAATAATTTTTCAGGGAACCTAGAACCTTTGGTTGAACTCATTTTACATGATAATGTCGATGGTAATTTCTTTCAGAGATGGACGGTAATTCCAGTAACAATTGATGCTGCAGATTTTGATTCATGGGTAACTGTGGTTTTTGATGGAACAACCGCTTTGTCAGCTGCGGATGGAACCACTTTGTTGCCGGACAACACAACCTATGATAATTATACCCTACGATTTGGAGGTTTCGGACATGTGGAAGAAGGGGAGTTCTTTATACGCGATTTTGTTCCGATTATAGATTAAGATTTAGTTTAGTTCGAGTTAGTTTCAATAAGGATAAGGAGAAGAAATACTGTTAGCTTCTCCTTATTTTCTACTCCAATTTCTAAGGAAACAGTATTTAAAATAAGGAAGGTGAAAGAAAAAAAACAGGTTCGAATCTTAGTAGTTCTGTTGAGTGGGGTTTTGTTTTTCAATTGTTCTTCAAATCAATCTGATGAGCCAATAGTTTTAGAAGCGTCATGCTTTGACAGTGTTATGAATGGCGATGAGACCGGTGTAGATTGTGGTGGCAATTGTCCAAACGTATGCGATAGTGAGCCTGTTAGCATTCCTACTTCAGGTTTTGTATCTCCAACAGCGTATGATGGTTTCACTTTGACGTGGTCAGATGAGTTTAACAGTGCCCAGTTGGATCAGGAAAAATGGGATTTCCACCTTGGAGATGGATGTCCGGCCTTATGCAATTGGGGCAATAATGAAGAACAGTTTTTCACTAATAGTTCCGATAACATTTATCTGGATAGGGGCAATTTGATTATAACCGCAATAGACGAATTTAGATCGGGCAAAAATTATACTTCATCTAGAATACATACGGATGAGAAATTTGAATTCAAATACGGAAGAGTCGATATTAGAGCAAGTATGCCTTCTGCACCGGGTACATGGGTTGCTCTTTTTATGTTTAACAAAGACTATACAATACTAGACCCTGACGCCTTCTGGCCTAGTGGAGGTGAAATTGATATTATGGAGTATTTAGGAGAAGATCCTAACAATATTCTTGGGACGGCTCACTTTGGTACAGATTTTCCAGCCAATTGGTTTTTTGAGTCCAGTGATTTTTCAGCACCAAATGGAGTGTCCTATGACAGTAGCTATTATGTATTTTCAATCATTTGGGAAGAAGATAAAATCACGTGGTTGGTTAATGATATGGAGTATCATTCCATTGATACCCAAACCACGTCAGATTTGGGACAACCTTATCCTTTTAATGATGAGTTTTACTTTGTTTTTGCATTATCTGTGGGAGGCAATTTACCCAGCGTATCGCCAACGCCTTCAGATTTCCCGGATTCATTAATTGTGGATTATGTAAGAGTGTTTCAAAAAAATTAATACCACTGGGATGTAAATATAAACGGAGTTGGCAAAATAAAGATTCGTAACCTTTTCCACGATGAAGGCCTGATAGGCGTAGCAAAGATTTAGTATATTTTGGTTCATTATAAAAGAGGTCGCAAATTTTAACCAATAAAAGAGCAGTTTTGAATGTATTTTATAGGATTGGACATAGGTAGTTCTTCGGTCAAAGTGGCCCTCGTAGAGCATGAAACAGGAAAATGCCTGGGCGTTGTCTTGGAGCCAGAGGAGGAGATGTCCATGTATGCTCCAGAGAAGGGTTGGGCCGAACAAAAACCAAGTGATTGGTGGTCTTGTGTTTGTAAAGGCATAAAAAAGATTAAGAAAGTCCATAACCTTTCCAAGAATGAGATTGCTGGTGTGGGTATTTCATATCAAATGCATGGCTTGGTCATCGTCGATACTGATGGAAATCCATTACGGAAATCCATTATTTGGTGCGATAGTAGGGCTGTGGAAATCGGAAATAAGGCATTCGAACAAATAGGGGAGGACTACTGCCAAAATCACCTGTTGAATTCCCCGGCAAATTTTACACTTTCTAAGCTAATGTGGGTCCAGGAGAACGAGCCAGAAACTTTTGCAAAGATTCACAAGTTCATGTTACCTGGTGATTACATCGCCTTTTGCCTATCAGGTGTCATCAATACGACTATCTCTGGCCTTTCGGAAGGTATACTTTGGGATTTTAAGGAGAAAAAAATCGCTTCCAAAATGTTGGAACATTATACTATTGAAGATACCCTTGTTCCAGAAGTAGTGGAAACCTTTTCTCAACAGGCGACTGTATCCAAAAAGGGTGCTATGGAAACCGGTCTTCAGGAGGGAACACCGATTTTGTATCGTGCAGGGGATCAACCCAACAACGCACTTTCGTTAAATGTTTTTAATCCGGGTGAAGTAGCAGCCACGGGGGGTACATCAGGTGTTGTCTATGCCGTGACAAATAATCTGACGGTCAAAGAATATAAAAGGGTCAACAATTTTGCGCATGTGAATTACGGACAAAATGGTGGACAAAACATCGGAAAGTTATTGTGCATAAATGGGGCTGGAATTCAATATAGATGGCTGATGAACAACCTGTCTGTGGCGTCCTATGAAGAAATGAACCAATTGGCAGCAAATGTTGAAATAGGGTCCGATGGGGTCTGTTTGATTCCATTTGGAAACGGCGCGGAGCGCATGCTATTGAATCAGGATGTGGGAACGCGGCTTGTGAATTTAAATCTGAACAGACATTCTAAGGCACACGTCTGCCGAGCTGCATTGGAGGGAATTGCCTTTTCATTTGTCTATGGCATTGAGATCATGAAAAGGGATGGTATTGAAACCAAATTCATACGTGTCGGAAATGACAATCTATTCCGGTCTGAAATCTTTGCAAATACCATTGCCACCCTAATCGGAAAGGAAATAGAAATCTATAACACGACCGGAGCTATCGGAGCGGCACGAGCTTGTGTCTTAGCAGATGGGAACAAAACAAAATTTGAATCGTACATGAAAAATGATCATGTGATGACCTTTATGCCCTTTAAGGATAGCGCACCTTATGAAAAGGCGTATATGAATTGGAAAAAAGAACTTGAATTAATCATTAGCAAATAACAAATACAATGGCACTTATAGGAGAAAAGGAATTTTTTAAGGGAATAGGTGAGATTAAATATGAAGGAAGGGATTCGGACAATCCTATGGCCTTTAAATTTTACAACCCAGAGCAGTTAGTTGCTGGGAAGTCCATGCGGGAACATTTCAAGTTTGCGATGGCCTACTGGCATACCTTATGTGGGACCGGAGGAGATCCTTTTGGACCAGGAACCAAGCAATTTCCTTGGGCTATTGATTCAGATCCGATAAAAGCTGCCATGGACAAGGCGGACGCTGCTTTCGAATTCGCTACCAAGATGGGTTTTGATTACTACTGCTTTCATGATTTTGACTTGGTGGATGAGGCCGAAACCTTGGCTGAATCTGAAAAACGTATTCACAAAATCGTGGATTATCTCAAGCAAAAACAGGAAGATTCAGGTGTAAAGCTACTTTGGGGAACCGCAAATTGTTTTTCAAATCCCCGATATATGAATGGAGCGGCTTCCAATCCGGATTTTAATGTGGTTGCACGTGCCGGTGCCCAGGTGAAGATAGCGTTGGATGCTACTATTGCCCTTAATGGTGAAAACTATGTGTTTTGGGGTGGTCGTGAAGGTTATATGTCCTTATTGAATACGAACATGAAACTGGAACAGGACAACATTGGGCAATTTTTGAACATGGCAAAAGACTATGCTCGTAGCCAGGGCTTCAAAGGAACCTTTTTTATTGAACCTAAACCCATGGAACCTTCTAAGCACCAATACGACTTTGATGCCGCTACAAGCATCAATTCCATTCGTGAGTATGGTTTGGAAAATGATTTTAAACTGAACATCGAGGTCAACCACGCGACCTTGGCACAACATACCTTTCAACACGAGCTTCAAGTGGCCGCCAATGCAGGTATGTTAGGAAGCATAGATGCAAATCGAGGGGACTATCAAAATGGATGGGACACGGATCAGTTTCCAAATAACGTCCTAGAGACCGCGGAGGCAATGCTGGTATTTTTAAAAGCCGGTGGTCTACAAGGTGGAGGAATCAACTTTGATGCAAAAACCCGTAGAAATTCCACGGATTTAGAAGACATATTCTTGGCGCATATTGGAGGGGCCGACACCTTTGCCAGAGGACTTCTGGTGGCTGATTCGGTAATAAAAAATTCAAAATATGAGCAATTGTTGGGCGAACGTTATGCCTCTTTTACTTCAGGTAAAGGTCTCGATTTTGTTCGTGGATCCCTCTCCTTGGAGGATTTGTACGATATCGCCAAAGTAGGTGGTGAGCCCAAACAGACCAGTGGCAAGCAAGAGCTCTATGAGAACATTCTAAATCAGCATATTTAGGACATGCAGTCGATATTGGAAACAGCAGATTGGTGGGTTCTTGGCGTCTATTTGGCAGCCCTGATCGGGGTTGCCGTCTGGGTAGTGCTTCAAAAAAACAAGAATACCGAGGATTATTTTCTAGCAGGCAGAAATGTAGGTTGGTTTGTAATCGGGGCATCCATTTTTGCATCCAATATTGGTTCTGAGCATGTGGTTGGATTGGCAGGAACAGGTGCCGAATCGGGGATGCCCATGGCACATTACGAACTCCATGCCTGGATAGTGTTGCTCTTGGGCTGGCTTTTTCTACCCTTTTATTTTAGAAGTAAGGTGTTCACCATGCCAGAGTTTTTGGAAAAGCGTTTTGACAGCAAATCACGTTGGTTCCTTTCTGTTTTCTCATTGGTGGGTTATGTCATCACCAAAGTGTCAGTAACGATTTATGCAGGAGGAATAGTGGTTTCCGAACTTTTGGGAATCCCTTTTTGGTATGGTGCAATCGGTATCGTACTCTTCACGGGGGCTTATACGGTAATCGGTGGTATGAAAGCGGTAATCTACACCGAGACGCTACAAACGGTAATCCTAATTATTGGTTCAATGATCATTACCTATTTAGGCCTTCAGAAAGTGGGAGGTTGGGAAGAACTACGTCTTGCCGCGGGGAGTGAACATTTCAATATGTGGCGTCCCATTTCAGACCCAGATTTTCCGTGGACTGGAATGTTATTTGGCGGAACAATTGTAGGCGTTTGGTACTGGTGTACAGATCAATACATTGTACAGCGGACTTTGGCGGCCAACAACATTAAAATTGGACGTCGTGGAGCCATATTCGGGGCCTACCTCAAGCTATTGCCGATTTTTATTTTCCTAATTCCTGGGATTATTGCATTTGCCCTAGCACAACAAGGCGTACTGACCTATGAGAAAAGTGACGAGGTTTTTCCAGTATTGGTAAAAACCCTGTTGCCGGTTGGCCTTAAAGGTCTTGTAGCCGGGGGATTAATGGCAGCACTGATGAGTTCATTGGCATCTGTTTTTAATTCTTGCTCTACCATCTTCACCATAGACATTTATAAAAAATTAAAACCGAAAACCCATGAAAAGCGGTTGGTAAATATTGGGAAGTTAGCCACCACAATTGTTGTGGTATTGGGTATTATTTGGATACCCATTATGGATAAAATAGGGGGTGGGGTACTTTATCAATACCTACAGAGTGTTCAGTCGTACATAGCCCCTCCGATAACGGCCGTGTTCTTATTGGGGATTATATGGAAAAGAGTGAATTCAAAAGCGGCCATTGTAACCTTGTTTTCTGGTCTAATTGTGGCGGCAATCCGCATTCTAGCCGAAATATATCAAACTCAGCTTTCTGGATTTGCATTAACCTTTGCAACCATCAATTTTGCCCACATGGCAATCTTCATGTTCATCTTTTCCATCATTATCTGTATTTCGGTCAGCTTGGCAACCAATCCTCCGGATTATGCGGCTATCCAAGGCTTGTCTTTTGGCACCTTGAGTGATAATGACAGATTGGTTAATAAACAAAGTATTTCGGTCATCGATATTGCGTTATCGGTCTTATTGATCATCGTGGTGATATCGGTATTAAGTTATTTCACGGGTTAATATTTTTCTATGGGCAGCGCTACAAAAAAAACTTGGTTTTTGGCCTTGGTGGTTTCCTTAGGAGGATTCCTATATGGGTTTGATGCCGCAATCATCTCAGGGGTAATGAATTACGTAACCCCAGAGTTCAATCTAAATACCACACAGCAAGGTTGGGTACCCAGCTCCCCGCTGTTCGCAGCCATGTTTGCCATGTTGATTTCTGGTAGAATAAGCGACGTGATTGGGAGGAAGAGGATGTTGTTGATTGTTGCATTTCTTTATGCTATTTCGGCCCTTTTATCGGCCTATGCCATAGGATACCATATGTTGTGGATAGCACGAATGATTGGTGGAGTGGCATTTGGGGCGGCTCTGGTCATTGCCCCGGTTTATATTGCTGAAGTATCCACGGCAAGCTCCAGAGGTAAATTGGTCTCCATCCAACAATTGAACATAGTTTTGGGCTTTTTTGCAGCTTTTTTAAGCAATTACTACTTCAACGAAACCTATACCTCAGGAGAAAGCTCGTTTTTGACCGTAGAAAATGTCTGGAGATGGATGTTGGGAGTGGAGCTCATTCCAGCAATGTCCTACTTTGTACTGCTGTTTTTTGTACCAAGGAGCCCGCGATGGCTTTTTGTAATAGAACGAGATGATGAAGCTCGTAAAGTTTTGTTTTCTCTGCATGGTACACAACAGGCTCATCATGAAGCCAAGTCTATTTTAGAGAGTTTGGAGGTTTCAAGAAAGAACCATGACAAAGTCAGCATAAAGGATTTGTTCAAAAAGTCGTTGAAATACGTGCTGGTCGTTGGAATTGTTATAGGAATCATCCAACAGGTTACAGGGATTAATGCCGTGTATTATTATGCCACATCCATTTTTCAACAAACCGGGATTGGTACAAACGCGGCTTTTTTGTCTGGGGTCCTATTGAGTTTTACTACGGTGGCTTTCACCTTAGTGGCACTTTTTCTGATTGATAAATTGGGTCGGCGTCCACTGTTTCTTATTGGGCTTGCCGGTATAACGGTAAGTATGCTGCTATGTGGTTATGGATTTAGCAAAGCCACCTACCAGCTGACTGGTGAAAAGGTTGGGCAACTGGATGGATCAATGCAACAACGATTGTCTGCCCAGATGGATAAGGTATATGATAATGATATCGAATTTAAAAACGACATGAAACAGGTCCTTGGGGAAAAGACCTACGCCAAAAATGAGGCAGTCATTCTTGAGTTGGCCACAAATATGAATCCAGTTTTGGTGCTAATAGGGATTTTGGGATTTGTTGCCTGCTTTGCGTTCTCATTGGGTCCAGTGATGTGGGTGATGCTTTCTGAGTTGTTTCCAAACCGCTATCGGGGTTTGCTAATCGGGTTCATCGGTTTTTTGAATGGTTTCTCAAGTTGGTTGGTCACCCAGATTTTTCCCTGGGAATTGGCCACTCTTGGAAATGCAAAGACTTTCTATGTATTCGGTACAATTGCATTAATAGGATTTGTAATCCTGTTCAAAATATTACCTGAAACCAAGGGAAAGACCTTGGAAGAATTAGAAGCTGAATTGATAAAGTAATGAGTTATATACAAAATCCAATACTAAAAGGTTTTAATCCAGATCCATCCATTTGTAGGGTAGGAGATGATTATTACATCGCTACTTCGACGTTCGAATGGTTTCCTGGGGTACAAATCCACCATTCCAAAGACCTTAAAAATTGGAATTTGGTTGCACGCCCCTTAAATAGGGTTTCACAATTGAACATGAAAGGAATTCCAGATTCCTGTGGTGTTTGGGCACCTTGCCTGACCTATGATAACGGTATTTTCTATCTAGTTTTCACTAATGTCAAATCCTTTGATGGAGTATGGAAAGACACGCCAAACTACATGGTCACCACTACTGATATTTTGGGCGATTGGAGCGAGCCGATTTATTTGTCGTCTAGAGGGTTTGATGGTTCGCTGTTCCATGATCCCGACGGAAAGAAATGGTACGTAAGTATGCTTGTGGACCACCGCAATGGGAAGTTTTTTGGTGGAATTGAAATGCAGGAATACAACCCAGTTCAGAAGAAGCTGATAGGTAAGGTCCATTATATAACAAAAGGTACGGAGTTGGGTCTTACGGAAGGACCGCATTTATATAAAAGGGATGACTTTTATTACATCGTGTTGGCCGAGGGCGGCACGGAATATGGGCATGCGATGAGCATTGGTAGAAGTACCTCTATTTTTGGTCCTTATGAATTCCATCCCGAAAATCCGCTTGTCTCGGCTGCCGAGGATAAAAACAATGTCCTCCAAAAAGCGGGTCATGGTGATTTGGTGCAGACCCAAGATGGGGACTGGTATACGGTCTTCTTGGTCGGTAGGCCGCTTACAACACATGGGAATTGCACATTGGGTCGCGAAACTGCCATCGAGGAGGTGGTTTGGCGCGATGGTTGGCCTTGGTTGAAGAGTGGGAGCAGGATTCCCAGGGAAAGGATTCCAATGTCAAAGCTTCCGGAGCATACATCTACCGAATCCAATGAGTTGGTTGTATTCGACAACGGGCAAATACCCATTAACTTTCAGTCATTACGGATACCCATCTCTCCAGACTGGTGTAGTCTTAGTGAAAGAAAAGGATTTTTAAGACTCTATGGAAAGGAATCATTGACCTCTCTGCATAACCAAAGTCTTTTGGCCCGAAGAATACAGAATTTTCATGTGGTTGTTAGTACCGAACTTGAGTTCTACCCAACAAACATCCATCATATGGCCGGTTTGGTCTTTTATTACAATGCAGGCCATTATCATTATGCCTGTATCACCTCAAATTCTGACGGCTCTAAAAAATATTTAAGCGTAATCTCTTCCGATAACTATAAAATGAGCTTTCAAGATGAATTGGAAGATATTACCTCTTATGATTCCATTGTACTGCGAGGTGAAATGGACCGAGATCGACTTCAATTTCAATATAGTACAGATGGGGAGAACTTTAAGCTTATGGGTCAGGTTTTGGATGCCGCCATACTCTCAGATGACCATGTGCGTAATGGCAGGAGTAGATATCGACCCGCATTCACAGGAAGTTTTGTTGGGTTATGCTGCCAAGATTTGGAAATGAACACGCACCATGCTGATTTTAAATGGTTTGAATATAAAGAAATCAACACCCAATGAAGATGAGTTTAACTGCTGAACCAAAAACCCGCCAAAAGAGATTGGAAAAAAAGGCATACTTTTTAATACTAATGTGTATTGCGGGCGGATATGCCCAAGAAAGCACTGCAGACTTTGACTGGTCAGGTTATGAAAGATGGGAAAACAAAACCATCTATACCAAAACTTATGTGGTAGATCAAAAACATCCAAATGCTTCCGATACTAACAACGGTTCATTGGAAAAGCCCTTAAAAACCATAAACAGGGCTGCTGAATTAGTCAAAGCTGGTGAACGGGTTTTGGTGTATGGAGGGGTGTATCGGGAAACCATCTATCCCACAAAAGGTGGCAAGTCTAGAAGCAAAATGATTTCCTATGAGACAGCTCCGGGAGAGGATGTTGTGGTTCGTGGTTCCAAAATTTTAAACGCAAACTGGGAGCAACGAAAGATCTACACTGATGTTTTAAAAGACACCAGCCTGACCTATACTTGGTCGAGAAAAATATGGGTGACGACCATACCCGATTCTTTTTTTGAAGATGGATATTTCCCTTTGAAGCTGCCGAATATCTTACCTGAAGAACATAAGCTCATGCCCTGGGCAAAGTTGGTCAAGAAAATTCCCCCCTATACGTCCACCAGAGGTTTGCTATTCCAAGATGGAAAACGTATGGTGCAATTGGAGGATTATGCGGATTTGACTCGTATTCCTGGCTCTTTTTGGGTTGATGTCGATGGAAAAACAGTTCATATCCACTCGTTTGACAGCGGTAATCCCAACAGTTCGTTGTTCGAACTGGCCGTACGAAGTCATTTATTCAGACCGAAAAAGGTGGGATTGAACCATATTCAAGTAAGAGGATTCACATTTGAGCACTGTGCCAATGGTTTTTTAAGGACGAGCACCGGAGCGGTTACAACTCTAGGAGGACAGGATTGGATAATTGAGGGCAATACTATCAGGCATGCAAACTCTTCTGGATTGGAATTCGGATATCTTGCCTTTGAAACGGAGGATCCACATCCGGACAATATAGCAAGGGATAGGAGTGATGCCATGGGTTCTACACTAGTAAGAAACAATCATATATATGATTGTGGAACAGCTGGTATTCGAAGTTTCGTGGTGCCTAATGGGATTATTGAGAACAATCATATCCACCACATCGGATGGCAAGACGCTGAAAATTATTGGGAATGCTCTGGAATCAAAATGTTGGTGACACACAATACATTGGTTTCCAATAACCATATACATGACATTCAAGGAGGCAACGGAATATGGTTGGATTGGGATATCAGATATTCCAGGGTCACCCAAAACATAATCCATGATGTCCAGAACATTCAGGGAGGCATCTTTGTCGAGGCGAGTCACTACCCCAATTTGGTAGACAACAATGTGGTGTGGAACATCGATGGAAATGGAATCTATGCCAACGATACGGACTATTTGATGGTCTATCACAATTTGATTGGCAACACGACCGGAAATGTTGTCCATGCCATTGTGCAGACCGACAGATATCAAAACGGAAGAAAGTTAACCGCTGAAGAAAATCGTGTATTCAACAATGTGTTTGTCGATACCCGACCTATGCGGTTCAGCGCGAACTCAAATATGGTCGACCATAATGTCTATATAAAAACAAAACAACCGGATTACATCAATTTGCAGGAACTGAAGTCCAAGGGTCAAGACGGAAACAGTATTGAAATGATGGGTCAAGTAACATTAAATAGAGAGGCCTTGTACTTGTTTTGGAAAAACGACTTAGCTCTGGGAAAAGTGCCCAGTTTACCCGAGGTTTCCATTGATTTTTTCAATAGACCTAGAACCGGTGACGTACTCCCTGGACCTTTTAATCTGTTCAACAAAACAATAATCCCCTTAAAGGAACACTAAAAAAACAATGATCATGAGAAAACTAATATTCATATGTTTTGGTCTATCGCTAATACTTTCCTGTAGAGGAAAACCAGAGGTAGCAACCAATCAGGTTGATGAGGAGGAAAAACCAACAAGGATACTCGCAAAATTTGAACCCAAAGAAGGTGTTTTGCTCTTTGTTGGACAGGAACTAGAGGCCGTTGGCGGTCTTGAAGAGTACAATGATGGGTATTTGGACCACTTTCAAAAGCCTGCAGGATGGACGTCATACTCAAACATCAATCCCGGAGGGGAATCTTTCGGAAGGGTCCAAGAAGGATTGGACGGATTGTGGGAAACCCATGATTGGGGCGACAACGATTACAACGCCATGTTGCAGCACAAAGATTCTAATTATGAAAATATGGCATTGGCCATTGGGCTCCAATTTGTGAATCATGAGGAAAAAGTGGCGGATGGAACGCATGATGCGTTTATCGATAAGCTGGGAGATTTTTTATTGTCTTTGGGAAAACGTCCGGTGTTTTTACGAATAGCCTACGAATTTGATGGAGATCCATGGAACCACTATGATCGGGAAACCACTATCGTGGCTTACAAAAGAATCGTAGATCGGTTGCGTGCCAAAGGAGTAGAAAATACAGCCTATGTATGGCAGTCCACCGGATTTATTTCGGGCCAAGAGCATTTGGAGGGTTGGTACCCAGGTGATGACTATGTAGATTGGTGTGGTGTTTCCTTCTTTAATCGCTGGAAGGAAATTGAGATGTTCGAATTCGCCAGAAAGAAGGGAAAGCCTGTTTTCATTGCCGAAGCCACTCCGACCATTTCCGATTATGGAGGAAAACTGTATGGATTGACGAAACAAACGCAATTGGGAAATCCGGAACAGGCCGAAGAAGCATGGCAAAAATGGTTCTTGCCCTTCTTTGACGCCATCGAAAAAAATGCCGATGTGGTGAAGGCCGTGCATTACATTAATTGTCATTGGGACTCACACCCCATGTGGGTCAACAATCCAACCTTTAAAGGAATTGACGCCCGTTTGCACTTAAGTGATTCCATCAGCAAGAGATGGGTAGAACGTACTTCCAAGGCACCATTTATTCTGTCTTCGGAAGATTTATACGACAGACTTTACAGTAACAACTAAAAGGGTTAACAATGGATTTCAAAAAGATACACGATACATTTTGGGACCAAGGCTACATCATCTTTGAGAAGTTTTTTGATGATTCACTAATGAATCGTTACAACGAAAAGATATTGAAGCATTATGGGGTTAATCCGGATTGGGAACATACCGATGAGTTCATTTCGAAGTCTGCTGTAGAGGTAATTCCATGGTTTCCGTATCGCGACGGCACGGGTGGTTTTGATGGAGTGGACCAGAATGAGGATTTTAACCAAATTACCGATGCCATTCTCAAGGATGGATGGAACAATCTGTATTGCATGATGATGTTCTCGAAAGGGGGGAGCAACGGACAGGCCTGGCACCAAGACTGTCCACCTGACAATCCACTCAAATATAACCTGAATCGTTTGGTATACACCCATGATATTACTGACGAAACAGGAGGTGAGATTGTTATCATGCCAGAAGCACATAAAGCGGGTATACTCCCAGTCGGGAAACCGCATGAGGACATTGAAGGGCAATTGGTATTTCAGCCGAAGAAAGGAACTGTCGTTTTCTTGCACGGACACTGTTTCCATAGAGTCATGCCGGTCAAGAAAGATAGGATTTCTACAAACTTCAGGGCAGTTCCTTTGGGCACCCCCGAAGACATCACCGATATCTGTGTGTATCGGAATATGAAGTACCGCTTTTCAACATCAGAAGTGATAGAAGAACGATTTTGATAAAAGCATTGACAGAAACAAATAGCATTCAACCTTTTGGGTTCGTTGGAAACGATGAGGTTCATTTGATTACACTAAGAAATCAAAATAAAACCACTTTTGAATGCATTACCTATGGGGCTATCTGGCATTCCTTTATTATAAAAGATAAGCATGGTAAACCTGTGGATGTTGTGGTAGCACCAAAGGACCTTAATGGCTATGTAGAACAATATTCTGGAATCCCATACTTTTTTGGAGCCTGTTTGGGGCGATTTGCAGGTAGAATTTCAAATGGTAAGTTCGTTATTGATGGAGTAACTTATGATTTACCCCAACAAAATGGTGTACATCTTCATGGGGGTAGCCAAGGTCTGGGAAGAAAAATTTGGGCGATTGATCAGCTGTCAAAAGGAAAAAACCCTTCAGTGTCCCTGAGTTGTTTCAGCAATCATATGGAAGGAGGTTACCCAGGGAATCTCGAGGTGCAGGTCACTTACACACTCAAGGAAAACAATGAACTATTGCTATCATTTGAGGCTAGTTCCGACAAAGACACCGTTTTAAACATGACCAATCATGTGTGCTTGAATTTGGGTCGGGAAAAGATTTTGCAGGATGAATTATGTATACATGCCCAAAAAACCCTCGAAGTCGATGAAAAGCTTCTACCCACAGGAAACTTGTTGCCCGTAACCCATAGTGCATATGACTTTCAAAAAAAATGTCTAATCCAAAAGATTGAGGCGATAGGTGGGTTGGATGATACATTCATCTTTAAGTCAGCATTCAAGAAAAATCAAATAAGTTATTCCAGCCAGCACACTGGTATCCAGTTAAAAATCACAACCAATCAACCCGCCGCGGTGTTGTTTGCCCCAAAAAACTTAAAGTTTGCTGGAGCATCTAAACAGAATTGGATGACGCAAAGCTATCCGGCCATCTGTTTTGAGACACAAAACTATCCGGATGCACCGAATCACAAGAATTTTCCATCCTCGGTGTTACGCAAAGGAGAAATCTACAAAAGCTGGACTTCCTATACATTTACTAATAGCGAGACATGAACAACGGTAAATTAAAATGGGGTATTATCGGTTTGGGTCGTATAGCCAAACTTTTTGCAGAAGATTTAAGCCTTGTTGAGGATGCGGAATTGGTCGCTGTGGCATCTACGAATTTGGAAAGAGCTAAAAGTTTCTCCCAAAAATTTGGGAATCCCAAAGCCTACGGTTCTTATGAGGAGTTGTTTGCCGACACCCATGTGGACATCGTTTATGTTGCCACACTGCATCACACGCATTGTCAATACAGCATAGCTGCCATGAACCATAAAAAGCATGTACTTTGTGAAAAACCGGTTGCCATCAACAAAAAGGAAGCGCAACAAATGGTGGATGCAGCTCAAAAAAACGATGTCTTCTTCATGGAGGCCTTTTGGAGTAGGTTCAATCCTTCTATTGAAAAAATAAACGAACTGGTTTCTCACGGTAGGATAGGAAAACTCAGATACATCAATGCTGAATTCACCTTTTATAAGTTGGATGACGACCCTAAATCCCGTTCATTGAACGTTGATTTAGCTGGAGGTTCATTGTTGGATATGGGCGTATACCCTGTTTTTCTAAGTTATTTCCTGCTAGGAAAACCCAAAGAGATTTTAGCAAGATCCCAGTTTTATGGAACAGGAGCTGAGATTCAAACTTCAATGATTCTTCAATACAAAGATGCACAGGCTATATTATATAGTGGATTTGCCAACAACACGGATATGAAGGCGAAAATTTGTGGTGAAGTAGGCGAGATATTTATTGCGCCCATTTGGCATGAGACGCAGGGTTTTCATCTTGTAATCGACGGGAACAGTGAGCACTATGATTTACCTACTTTGGGTAGGGGTTTTACACATGAAATCGGGGAGGTACACCATTGCCTCAGGAATAATATGAATGAAAGTACCAAATGGAGCCATAAAAATTCCTTGGAACTTATTGAAATAATAGATCAGATACGATTAAATTCAGGAATAAAATACCCTTTCGAGGTTTAATGTGGATACATCATGTCCAAGTTGACACTTAAAGATATAGCAAAACATTTTAAGGTTTCAGTATCCACTGTTTCCAAGGCCATCAATGATAGCTATGAAATAAGTGAAAAACTGAAGGGCGAAATAAAGCAATATGCCAAAGACAATCATTATCGGCCCAATAAGGTAGCCCTCAACCTTATTAATAGAAACACCAAAACAATTGGGGTGGTAATCCCGAATATTTTGAATTATTTTTTTGTTCAGGTTATCTACGGGATAGAAAAAATAATGGACGAAAAAGGGTACAGCATCATTACATGTATCACGAACCAATCCCTACAAAAGGAAACCAAAACACTCGAACTTTTGAGCAATGGTTCTGTCGATGGAGTAATAATTTCTTCCGCTGCCGAGGAGGATGAACTTCCACATCATGCGGAACATTTGCGGGAATTGATTGAGAATCAAATTCCCTTGGTTATGTTTGATCGAGTAACTAATTTAATTGATTGTGATAAGGTAATAGTGGATGACTTTGAAGCTGGTTATAAGGCTACTAAGTTTTTTATTCAAACGGGTTGCAAAACCATTGCAGTCGTCACCCCAATCGTGGATTCGGCCATAAGCCGGTTACGAATTGAAGGTTATAAAAAAGCCTTACTTGAGAATGGCATTGCTTATGATGGAAAATTGGTTGAGTCAACAGATTCCAAAGAAGATTTGGAACTTACACTATCCCTGTTGCTTAACTATAAAAAGATTGACGGCATTATGGCACTGGATGAAATTACAGCGGTCAAGGTCATGAGTATTATTCAGTCTAAAGGATACAAAGTACCCAATGATATTTCAGTTATTGGGTTTACCAATGGAGAACTTTCAAAATATGTATCACCCCCATTGACGATGGTTAGCCAACATGGTAAATATATTGGTGAATTAGCAGCAAATATTCTTATAGATCGTATCGAAAAAAAGGGCCAAGACATTCCTCTAACCACCAAATTGGTTAAGACAAGCCTAATATTGAGAGAATCTACTATTCCAATTGAATAAATTGGATCTTTTAACCCTTAAAAAGGTTGTCTATTTGATGTGTTTCGGAATTTTGCGCTCTAATAAGTAATTAGGTTTAGGATATAGGTAATATGGTTTAATGTCTCCATCCTTCCTATTTTAATTTTGCCAAGAATTTAAATATCAAAGTTATGTTTGGCAAAATGATATCCGATATGATGATAAAACCCGGTAAATCACCAGTTTTTGATACTCCAGAAGCTTATGACCTTGAATATGAAGACGTGACATTCCAGGCAGATGATGGGGTGACTCTTTCGGGTTGGCTGCTTAAATCTGGTACGGACAAAGTAATTATTCAGTCGCATTTTGGAGTACAATGCTCAAGATCTGGTTTTACTGTAGAGGGCAAAGGATTGATGGAGAAATCACTTTGGAACAAGGACATACACTTTCTAAAACAAGCAAAATATTTGGTTGAAGCGGGATACTCCGTTTTAATGTACGACATGCGTAATCATGGAGAAAGTGAAAATAAAGGTTGGATAACGTGGGGCAAGAATGAACGCAAGGATGTTCTCGCTGCAATTCAGTTTATTTCGAAGCACGTTGATTACAAAGATGCAGGTATTGGACTGCTATCTATTTGTATGGGGCAAGGGGCTAGTACTTTTGCTTTTGGACTTGAAACTGAAATGAAAAATTTTGAGAACTTAAAAACTATGATTTCAATTCAGCCATTAACTTATGACTATTTTGTGGCAAACATGGGCCTTCCTATGTTTTTGGTGAATGCGGGAAGTAACTACAGTAAAAATAAAAGAGATACCGACCTTACTGGAGATTCTTTTTTACCTTATGTTAAGGATATCTCAGTTCCAACACTAGTAATTCAGAATAACAATGATCCTATGACCGATTTGAATATGGTAAAAGAATATTACGAATCTTTGACGGTTGAAAAGGAAATAATGTGGCTAGATTTGGAGAAGAAAAGAGCAGCTGCTTATGATTGGTTAGGAAAAAACCCTGAACCGGTTTTAAATTGGTTTGACAAATACTTAAAATGAAGAAATTGATATACGTAGTTGCAGGAATAATATTGATTCTGGTTATTTTGATGATTACCAGAAGAAAGTCCGTTCATCATGAAATTATTATCAATAACTCTTCCAAAGAAGTATGGAATGTTCTCATCAGTATGGATAAATATCCTGAATGGAATCCGGTTATGGAATTGTTGCATGGTGAGGTAGAGGAAGGAAATAAGGTCACCTATAAATTTACCCAAAGTTCCGATTCTTCCTATGAGATTCAAGCCATGGTAAAAGAAATTGTCACAGGACAACTATTGAATCAATCTGGTGGCACCCCGTTGATTCTTACCTATGACCACAAATATATTTTGGAACAGGTCGAAGAAGGCACCAGAGTAACCATACATGAGGATTATGGGGGAATAGGAGTGAATTTCTGGAGCCCAAAACCGGTTGAAGAGGCATACGCCAGACTTAATGAAGCCATAAAAACTCGAGTCGAGTCCTTGAAGTAGAATACATGGGAGAATTCATTCGGATAGAATCAGTCAGTCAAGTTCATGATTTTTTTGGTTTTCCGAAACCCAAACATCCACTTATTTCGGTATTGCCCATAACTGATGAAATAACCAATTACGACTACGGGAATTATTCGTATGTATTTGGGTTCTATCAGATAAGTTTAAAGTTGGGTATTTCAGGCTCCTTGGTCTACGGAAGGAATTCTTACGATTTTCAAGAGGGTACGGTAGTTTTTATTAAACCAAATCAAGTGGTAAAAATTGAAAATAATGAGGAATATCGGAATGCATCTGGATGGACGCTCTTGTTTCATCCTGACTTACTAAGTAAATCCGAACTCGGCAGGACCATTGGAAATTTTACCTTCTTCAATTATGAGAATAATGAAGCATTGCACGTTTCCGACGAAGAGATGAAAATGCTGACAGAAATTATTTCTAAGATTGAGGAAGAGTATAATCAAAAAATAGACAAACACAGCCAAGACCTGATTATTTCTAATATTGATTTGGTACTTAAATATTGTAAAAGATACTATGAAAGACAGTTTCTCACCCGGACCAATCTAAACAGGGATTTAATCACCAGGTTTGAAAATATTATGGCTTCATATTTTGATTCAGATGAACCGAAAGGAATGGGAGTGTTAACAGTTGGCTACTGTGCAACCAAATTGAATATGTCCTCTAATTATTTTGGAGATTTAATGAAAAATGAAACTGGTATTAGTGCAAAAGACTATATTAATAACTTTCTTATTGAAAGAGCTAAAACATTGATAGTCGGTTCCAATAGAACTATCAGTGAGATTGCATTTGAATTCGGATTCAAATACCCTCAAAGTTTCAATAAACTGTTTAGGTCCAAAACAGGGATGACCCCAACTCAATACCGAGAATTCAAGACTTAATTTTGAAATATTCCCATACTACTTCTGCCTTTCCATTAAGAGAAAAATGTTGAAGCGCAGATTTTGGGATGATTATAACTTATTTCCTTTCTAGGTAGGTTCCAAAATTCGATTCCTACTGAAATCGGAAAAAAAACATTATAAAAGTTAAAAACAAAAACAAGTTGTTTATGTCTTTTTGATTTAGCTCCCTTTGAAGTTATTCGTTAACCTAATATTATCGATACCATAAAATAGAAACCTTAGGACTTCAAATCTAAGTCGAGATTCAAAATGAAGAATTGTTGCACTAGTGTAACTTTAGAAACAAAACCTACCTTAAAATAGTAATGTGCCCAGAATGAGATCTTTGGTCCGGGTCGTTCAGTTCAATATGATAGTAATAGGTGCCAACGGGTAAAGGATTACCGTTATATGTTCCGTGCCAATCGTTCATATAGCCCCTGGCCTCGAAAACCACATTTCCCCATCTGTTGTATATGGTAAGATAGTTGTTTGGAAAGGTCTCAATGTTCTGAATGAAGAATACATCATTGGCGCCATCATCATTAGGAGTCATAGTATTCGAGAAAAAAGGCATACATCGGTCATCCACATCAGTATTTTCATTATCCATTCGGATTAGAAAAGTGCTCACTGAGAAACAATCGGGAGCATCTACATTTTCGGCTCTTACAAATACAATATTGTCCACCCCTGCCTCCAAATTGATGTTGACGACGTCATTTGCGTCCGTCATGGCATCTGTTTCATTAAGGTGGCAACTTAAGTTGACCCCGGATTGGTCCATACCTTCAAAAGCCCTTGCGTTTAGCTGTGAAAGGTCATAACCAATTGTATTTTCCCTTAAATAACACAGGTAGATGTCTTCTATGGCATTAACGATCGGGGTATTGTTAACTCGCAACTGAAAAGGAAATATTTGATAGCACCCTTGACTATCTTCGGCACGAGCAAATACAGTCTGCGGATTGGTTGTGTTGGTGAAATCAAAACTAAGAGAGTTGATATTACCTGTTGCGTCGGCATCACTTAAATGGTAACTGACCAAAGGATAAAAAGGGCCATTTGGATTTACATTGCTCAAAATATGGTCAGTCTGTGCAATGAAATTGAACATACCGACATCCGGGACACTTGGATCTGCGCAAACCTCCAGGTCTAGAGGATGCTCATACAGGAATTCACTAACAATAATTACCTGTTTGGTTATACTGAATTGCCCGTCGCCGTCATCAACGGTCAGTGTCACGTCATAAGAATTGTCATATTCAAAAATATGGACTGGATTCTCTTCTTCGGATATTGGGCTACCATCTCCAAAATCCCATTCAAACAAGACTGGATTACAACTGTCCGTGAAGTCTTGGAATGTTACTTCGTTGCAGATGATGGTGAAATCAAATTCGGGTGTGGTTTGGTCAGGGGTCAAGAGAACATCATATGACTGTTGCAAGGTTGTAGTACCGTCATCTACAGTCAATGTGACATTATGAGGCCCCACTGTGGCGTAGGTATGCATTGGTGCTTGTTCGGTACTGATGGGACTTCCATCCCCAAAATCCCATACATAACTCACTATAGGATCACAGGTGTTGGAACGGTCAATAAATTGTACGTCATAACAGTCTGGGTAAAACTCAAAATCGGCATTTAATCCAGCAATTACATTTACCATGCGCTCCGTAGAAAAACTTAGGCCACTGTTGCTATCGGTCATGGTCATACTTATGGTATAAACCCCAGAGTCGGTATAGGTATATTGAAATTCAGGTTGGGTGCTATCCGTGGTTACCGTAGGATTTCCATCCCCAAAATCCCAACTATAGGTAAAGGAAGGATAGTTTTCCAAGGAGGAGCCACAAATGCTGCTGAAATTGGTAATGGTCACAATACCACAATCTTGAATTGGAAAAAAGCCGGGAATTATGGTCGAAGTGGTGTATGGAAGGGAAACCATATCAGACAGTCCGTCACTTGCTGAGGTCACTGTCAACGAAATATAATAGGTCTGAACAGTATCGGACAATGGAAACGAATGTATAGGATGCTGCTCCGTACTGGTAGTTCCATCCCCAAAGTCCCATAAATAAGTCAAATCGCTCTTACAATAACCAGAAAGATTGTCCAATTGTATGGTGTTGCAGGGATTGTTTGCATCAGAAATAACCGGTGTTATTTCAAAGTCCGCTCTTGGGAAGGGCGGCTCACTGGAAGGAATAACGGTTATATTCACTGTGGTCGATTCCCCAATACAACCGTTCTCATCCCTGGCCACAACGGTATAGGTGGTATCCGCAGTGGGAGAGACCACGGCCACATTTCCGGTAACGTTGATGTCCGGAAAATAGAAATCTCCCGCATTGGTTCCTGTAGGTGTGATAATGGCGCTCCCTCCTTCACAAATTTCTTGGTCGGGAATGGGATCGATGGTGGCGCTGGCCACGGGAGCCAAGGTCACAGTCGCCGACGTATCACATCCCGTGTTAGTTATCAGATCCACTGTGAAAACATCCCCATATTGAGCTCCTGAAACATCGATGCTTCGCGTAGTCTCCCCTGTAGACCACAAATAGGAGGAAAACCCTAGGGGTGCAGTTAAGGTGATATCATTAGGCCCCATAACACAAAGTCCTTCAACTTGTATCTCAAGGGGTTCAAGGGTAGCCTCGACATAGGCATATCCACCATGGCCACCCAACATGCAGTCCAAGGTCATGAATTCTATGGTGATTTGCTGTCCGATTAAAGGGGTAAGGTCTGCACCTCCACTGGTCCATGGCAATATCTGTAAGCTAGAATTATTGCAATTGACAAATCCCTTGCTCAGGGCATTTGGACCGGCAAATGCCTCGAACCTACCACAGGTGACCACGTCTCCATTGTTATCTCTAATGTTGACCACGAACTTGGGTTGTTCATTCTGTCTGTGCCCAGGGTCTTGCATGACCACGGCATAGCTGTATTGTAGATAGGACTGATCTGCGGTAACGGTAAAAGTCCTGCTGATTCGTGCAGCTTTTCGCCCCCCTTGGATGTCCCCGATTTTCGAAGAGAAGGCACCCATAGGAAAGACTGATGGTACGTTGACCATGGTCGGCATACAATCGACCCCGTTTTCATCCAAGGGTGGTCTTGAAGGGTTCATTATCTGTATCTGTGTGCTCAGGTCGGGAGCAGGCCGTGGATTCCAGTTCACGTTTATGGGATTGGGTCTAAGACCGGTGTCCAAGGTCCAGAAATCGAAGTTCCCATATTCAAAATCCATGTTCTCGGTTTGGGAAAACAGACCGCATAGACTTAGAAAGAAGCAAAATATGAATAGAATGTACTGTTTCATGTTTGTGTTCATAATGAGTATTTAGGACACGCACAGCGTTGTTCACCGAAATCAAAACGATAGCCAATGGTAATCTCATGGGTCCCTGTCTGTTGCCCGCTAAAATCCGTGGTTGACCAATCATAAGAGTAAGTTGCCAAGAAATTTTCCATGAAACGGAGGCCAAAATAGCCCAACACCGCATCTTGGTCACGGTAGGCCAGACCTGCCCAGATATTCCCGTCATATACCATTTTTACGCCTAGGTCCCATTGCAAGGGTGCGTTGGATACCGTTTTTAAAAGTACCGAAGGAACAATCTCCCAATCCGTACCCATGTCTATCCGACTACCGAGCAATAGGTTAAAGTTACGTTCCAATCGACCATCCGTGGTCAGTACCCCGTTGTCAACATCATATGGGATTTGGTTGTCAAAAAGTTGATTCGCGGCTACTCCGACAAACAGATATTCGGAATAGGCATATAACCCTAGGCTCATATCAAAGTTGAAATCGGAGAAACTGTTCACTAATATGTCGTTGGGATTCTGCAAGAGTATCGCATCCGAGGCGTCATATCGGAACTGGGTTGCACCCACAAAGGAACCCATGGAAAGAAACCAATCTGTTGAAACTTTCAAATGATAAGCATAACTGGCGTAAAATGCGCTCTGTTTAATTGGTCCTACATCGTCTGTATATACAAAAGCTCCTATACCCTGATGGGATTCACCTTCGCTCCGCTGTAACTGGGCCTTCAATAAATGAAGAGAACCATTGAAACTGAAGGTGGCCGTTCTAGGGGCACCCTCAAATCCGGTCCATTGATTTCGATAAGCAGCGGTCAAATCCACATAATCTTCCACACCGGTCATAGCCGGATTAACTATAAATGGATTTTGAAGGTATTGTGAAAGCTGCGGGTTTTGTTGCGCGAATACTACCACAGAAGCTAAAAAGACCAAATAGGGCAAGAGAAGGTTTACTACCGTTCCGAAATTCGAAAAGAATCTTTTCCCTGGATAAAGGCTGGCCATGGTTCTTGGTTAAGTTCAGTTCGGCTCACGACCCATTTGGGGATGTTCCGTGATTCAGGAAAAGCCTACGATTTACCCATAGCAGAGTTCACGTACGGCACTTTCCACCGTAAATTAAACGATAAAACTGAACATTTAGTCGACCTTTTTTCAAGTTTTCGACGTAATGCAAGTCTTACAGAAAAGAGTGCTGTCTTCTAAAAGGTTGAAGATTTGAAACCCCTTTTTGGAAATTGATGTGATTCACAGGCTAAAAGGCAATATTATGATGAAATCCTTTCTGTAGAATCTATAGAGTTTGATGGGTTGTAAAATAAGTTCTAAATGGAAAAAAAGCAACCGATTGAGTAACTCAATCGGTTGCTTCTGCTAGGATTTAAAAATTGATTAAACCTTTAATTTGAGCATATCGCCCATACCAAAAGCACCAAAGATTCCTTCATGAATAGCATCCAATTGTTGATTATAGGGTTCGATATGTTCTCCCATACCCATCTTATCCACTACAGTTCTTACCGGTCTTTGACCTGCTGGAGTGCTGATTAGGTTAGCAATGGCATCTGCCACATTCTGCGGGTCTTGTGCAGGATTCTGTGCCAATGCACCTTCAAAACTGTCGAAAGCCTGCTTGGGAGCATGTACCATGTCCCCATATTCTTCATCCCTTGAAGTATCGGAAGGAAAAATAAGGTTGTTGAAAAATCCGGTAGGATAACCCCCTGGTTCTACAATGCAAGAGTCAACTCCGAATCCAGAAAGTTCAATCCTGTAATTTTCCGCCAAAGCTTCCAACGCCCACTTTGACGCATTATAAGGACCATAAAAGGGCAGAGCCATTCTTCCTAAAATGCTGGATACATAAACAATCAATCCATTTCCTTGTCTCCTAAAATGAGGTAGTACGGCTCGGTTTACCCGCTGTACGCCAAACACGTTGATATCGAATAAGCGTTTAAAATCATCTATGGTAAAGTTTTCTTGAATACCCAGTACTCCTACCCCGGCATTGTTGATTACAACATCCAGGCCGGATAATAATTGGATACTTTCGGCTACAGCGTTATTAACACTGTCCTCTTGGGTTACGTCCATTTCAACAATATGGGCTCCCAGATTGGAAAGTTCTTCGGAAATCGCTTTGTTTTTTGAGTCAATGTTTCGCATGGTTGCGGCAACAGCATGTCCTTGGGATAGCAAGGTTTTTACAGCTAATGCACCAAAACCACCACTTGCTCCTGTAATAAGAATTTTATTCGTCATTTTTATATGTAATTAGGGTTGATAAATTATTTTAAAAGTTTAAAGGCGTGTGTCCATTGGTTATGTAAAAATCCAGGGATGCACCAAAGCATACATAGAGGTTCAATGGCCCTTGCAGCTTCTGCTGAACCCATATCTTCCACTTCCCAACCAAACAATTCTACAATAGCGCTTACTTGTTCTTTAGCCGAATTGCTATTTCCACATATGAACATGGAGGGTTTGATTTCGAATGTCGGGTTCACCATTTTCGCGCTTCCGACACTACTAAAGGCCTTAACGAAATTGGCCTTTGGGTAAGCCGATTGCAGCTGTTCCATCAAAGATTCATTCTGGTTTGTAAAGAATTGAAGGACTCCGTTTTCTGGGGCTTGGTCAGCTATTGGGTTGGTGGCATCCATTATGGTTTTGTTTTCCAAAAGGAAATTGCCAATAAGATCCAAGGCTGTCTTTGCTACCGTCCCCTTAACGGCCAATACCAATAATTTGCCAAATTCGGCAGCTTCTTCAAACGACCCTACCTTAGCTTTAGTACCTTGTTCCGATTGCCATGCGGCAAGTTTGTCGATATTTCGAGTTCCGAGCATGACATCGTACCCATGCTTAATGAATCCTGCACCTAAAGTTTGAGCAACGATTCCAGAACCAATAATTCCAATTTTTTTCATTTTACTTCTTTTAGTTTTTAAGTTGGTTGTACATACAAACAATTAAACAAAAAAATTATTCCAGTTTTTGGGAGGAAGCATAAATGTCTGCAGTAAGTTTGTCTGCTACTTCTTTCCCCAAAATTCCAGAGTATCTTTTATACAATCTTTGCCATATTTCCTTGAGTTTTGGCTGTAGTTCCAAGCCGTCCGGTGTAGCGTAAACTTCTGTGGAACGCCCAGCTGATTGCCTTTGCAAATACCCTCTGTATTCCATTTTTTCAATCAAGCGTGTTACTGTTGATGCAGTTAGTTGCATATGTTCGCTGATCTCTTTCGGTTGAATACCTTGTTTTTCATTAACAGTCATCAAAAGAAATGCATATGAGGAGGTAAGTCCTATGGATGCGAATTCTTCATCAGATATTTTGGTCATGACTCTAGATAGGGCATTGGCAGAGTGGTAGAGGCAAGTACAGTATTTTGACGTTTTTCGTTCCACGGGGTAAAAATATAAAATTGTTTGTACATACAAATAAAACCATCAAAAAACTTATTTTGAACCTTGTTCCGATAGCATTTCGTGCAATTACGCTAAATGACCAAGTATAGACTTCCTATCTCGATTATCGTTTTTATAATAATCTATTTGTTTTTTTTGATTAGCTCCGACCTAACCACCTTTCCTACGTCTGCAAAAGACATCCCATTTACCTTGACAGTTTTGTGAGACTGCCTAATCTTTTCAAATTCTTCGGCAATATCCGCATAGGTACTTTTGGTAAAATATTCTACCGCCACAATGTAGTCCCAGTCGGTTGAGTCATTATCACTCATATTTTCCAATAGCATGTAATCTCTAATCAGTCCTTGTTCTTTTGCAATGCGGTCCATCTCAAACCAGTTCTGAAGTACTATTTGTTTCAAATCACTTTTATGGCCATCAATACTTTTTAAGTAGGTATAGGTCCAGGTCAAATCTCTTTTAGGATTTTTATTTATATCATCTGAACATCCAGAATTCATAAATAAAAGAGTCATAAAGAGGACAAAGCTTATGGCGTTTCTTTTTTTCATGAGAAATAGGTTCTCTTTCGTTAAAACTTCTCTAAACTAGTCATAAATAATGTCGAAATGTATAAACTATTTCCTGTCCATAATAGGACCTTATTATCTTAATTCCATTTTAGAATCGATATTTGACACCTATATTAAAGATAACGGGATTGTATTTGAGATTGTCCAACCTGCTATTATCTCCTTCGTTTTCCATTCCGAACTCGCTAAAGGTCACATATTTTGCCTCCCAATTCAATGCCCATCTTGGGGAAAGATTGAAATCAAGTCCAGCAATACCTTGAAAACCGATATTTCCCGAATTCGAGAAGGAGCCGTTTTCTCCGTTGCCAAAATCTAGATCAATTTCCTGTATTACGGAAGCCCCTAGTCCCAAATAAGGCTTTAAACGGCTCTTTGTTTTGAAATTATAAATCCCATTTAGATAAATAAAATTAGAGGCATAGTCACCTTTGCTGCTAATATTATCATTGCTTATGGTAACCTCATTGCTTTTATATTCCCACCCAATTTCGGTAGAAATATTCTCGGTTAGGTAATATCCCAATGAGATTCCTGCTGTATATCCAAACCCGTTTTCCACGGAAACATTTGAATTTTCATTATCACTTGTCAATATTAAATCCATGTTTTGAACCCCAATAAAACCTGCATAAGGTTTCACATAAAAATTCTTGCGGACTTCTTGATTCGTTGAATTCTGTGCAACTGAAAGTGTACTGGTTAAAAGGCATAGCACAGGGATTACCTTCAATTTTAAATTTTTCATCATTATTGTTTTACAATTAATGATCAAATTTATGTTGGGTGTTCCGCAGGACTTGGTAACCTATGTTACGATTTTTTACCTCTTAACCGACTTAAAGCTGGTCTGGTAATTCGGATATAGCTAGCTATTTGCTCCAGGGAAAGGCGATTGTGGAGCTCGGGGTATTCTTTCATGAAATCATAATACCGTTTTTCTGCATTATCAAAATGTTGTGACTCAAGTCTGTCATCCATTTTTATAATTATGGCTTCTGCCATCCGACGGCCAAACTTTTCAAAGCTTGGAAATAAGTCATAACAGGTTTGGATGTGGGTGTAATTAAAACATAGTAAATCTGTTGCCTCAACAGATTTGAAAAAATATTTACTGGGTTCCTTGAGAATAAAAGCTTTGTAATGGGTGACAAAATTACCTTCTTTAAGAAATCGTGTGTTTATCTCATTACCCTTGTCATCCATGTAAAACCCACGTACGAGGCCTTTGACTATGAACCCAATTTCGTCGTGTTGTTTTTTACAATCGATATAAACCTCATTTTTTTTTAGGCTCCTTTCAAGAGAACCCTGGATGAAAAAAGTCAAGGCTTGGTCGTCAATATCCTGATAGATATACTTAATGACAGTACTAAAGAAGTTCCTTTTTTCTTCTAAGGTCATGGTATTGTTTTATGAAAGGGCATGAGTTTATGTGGTTCTTTGTTTTAAATATAGGTGATTGCAATCATTTCCTTGAAGGAACTACAAAATCTATAGGTTCTCCGAGTGATTCCCGTTCTATCTAAACAACGAACATAGAAGCTTTCATTTGTTGATTTTCGGAACGGAGCACTTTAAGGATGAACCCTATTCAATACAGATTAATGTGATTATTCGTTTCTGATTACCTCAACCGGATTGGTAGTAGCTGCTTTAAAACTTTGCCAGCCCACTGCAAATAGGGCAATGAAAAGGGTTAAAATGGCAGAAAATGCATATACCCACCAATCTATGGTTACTTTATAGGCAAAACCTTCCAGCCATTTATTCATAAAGTACCAACCCAAGGGCACTGCAATGCCTATTGCTAAGAGGATAAGCTTTATAAAGCTAAATGTCAGCAAATTCACAATGCCCATAACAGACGATCCCAAAACCTTCCGTATCCCAATTTCCTTAAGTCTTTGTGAAGTTGCAAAGGCAACCATTCCCAGTAAGCCCAAACAGGCGATAATGATGGCAATAATCGAAAAATAATTGAAGAGCGATCCAATAAGTAATTCTTTTTTGTACAATTTTTCAAAAGCTTGGTCGAGAAAAAAGTATTCAAAAGGTCTATCTGGAGTAAATGCCTTCAACTCTGCTTCCACTTGCTGAATCACCTGGGGAATATCGCTACCTAACATCTGTATTATAATGTTATCAATAAAATAGCTCCTAGGCGAAATGGTAAGAATCAAAGGTTCAATCTCCTCATGTAGGGATTGTAGGTGAAAGTCTTTTACAATGCCGATAAGATTCCCCTCTTTGGGTTCGGAAGAAGTTATACTTTGCATGGTCAACTTTACATCTTGCAAGTTTTGTACATCGAATTTCCGGGCCGCTGTTTCATTCATGATAAATGCCATGGTAGAATCGGTTCCATGGGTGGATGAGAAACCTCTACCTTCAATCACCGACATCCCTAGCGCAGGAATGATATTGTTGTCTACCAAAAGCGCTTTTGAATTTGCTTTGGTTTCAACCCCTTGATTAGTTATGAGGGTTTCAAAATCATAAAATCCTTTTTCCCAAGGGAAATTCGAAATGGCCGATACCTCGTTCACACCGCGTATTGCGGTTAGCTGGGCTTTAACCGACTCAAATCTGTTTTGTATGGTTTCATCAAAAACGGGAACAACTAGTGTTTGGCTTTTTTGGAGACCCAAATTCTTGGTTTTGATATAGTGCATTTGCGATTGTATGATTACTGTGGAAATAATCAAAGTAACCGCAACAATAAATTGCAAGACCACCAATGTGGATTGGGTAGAAGAGGTTTTGTTTTGTGCAAATATGGACCCACCCTTGCCCTTTAGAAAAGCAATGGGTTTAAAGCGTGCTATAAAAAACAAGGGTACTACCGAGATAGACAAACCAATTAATACCAAAAGGGCAAATAGGTAAAGAACGACCCCATTATCAAAAACCGCCGAAAGCGTTATTTCAGTTTCCATTCGAGAATTGAACACGGGCAGAAAAATAGCCGCCCAAACAAAAGCCAATAGCAGGGATACGAAAAGGTAGAGGAGACTTTCGGTCAATAACTGCCGCCAAACGTTTCGGTTGTTGGCACCCATCACTTTTTGAATTCCAACAGACTTCAAGTGCAAAACTATTTTGGCAAGAAAAAGATTGATAAAGTTAAACGCAGCTATGAACAAGATTATGATTCCAATGCCCACAAACAGATAGAGCACATTTTTATTTATGGTAGGATGCAACTCATTTTCCAGATTGGAAAAGTGAATATCCGACAAGCTTTCCAAGGAGTGGGAACGCGACTCCGCAATATACTCGGGTATATGTTCCGCCTCTATTTTGCGAAGAGCCTCTGCGGTCTCCCCTGCATTGATATCTGAATTGAATTTTACAAAACTATAAACCGGAGGATAGTGCCAAGTTTTGTGAATATCTCCCAACCAGTCCCCCCATATGTACTCTGCGGCTTCCATGGGAACAACAAAGTCAAGCTGTATGCTGGACTGTGAGGGAATATCTTGTAGAATGCCTGAAACGGTAAATACATGCTCTTTTTCAATGGTAAGTACCTTGCCAACCGCATTTTCCGAACCAAAATATTTGTCGGCCATGGATTGTGTTATCAAAATACTGTAGGGGTCGCTTAATGCCGTTTTTCGATTTCCCTGAACCAAGGGAAAGGAAAACACCTCCAAAAAATTGGAATCCACATAAAAAAATTGGGGTTCCTGAAAAACCTTGTCTTTTTCCATATAACTCACGCTTACACTATGGGGCAACATGCGAACGGTCTCTTTTGCGGCTGGGAGATGGGCATCCAACAAGGGAGTAAAAGACAAAGAAGAACTTGCAAAATTGCGTGTTATGCCCTCTTCGGTCTCATGCGTCTTTATCCGGTATATTTTTTCAACATCCGTATGAAACTGGTCATAGCCAAATTGATGGTTGACAAATAGTAAAATTATAATGCAGCATGCTATGGAAACAGATAGGCCAAATAAGTTGATAAGCGTGTTTAACCGATTTCTGTTTGCCCGTCTCAGAATGGTCTTTAGATAGTTTTTTAGCATGGCGATTCGTTTTTTCAGTAAACCGACAACGATTATCGTGCCATGTTATAAAACATTGTAAATCAATTAATTATAAAAATATAATTTCTTTTTACGTAAAATATTTAGACAGTGTTTGTACAATATATTTACAAGATTAGTATAAACCTTGCGGGAGCGAGGGCTAGCGGGGAGCGGGAGAAATCATATATCATAAACTACCTTAGTATTTGATATTGTTTCATGGAATTTGTCATCCGTAAAAAAGTTAACCGCAAAGGCTAAAGGAAAAAAACGGCCTAAAGTCCTAATTAAGATGTCAATTTCATTAGGCGAAGTATTGTTCTTCATTACCACTTTGGTTCTAGTCAAAAAATTACCGATTGTTTTCAAATAACAATATTCCATCACGAAGTAATATGCGAAATTCGAAAGTATAATAGTACCGGCATAAATTAACACCCTGTATTCATGTATTTCTATTTGATTCACTTTTCTTGCCAACAAATAAGTAATAAATGCAATCAAAAAAGAACTTAATACGTCAATAATTGAATTTAACCATGCATCGGAGTTGCTAATATTCTTATATGGTTCTTTAGGATTGTGTTTATTCATTTTTTATAAAACTGCCATGGTGAGAAGAGCTGAAAATTACTCTAACAAATCCAAAAGCTGTTCTTTGTCTAATTGGAGTGCCTTCGCAACACGGAGCAATGTAAGAACGGAAGTGCTTATTTCGCCATTTTCCAAACGACTAATTTGAGTACGGCTAATATTGGAGATTAAAGCCAGTTTAAGTTGGGATAGGCCTGCTTGTTTTCTGTGCTTCTTTATTTTTTTTCCGAGCTTTTTCTTGAAAGCGGTTTCCTCAGCTTTGAGTTTCTTTTCCTCGTATTGCATGTGGCAATATCAAGATAAGGGAATGTAATTTTTGACACATATTTGCACATATTTTGATTGTTCCTTATTATTGTAGATGTTTTTAGCATAGCCCTAAACCTAAATGCACCGCTATGCCCGAGACCAACTTACCCTATCGATTTGAGAATTTTTTGGACCAACCTAAGCTGAAAAAGCTAAATCTACATTTTGACCAACTGGATATTTTTAGTTTTTACCAAGGCGAGTTTTTAAAACTAAACTCTAGAAAAAGCGGACGCGTGGTCATCACGAAAACGGCAAAACCTGGCTTGATGAACCTAAAGGTCATGGACCAGATTATCTTTTCGTGTGCATTGGAATTTACCAAGGGCAAAAAAAGTAAAATGCGCAACGTTCCCGAACCCTTGGGCAAAGGCCATATAGAAATGGATACGGATAGGTTTGTTTTACACTACACTATTGAATCACAAAGGAAAGACCAACAATTGCAATTTTGTTTTGTCTACCAAAAGTTAAAACAGGATTTTTAAGCAAAAACCACTCCGCTACCTAGCAACTAAAAATAACCAAAAAACCACGACACAACTGCCGTGGTTATAACTTACTTTTGCCAGAAGCACCAGTTACAGACTGGCTACTGAAGAGGGTCGGTTCTTAGCTGGTAAAGAAACCATAACTCCCAAACTAAAATATCCCTCGGAAGTTTGCCGAAATACATGGCGATACCCTGTATATACATTCAAATTTTGG
This sequence comes from Flagellimonas sp., assembly GCF_965601775.1. GTDB lineage: Bacteria > Bacteroidota > Bacteroidia > Flavobacteriales > Flavobacteriaceae > Flagellimonas. Next base: position 1,411,714 of record NZ_OZ271837.1, read on the forward strand.
GTTCGCAGGGCGTTAATCCGAACACCGGCCAATGGAGCTGGTGTCAGTGCAATGTCGTTAGCGCCAAGCCCTGCAAAAGTCCAAATTCTCTTATCGGCTAGGGCATACAAAGCAGAAGCTTCAAAATTAATAAAGTCTCTGTTGTCAAAACCTGCCATACCCACACCTCCTTGAAAACCAAAATGGTCCCCGGTAAATTTGGTATATGTAAACAAACCTTGATTGGAATTTTCAGAAAGGGTGCCATCTACTTGTAGTAATCCCCATTCCATTGAAAAATAACCTCCTTCTTGGGCCTTGAGCGACGAAGACAGAACGCAGAAAACCCCGAATACTAAAATCACTTTCTTCATAATTTCATCTTTAGTGTTACTCGATTCGGGGAAAATCAAAAATAGAAATCATGAGAAAACAAGAGGTATTTTTAGTCAAATCCTCTATCATTCGCAGAATTATTCGGCAAAGCACCTGACCGCTCCTCCACTTAACCAGCCAAAAAGGGTAGCGGGGTTGGGCGGGTGAAAAAAAACCACGACACTTCTGCCGTGGTTTGTATGCTTACTCTTGGTGTAACCACCAGTTATAGGCTAGCGGTAGCGGGGTAGAAAGTATCCCAATTAATATAGCACAAAAGCGCAATACAATGGTCTGCTTAAGTAGCTATATCTAAATGGCATTACTGGATGTCAGATTTTCTTTTCCATTGGGAAACTGGAGTTGAGATAAAAAAACAGGACATTTTTTGAGGTATTAACAGTTTTTTATCAAAAAAAAAATATATTTACCAAATAAAATTGGTTAACCAATCTAGTAAACCAATTAATTTAATTCTCTAAACACATCCTAATTATGAAAAATAAACTGTTACAAAATGTTCGTTTTGGCCTATTTGTGGCACTGGTTACAGGCTATATGGTTTCTTGCGACAATGAAGAAGAGGGTCTACGGGCAGACCAAAGCATGGGAGAACCAGCTGAACTTTCTGTAAATTTCACTACGTCTTCCACTTTTTTGGAAGTTAGCACTACTAATACTTCATCCAACGGGAGAACCTATTTGTGGGATTTTGGGGTTGAGGGTACGGATGATGATACTTCCAATGAATTTGCCCCATCATATATTTATGAAGTGGGGGGGACTTACAATATTTCTTTAACAGTTACAGGCGAAGGTGGCCAGGAAAATACGGTTGTCCAGCAAATAACGGTTTCAAGAGAGATGATAAATCCTATGGCGGCATTTACCACGGAGGAGGACTTTTTGATGGTAACCTTTAAAGATGAATCCGTTAATGCGGTTTCGTATTCTTGGGATTTTGGTGATGGAACTGGCACATCGACAGAGGCAAATCCGGTTTATACCTACGCTACCGCTGGAACCTATACCGTTTCCCTTGAGGTGACTAGTGCTACGGATGATACGGATACGGTAACATCAGATATTACGGTAGAAGCAATGCCGGTCCCCCCAGCTGCGGACTTTAGTTTTGCAGTAAATTTCTTGGAGGTTACGTTTGCAGACACTTCAGCTGCTAATGACGGAAATATCACAGCATATTCTTGGGATTTTGGAGATGGAAGTGGTACTTCAACGGCGCAAAACCCAGTCTACACCTTTGCCGCGGCTGGAACATACCAGGTGGCACTAACCATTACTTTTGATGATGTTTTGGGAGAAACTAGCTCAACCTCTACCCAAAGCGTTTCCGTAACCGCAGACCCAGGAGCTACGGCAACCTTTGCTGCTGTTATTCAAAATGCAGATTTTCAAACCTATCCAACTGCGGAAAACAATAATAACGATCTTGTAGATGCATGGACGGTTGATCCTGACAATACGTTTAATGATGGTACAGATACCCCCTTTAACTTTTGGAGAAATGACGATTTGGAAGCCTGGGTATCAGACCCTGTCAACAATGGTGGTTCAGGTACAACGGACAAAGCAAGTTCCTCTGGAACAGATGCCATGTCCGCTGGTGGAACATCGGATAGGTCCATCAAATTTGATAGTTCTGGTGAAAGGGCATATCAACCCTTCGAAGTAGAAACCGATGTGATATATAGTATTTCTGCTTTTGTTAGAACCGAAAGTACTCCGGTAAGTGAACTCGAGGGGACCTTCTATATTTTATCTGACGAGCCAGCAGCCGACACCGAATTGGCTTCGCTAGCATTGGTTACTGTTCCGGTTACGTCAAATGCGGTTGATGGATGGCAACAAGTATCATTTAGCTTTAAAGCGGAGGCTACTTTTAGTTTCCCGCAAGATCGAGTGGATGAGAATGCCTCGGATATTTTGACCTCCGTAGATCAAAAGTTTGTGATATTCTATTTTGTTCCAACTACAACGGTCACTAGCGATAACGAGGTGTTCCTAACAGATGTGGTCATAACAACCCCAGGGTTCTAAAATGAATTCGTTCATTAGTAAAAAGGTTAACCCGATGATTGATTTTCATCGGGTTATTTATTTATTCTGATTAATTGATTACTAGATGTTTCTTTTTATTGTAAGGATGGTGTAAAAAGGTTGTTTTTCCATTATTGCTTTTCCAGCCATTCCTCATATTGCCGTTTTGTGGTATCACTAGTCAACGGATAAAGACCGATAATTGATTCTCCTTTATGTACTTTTTCCAATACAAATGCTTCGTATTTTTCCATGGCTAGACATTCCTCTGCAATTTCTTCAACTAAGTGAATAGGAATTACAATTACGCCATCCGCATCACCAACCACTAAATCACCCGGAAACACGGCTACATCACCACAACCTATGGGTACGTTAATATCTATGGCCTGATGCAGTGTTAAATTGGTGGGTGCCGAAGGCTTTTGATGGAATGAGGGAAAATCTAGAGCAGCAATAGCTTCGGAATCCCTAAAACCACCATCTGTGACTACTCCTGCGACACCTCTTTTCATTAGACGTGTTATCAGAATAGATCCTGCTGAAGCGGCCCGAGCATCTTTTCTACTATCTATCACTAAAACCCCGTTTTTGGGACACTGTTCAACGGCCAATCTTTGTGGATGTTTTGAATCTTGAAAAACCTGAATTGGATTCAAATCCTCCCGTGCAGGAATATATCTTAACGTAAACGCCTCGCCTACCATCTTTTTGGAATTTAAGGAATGCACATTTTGAATAAATTGGTTTCGTAACCCCCTCTTAAATAGAGCTGTTGCAATGGAAGCTGTACTTATGTGCAGATAGGTCGCCAGAAGAGTACTTGAGATTGCCATAATTTTACTGGGTATTAAATTCGAAAAAGGTATTTTATTGTTAAAAATTTGTCAAGTTTTCAAATATACATATATTTGGTAAACCAATCTGGTAAACCAATTTAAATGAACTACTCTTCAAGAATAATTTGGTGCTTGTTTCTAACACTTCTAGTGGGCTGCCAAAATGAAAAGCGGACAGGGTTAGTATCTACTATTGATGAGTTCAATCAAGCCGTAAAAGAGGCAAAGCCCGGAACTACTATAACGCTGGCAAACGGGATATGGAAAGATACGGAATTGCTTTTTGAAGGCAAAGGGACAAAAGAAAACCCTATTCGACTTACTGTCGAAGAAAAAGGAAAAGTAGTACTGGAAGGCCAATCCAATTTGAGAATGGCAGGAGAATACCTTTATGTGGAGGGATTGGTCTTTAAAAATGGATATACCCCAACCAATGAAGTTATCTCTTTCAAAAAAGACAAGAACTCGTTGGCCAACAATAGTCGTTTAACAGAATGCGTAATAGATAATTTCAGTAATCCTGAACGACATGAGCCCGATACTTGGGTTGCCATCTATGGCAAAAACAACAGAGTAGACCATAATCATTTAGTGGGGAAAAGAAATCGTGGCGTTACCATGATAGTGCGCTTAAATTCTGTTGAAAGCCAAGAAAACCACAATCAAATAGACCATAATTATTTCGGACCAAGACAAAACCTAGGGTCTAATGGGGGTGAGACCTTGAGAATTGGGACGAGTCATTATTCGAGAAAAAATTCAAATACGCTAGTTGAATCCAACTACTTTGATAGGTGCAATGGAGAACATGAAATAATTTCGAACAAATCCGGCCAAAACACCTATAAAAACAACGTGTTTTATGAATGTACCGGAACCTTGACCATGAGACACGGGAATCAAACCTTGGTGGATGGAAATGTATTTATTGGCAATAACAAACCAAGCACTGGAGGAATCCGGGTAATTAACGGGCAGCAAACGGTTACTAATAATTATGGAATCGGGTTAACGGGTTATCGCTTTAGAGGTGCTTTTGTAATCATGAACGGCATCTACAATTCCCCAATCAATAGATACGACCAAGCCAAAGATGCTGTGGTAAAGAACAATACCTTCATTAATTGCGACCATGTGCAGTTTTGTGCCGGTGCAGATGAAGAGAGAACCGCCCCGCCGGAGAATTGTATTGTGGCCAATAATATTTTTTACAACGAAAGTCAGGATAAACTATTCACCGTTTATGATGATATCACTGGAATAAGTTTCAAAGACAACATCTTAAGTCCTAATATAGAAACCATCTCAAATGAAGGGTTTGTACCAATGAAGCTGGAACTGTCTTTGAATGATAAGGGGTTTTTATTACCTGAGAACAGTGGTATCGAGGCTGGAGCCTCTATTAGTGATGAAATCGCAACAAAAATGAATACCGGCGTTTCATGGTACAGCAAAGAACCATCGGACAATGCTCTAGGTTCTGGAAAAACCATCGAAGTTCCTGAAGGGTTAAACACCCTATATGATGCCGTAAAATCAGCAAATGCTGGAGACATTTTGGTTTTGAATAATCAAGGAACCTATAGTTTGACCAAGACAATATCCATTGACAAGCCTTTGACTATAAAAGCCTCAGATACCCCAAAACCGCTGGTGTATTGGGAGAAAAAATCATTGTTCCAAATTGAAAATGGAGGGAGCCTCTCTTTGGATGGAATTCGTTTTGATGGTGAAGAAGCTCCAGATAGGACCGGGAACTCGGTAATCACTACAAGCAAATATTCGATGAACAAAAACTATACATTGTTCATAAACAATTGTGATTTCACCAATTTGGATGTCAACCATTCCTATGATGCCATTCGTGTGTACAAAAACACCTTTGCGGATACCATAAGTATTACCAATTCAAAATTTAAGACCATTTCAGGTAATGTCGTAGCACTGGATAAAGAAACCGATGATATTGGTATTTACAACGCCGAATATGTAATTGTCAAGAACAACAGTTTCCAAGACATAGGTGGGGCTGTGCTAAGATTGCATCGAGGAGGTAAGGATGAGAGCACTTTTGGACCCTTTCTTGAGATGGGTCATAATGTTTTTGACACAGTTGGACATGACAAAAGAAACAAATATGACGCGTCAATTTCCCTATATGGGGTGCAGGTGGTGGATGTCAAGAACAACATTTTTAATAAATCCCTTGGTCTGAAAATGCATTTGGTGGTAGGTGAGCCTATCGTACATGTTTTGAATAATAATCTTTTCGAAACCGGAGACCTTGAAGTTACAGGAGACCAGAAATATACTGTAGAAAATATGTGGTCTTTTCCTCCCGATTTTAGAGATGACACCTATCAATTGAATGATACTTCACCGCTTCGCGAGTTGGCTACGGATGGTTTAGACCTGGGATTGATTCTAAAATAACAAATGAAGGTTCAACAAAAAACATATCTCCTATTTGTTGGTTTGTTGATTTGCTTGGGAATCAGAGCTCAAGAACACCCTAATCTCATTTTGACCCAATCTGGGATTGAATCTATACGGAAGAATCTAGGAACAATTCCTTTGTTTGATTCCTCCTTAAAGACTGTACAAAACGCAATTGACCAAGAGATTACTTTGGGAATTGATGTGCCCATTCCGAAAGACTATTCCGGCGGATACACCCATGAAAGACATAAGCGCAATTTTTTGACGATGCAAAAAGCGGGCTTGCTTTATCAAATCCTAAATGATGAAAAATATGCGGTTTATGTTCGGGATATGTTGTTTAGCTATGAAGCGCTTTATAAGACCTTGCCCGTTCATCCCAAAGAGAGATCGTATGCTAGGGGCAAATTGTTCTGGCAATGTTTGAACGATTCCAATTGGTTGGTTTATACAAGTCAGGCATATGATTGCATCTATGAGTTTTTGTCCAAAGAAGAACGGGATGTTTTGGAAAAGAACCTTTTTAGGCCTTTTGCGGATTTTATCTCCATAGAAAACCCACAATTTTTTAACCGCGTACATAACCATAGCACCTGGGGCAATGCAGCGGTGGGCATGATTGGTTTGGTCATGGGTGATGATGAACTCGTAGATAGAGCGCTGTACGGCATTAAAGATGCGGGCTTAGAAACAGATGCTAGGGATAACGATGGAGGATTCATTAATACCAAAGGTAAAGCAGGCTTCCTCGCTAATCTGGACGAGCCTTTTTCTCCAGATGGATATTATACCGAAGGGCCCTATTACCAGCGGTACGCCATGTATCCTTTTTTGATTTTTGCGGTTGGATTAAATAATGCAAGACCGGAGTTAAAGATTTTCGAATACAAGGATAGCGTTTTATTGAAATCGGTCAAGACATTGATAAACCTTTCAGATAAGGACGGGGAGTTTTTTCCAATAAACGATGCCCAAAAAGGGATGTCCATATTTTCAAGGGAATTGACCACTGCGGTGGACATAGCCTATCACTACGGAATTAAGGATGCGGAGCTATTGGATATCGCTCAAAAACAGAATCGGGTGGTTTTGGATGATTCTGGTATGGCTGTCGCCAATGCCGTTTCACAGGGGCTTGCTAGACCGTTTTTGAAAAAATCAGTTGATTATTCAGATGGCCCGAAAGGTGAAAAAGGAGGAATATCCGTGTTAAGACAACAAGATTTGGAGCTTGTTTTTAAGTATACCGCGCAAGGTTTAAGTCACGGGCATTACGATAAGCTATCCTTTATGCTGTATGAAGATGGGCATGACGTCATTCAAGACTACGGAATGGCTCGTTTTGTAAATATTGAGCAAAAAGGAGGAGGCAACTATCTCAAAGAAAACAAAACATGGGCCAAACAATCCATTGCACACAATACCTTGGTAGTCAACGAAACTTCTCACTTTGATGGGAAATACGAATTGGGAAGCAAGCATCATTCACAAAGGTTTTTTTTAAATATATCTGACAATAAGGTACAAGTTGTAAGCGCAAAGGAGCAGAATGCTTATCCAGGTACTGCAATGCAAAGAACTATGGCTATGATTGAGTCCAAAGAGTTCAATAAACCTTTTATGCTGGATGTATTCAAAGTGAATGCCAACAAAGAGAATACGTATGATTTCCCCATGTATTTTATGGGACAAGTAATACAGACCAATTTCGGGTATGCAACTTCAACAACTTTAGAAGCCTTGGGAACTAAAAATGGGTATCAGCATTTGTATTTGGAAGCTAGTGGAATTTCAAAAAAGGGAATTGGAAAACTCACTTGGATGCGAAACAACCAATTCTATACTTGGACTTCAGTTACCGAGGAAGGCGATGAGTTTTTATTTACAAGGTTAGGGGCCAATGATCCTGAGTTTAATTTAAGGCGGGATGCTGGTCTGATGCTACGAAGAAAAGAAAGCCAAAACACCTTGTTCGTTTCAGCGATAGAATCTCATGGAAGCTATAGTCCGGTAACGGAATTGTCCTCAAGTTCCAGAAGTAGTATTGAGGAATTGAGTATTCAACTTAACACGGATAAATACACGGCAATCGGCTTGAAGCATAGTAATGGAAAGAAGGCGATTTTAATTATTTCAAACCAAGACCCTTCGTCGGAAACAACACATAAACTGAATATTAAATCAAAAGAATATCAATGGAAGGGGCCATACCTTTTTGTTGATTTTAAACCATAAGAATACTATGAAAACATTCGGAGCAAGTAAAGAATTCATTAATGGAAATGAGTTGGACTGGGAAACGGTAGGACCAGGTTTAAAGCGAAAAATCATGGGATACGATGATAAAATTATGTTGGTAAAAGTTCATTTTGAGGTGGGTGCTGTTGGGCAAATGCATGAACATTACCATTCGCAAGTCACCTATGTGGAAAGTGGAAGTTTTGATGTCACCATAGATGGAAAAACCCAGACATTAAAAGGAGGGGATGCCTTCTATATTCCACCTCACGCCATGCACGGTGCCATTTGTACGGAGGCGGGAGTCTTAATTGATGTTTTCAGTCCTATAAGGGAAGATTTCATGCAATAAGAATCAACGCTGTTGATTTTGTTTAGTGTATATGATTTTTGCATGAACAAATTCGATAAATCTTTAAAATTTTAACATTTAAATGAAGAAATCATTTTTTTTTGGCTTTTATATAACATATATTTGGTAAACCAATTTGGTTAACCAGTTTGGTTATTCAAATGAAGCAAACCTGAAAACAACAACTAAATCAATTGAGATAAACAAAAAAAGGACAGGTGCACGCCTATCCTTTTATAAATTACTTCTTTCGGAGGGAAGTAAAATTCAACAAATACATATCGAAATATAATTTGAAGAATTCAAAAATAATCAAATTCTTCCAAATTTCATACTAGCTATTTGTTGTGACTATAATGGTTTCGATGTTCAGAACGCCATCAGAATCATTCAAACTGTAATTAACTATTTAACAAATGAGCTTAAGAACTAAACTTTTATTAGTTGGATTACTGCTAGTCAATATCCAGCTTTTTGCACAGCAGACCATTACCGTCGTTGGGACGGTATCGGATGCCAACAGTGTTCCCATTCCCGGGGCCAACGTTGTTGTAATGAACACGGATAGGGGGGTCCAAACGGATTTTGATGGAAATTATTCCATCGCAGTGTCCTCAGGAGAGGTATTGCGTTTCTCCTATATTGGATACGCAGCGCAGACGGTAATCATTGAAAACCAACAAACCATCAACATTGTTCTACAGGAAGATACAGAGCGATTGGATGAGGTTGTCGTCATTGGATATGGTACGCAGAAGAAGTCCTTGCTTACCGGAGCAATTTCCAAGGTAGTAAATGACGATTTAGAACAAATTTCTGTTTCTCGTGTTGACGAAGCATTGATTGGTCAGGCTGCCGGGGTAAATATTCAAAATACTGAAGGTGAAGCGGGTGGAGCGCCAACCATTCGTATTCGTGGGGTAGGCTCCATTACTTCAAATAGTGGTCCTCTAGTGGTTTTGGATGGAGCGGTAGTGGATTCCGATTTCTTGACAAACCTGGACATGAACAATGTAGAATCGTTTGAAGTTTTAAAAGATGCGGCTTCAGCGGCCATTTTCGGTTCTAGGGGAGCGAACGGTGTAATACAAATTACGACCAAGCAGGGTAAAGAGGGTAAACCAAGATTTACGTATAATACGTTTACCGGTTTCAAGGAAGGTAGAAGAAGTGATGATTATGATATTGATTTTGAAGGGGAGCTCCAAAGAGAGATTGCCATAACTGGAGGACTTTCACTGGGGAGCCAAATGAGACAGCTCATCAATGCTGAAAACAATTGGCAAGATATTATCCTAAACGGCGGTACTATTCAAAGCCATAGCTTAAGTGTTCGAGGAGGGACAAAAAAGACCAAATATAATGTCAACATAAGTTATGTTTCTGATGATGGGGTGCTTTTAACGGATAGTTTCGAACGGTATCAGGCCCAATTAAAATTGGATACGGAACTTTCAGATAAATGGAAAATTGGTGCCAGCTTTTCTCCATCTTTTTCCAATAGAAGACGATTTAGCGCCACTGGCCTTTATGATGTTATTCGCCAGCCGTCATGGGTTCCGGCCAGATTGGATGAGACCAATATCAATTTTGTCAATCGTGTTAGGGACGGAGGAAGATATGCGAACGCCCAAGTTGGAGATTATGTACTTCAAAGAATGTTCGATGATTTTGCATTTCCAGATGGTGCCACAAGTATTTTTGATTCCAATGGTAACTTCCTGGGTGTTCCTGTGGGTAGCGGAACGGATGTAAGTAATACCAGTAATATTAATCCCTTGGCCAAGTTGCTCGAAAGGGAACGATTTGAGGATCGTTATAATTTTTATGGAAGGTTGTACGCAGACTACAAGTTCACAAAAGATTTAAGTTTTAGGTCTTCCTTTACGGCAACCTATGAAAATCGAATAAGGACAAACTATGAAGGTGTAAATGAATCCAGAAATGGAGCTGCCGGTGCTAACGCCAGAAATGATACTAGAAGCAGGTATGCCTTAATATCTGACAATATTCTGAGTTACAATAAAACCAGTGGCAAACATGAAATTAGTGCCATTGCCGGTGCTTCCTTTGAACATAGATTCTTCGAGGAATCCATTATTGAGACTAGCGGATTTACTTCCGACCTGATACCCAACGTTGGAGGAGGTTCCATAATTAATCAAGCAACAGCCTTTGAATACGAAAACTTTCTAAATTCCTTTTTCGGGAGAGCTATCTACTCCTATGATGGAAAATACCTTTTCAATGCAAGTTATAGAACGGATGGAAGTTCCATATTTGGTAGAGATGTCAAGTATGGTGGATTTCCAGCTGCTTCCTTGGGTTGGGTAGTATCCAACGAAGATTTTTTAAAGGATAGCAATGTCGTAAATCAACTGAAGTTTCGTGTGAGTTATGGGGTTACTGGTACAAATGACCTAGCTTCTGGGTCATTTCTAACGGATAATTATCCTTCATTAGCATTATTGCAACCATCCAGTGCTGTGGTTGATGGAACTATTGTGAATGGTTTTGACCCTGCCAATATTCCAAACCCAAATTTGCAATGGGAACGATCTATTGAGATAAACCCTGGGGTTGATTTCGGCCTGTTCAACAATGTAGTTTCAGGTTCCATAGACTACTACAAAAGAACCAGTGACAACCTCCTCCTAAATAATCCTGTTGCGGGAACCACAGGTTTCACCAATGCCTTGGTGAACTTGGGCGAAGTGGAAAATGAAGGAGTGGAATTTGAGCTTAGAACTCGTTTAATAAGCACCGAAAAAGTGAGGTGGGGGGCAACCCTGATTGGGTCATTCAACGAAAATACATTGGTGGAATTTGGGGATTCAAATGGACAGGTTGTCAATACCGGAGACGGTAGTAGACTGGTAGAATGGATCAATCAGGAGGGACAACCCATATCTTCATTTTATGGCTACGTATTCGACAGGGATATACCCTTCGAATTTTTGAGCGACCCTTTCCGACAGGTAGGAAACAGAACCCAATTTGCATACGCCAAGGATTTAAATGGTGATGGACTTATTGATGAAGATGACAAAACAATTTTGGGAGATCCCTACCCAGATTTAATCTGGAGTTTTGGTAACGATTTACGAGTTGGCAATATGGACTTCAGTTTCTTGTTTCAAGGAAGTCATGGAGCTAAAACGTACAACTTGGGAGACCAGTACATTTTTGACTTTTTCAACAGTAATACTGTAGACTTTGACCGCTCTATTACTCCTGACCAGCAGTTTTTGGTACAGCGAATATTTACAAGTCAATTAGTGCAAAATGCCGGGTACGTAGCACTCCGGACGGTTAGTCTTGGGTATAATTTCCCAAGGGATATTACCTCTGCTTTAAAGCTAACCAACCTGAGGTTGTATGCAACAGGCCAAAATTTACTGTTCATAACTGCTTCAGACTATTCCGGGTGGAACCCCGAGCATGTTCGGGCGCTTCCCAATGGCCCATTGACCTTTGGCTACCAAAGAGGAGGTACAGCTATCAATAGAACAATTACGTTAGGACTCAATGTTGAATTTTAACAGACAAAAAAAAGACTTATGAAACGATTAAAAATATTAGCACTTTGTCTCGGTTTCACGATATGTGCCTGTGATTTGGAGCCTGAGCCCGTAAATGCCACCACCATTGATGATTTTTTCAATAATGATGAAGAAATACTATCTGGAATCATAAACATCTACAATGCCTTGCAGGGAAGTAATCCCTTAGAGGGAGATGGTGGGTTTAACAATCCGTACCTCGGGATTCAAATTGAATACCAAATGGGGGAAATCTTAAGTGATAATGCAAGAACCAAAAGTGGGTCTCCTCAAGGCTTCGACTTTGAAACTTTTACGGTAACCCCACAGACGGCGGCGATTATTACGTATTACCGTAGTATGTATAGAATCATTTTTACAGCCAACGCAGTTTTGGAAAACTTGGAAAATGCTTCCTCAGATAATGCCAACAGATTTGAAGCTGAAGCCCGTTTCTTAAGAGCTTATGCATATTTTAATTTGGTTCGCTACTATGGAGGTGTTCCCTTGGTAGATCGCGTTATTTTTCCTGATGAAACGGAAATTGCCTTTACCAGGGTTCCGGAAAATGAGGTTTATGATCTTATACTACAGGACCTACAGTTTGCAGTGGCCAGTGATTTGGACAATGGATTCAGAACCAGAGCTTCCAAAGCGGCAGCCCAAACTTTTTTGGCTAAAGTATATCTTACCTTGGGAATCAATTATTTAGAAGCGCAACGCTTGTTGGAAGAAGTAATTGATAGTGGCGATTACGCGCTTGAGGATGATTTCTTGGATATATTCTACACAGAAGATAATAGCGAAACCATTTTTTCCATTGGCTTTGATGATACTAACGTTAATGATAGTCAAGGCTTTTCAGCTGAGTTTTTGGATGCGGTTGGACGTGGAACAGGTTCCAATTATGCCACGGCGGAACTGGTAGCAGCGTTTGACGCCTTTGGTGGAAATAGAGGGCAATTCTCATTCCGGGAAGACCCTGGAAATCCTGGTTTATTTCAAACCGTAAAGTTTTTACCCATAGTGGATGAAAATGTTGGTGTGACTTCGGCTCCCGCTAATCCAAGGATAGCTGGAAATGATTGGATTGTCACGCGATATGCGGATGTATTGCTGCTTCATGTGGAGTCAATCCTTGCAGGAGGAATGTCTACTACTGCTCCGGCTGCTTTGGAATCATTTCAGGCAGTTAGGGATAGAGCTGGATTGACCGATCCGGTGACGGAAATAACTATGGAGGACTTGATGAACGAACGCCGTGTGGAGCTAGCTTTCGAGAATCATCGTTTTCTGGACTTAAAACGATTTGGTGTTGCACAGCAAGTATTATCAGAGTTCTCAGCGGCCAACAGCCATGATTTTCAGGCTTTTGAGCTTTTACTCCCAATTCCGGCGGCGGAAATATCAATCAGCCAAGGCTTTTTAGAGCAAAATCCAGGGTACCCTAATTAATAAGAATGTTATGAAAAAAAATGTTTTAAATAGAATAGTAATGTTCAGAGTAAAAACTTTATCACTACTGCTTTGCATAGTTTTTGTTTCCTGTGATTTTATAGACGAACTTCCGGAAGCAAATTCCCAAGTGGATGAAACACCACCTACAGCATTTTTCACTTTTACGAATGGTGTTGAGGTTGAGACATTCAATGAAGTCAGTTTTGCCAACCAATCGAGTAATGCAACAACCTTCGCATGGGATTTGGGAGACGGAACCACATCTACAGAAGTTGACCCGGTGCATACCTATGCAGGAGAGGGCTCTTTTACGGTAACCTTAACCGTTTCAGATGCATTGAATCAATCAGCTACCTACTCTGAAACCATTGAACTAATAGAGCCAGAAGCTCCTGCGGTGCCAGACCCCGTATTACTAAATATGGACTTTGATAGGTTGCCAAAATCTTCAGGCTCAGACTGTACCTGTTCGGGTTGGATCAATACGGATGTAGGTGAACAAGGAGAGTCAAGTAGCGGTAATGGTTCGGATGTGCTTAAGTTGGACAATGCAGAACCTGACCATGCATATCAAGAATTTGCGGTTGTTCCCAATGCGGAATATCGAGTTGAAATACCCTATCTTTTCCAGTCGGATCAAGCTGGGGACCTTCCAAGTTCTCTGGAAATACGAGTTTTGGCAGGCGAAGGTTATGTTGATGGCTATACACCAGTTTACTTTACGGACACTACTGAAATCCCTCAAAGTGGATTTGGATATGCCACGGTGGCTCAAATTGAAGAAGCGGACAACAACTTAACCATCCAAGTTGTCAATAATCCGGATAGCGGTGACTACAGAAGCTTTGTCTTTACCTTTAATTCAGGTGCAAACGATAGTGTAGCACTCTTTATACGGGGTATCGGAAATTCTGGTCCTGAAGATCCTGCAGATTTTGCCCGCTATGGATATGCAAGTGGAGACGAAGAAATTAGAATAGATTCGGTAATTATTACAGCCGTCAACTAACGGGTATTGCTTAAGAAATTATACACTGTCAATATGATGAGACTTTTGGTAACCTTTTTATGTGCTTTTTTATTCTTTTCTGTGGAATGTTGCTTTGCACAGATCCAAGAGAATTCTGATACGGTTGAAAATGTTCCAGCCCAAGTCAGGAAAAAGAAGAAGAAAAAGAAAAAATACAGGTTGCCAAAAGTTGATTTAAGCCATTGGAAAGTGACTATACCGGAGGGTAGTGGCAAAGGTGGAGCTATTAGTGTTGCACCTCCGGAAATACTGGATTATGCGAACAATGAAACACTGCGACCATACATGTACAATGATTCCAGTGCTGGGGCACTTGTTTTTTATGCATACCCCAGTAAGGCAACTACAGCAAACACCAAATATTCAAGGTCTGAACTTAGGGAACAAATGGAACCGGGGAATGACAATGTCAACTGGACGTTCGCAGACGGCGGTTATTTAAAAGCAAAGATGTCCGTTCCTGAAATCACTAAAAATTCCGACGGAAAACCCCATCGCACTATTGTTGTTCAGATTCATGGGAGACTGACCAATGAACAACGGGATTTGATTGGACAAAAAGATAATAATGCTCCGCCCATTTTGAAAGTGTACTGGAAGGAAGGTAAGATTCGCGTTAAAACCAAAGTGCTTAAATCAAAAAGTGTATCTGCCGAAGGTATTTTACATGAAGAGGCCTGGGGTGATGATGAGGGGCGAACCTTCAAAGAAGAAGTGGGTTCCGGAAAGTTTCTTATCGAAGTCAAAGTTAGCGATGGAAAAATGGTCGTATCGCTCAATAAAAATGAATTTTTTGTTTATGACGATGCGAGTATGCGAAGGTGGGGTGTTTTTGAAAATTATTTCAAGGTGGGGAACTATTTCCAGACAAGGGATAAAGGGGCATATGCCAAAGTCAATCTTTATGAATTGGAGGTTTCCCATTAAATCGGCCAACAACATGAAAAAGAATACAAAACTATACCCTTACTTTATTTTGTTCATCCTTAGCAGCTTTGTGCTTATGCTGTCCTGCGGTCAAAATGAGCCGAAGGAAGAGGAACCTTTAGTTTGGACCACGGGAGAGGACACAAGTTCACAAGACAACGGTAGTGGTGGGGGAGATGGTCAATCTACAGACGAAGAAACGGAAGAGGAAACTGAGGAGGAAAATGATACACAAGGAGACCAATCTTTTGTCTTGCCGGATATCGACCTGAACAATTGGAAGGTAACCTTGCCCATAGGAAACAATGGTAAACCTACGGAAGTGGAACCACCTGAAATTTTGGATTATGCTACCAACGAGACCCTCCTCCCTTTTATGTACAACGATTCAATTGATGGGTCCTTGGTGTTTTATACCTATCCGGGCGTTACAACACCTAATTCTTCAAGATCTCGCACCGAGCTAAGGGAACAAATGGTTCCTGGAAGCAATAGTACGAACTGGACCTTTGGTCAAGGGGGAACCTTGAAAGGTGTAATGGCCATGGAGGAAATTTCAAAAGATAGTGATGATAAATATCATCGTACAATCATAATGCAAATTCACGGAAGACTTACCAATGAACAGCGGGATTTGATAGGGGAGGACGATAACAACGCTCCTCCGGTTTTGAAAATTTACTGGCAAAATGGAATCATCAGGGTAAAAAGTAAAATAGTAAAGGATGAAAGTACCACAGGTACAGCCCTTTTATATACGGATGCATGGACAGATGACGATGGGTTTAACTTTAGCCAAGAAGTGGGGTTTGATAAGTTTACTCTGGAAATAAAGGCAAGTGAAGGACGAATGGAAGTAATTTTAAATGATACGGAATCCGTAGTGTTTGATAGTCCAAGCATGGATAAATGGGGTGTTTTTGAGAATTACTTTAAGGCCGGGAATTATTTGCAGACCACGGATGAAGGTGCTTTTGCCAAGGTAAAGATTTATGAACTTGAGGTTAATCATTAGGAATAATTTGAGTTAGTTTAGTTATTTAGGGGGGCTATTGATAATGAATGTTGTCAATAGCTCTTTTCTTCCAAAAAAAAAGCTGAATTAACCCATTATTTGTTGAAAGAATTGTTTAAATTTAACAAACCAATCTGGTTAACCAATCTGGTTTAGAATATGAAAGTAGAGATTTTAACAAAAAACGAGAATAGCAATATCCAACGGGAAATCATCTCTAAGCTAAGAGATTATATAGAGTATAAGAATCTGGAGCCAGGGGATAAATTACCTTCGGAAAGGATGTTGACCGAAAGATTTCAGGTAAGTCGAAGCAATATTCGGGAAGCCATTCAAAAATTGGAGTTCTACGGAATTTTGAAATCCAGACCTCAAAGCGGAACGTTCATTGCAAATATTGGGAGGGTCGCGATGAGCGGTATGCTCGACGATATTTTAAGATTGGAAGACCCCGATTTTAAGTCGTTGGTTGAAACAAGGATTCTTTTGGAATTGAAAACCGTGAAATTGGCGGCATTGCGCAGGACTGATGAGGATTTGGAAAAACTTAAGGAAGCTTTGGACGCTTATGAGGCTAAAGTTCTCAATGGTGAAAGTGCAGTGGAGGAAGACTTACTTTTTCATTTGGCAATTGCCAAAGCAAGTAAAAATGTCACTATGAACACGTTCATGTTAATCATTACGCCGGAGATTATCACAAACTTTGAAAAGTATCATGTTTGTGACTCAAATCTGTCGATGCAGGGAATTTCTGAGCACAAAGAAATTTTTGAGGCCATCAAGGATGGAGACCCAAAAAGAGGGAAAGAAAAGATGAAGGCACACTTTAAAGTATTGTACCAATATTGCTACAATACCTAAGAGTACGGGTAAAAATGGAAATGCACGCTTCGTTTTTACCATGGAATAGAAAATAGGAGGGAAGTAGAACTTAACGAAGAAAATACGATAATCCATTATCAACGGGATGGGGATGTATTTCATGTAGTTTCTACTTAGATAGACGAGGATTTTAATATTGAGATTATCCAGATTTAATGGGTTTTCAAACCCTAGACTATTAAAATATGAAACTTAAAGGCTTACGTTGGTGGGTTATAACGTTGATAGCGTTGGCAACCGTTATCAACTACATAGACAGACAAGCATTACCTGTATTATGGCCAGATATGGCCCAGGAGCTTTACCCAGATAAAACCTCGGATGAAAGAAAGGCAATCTACGCATTGATTTCCACTTTCTTCATTTTTTCCTACGCATTTGGGCAAGCCATTTTTGGGAAGATTTTTGACAAGATTGGAACAAGATTAGGATTTACCTTATCCATAGGATTTTGGTCTTTAGCCACAGCATTACATGCCTTGGCAAAAGGAGTTGTGAGTCTTTCCATTTTTCGTTCTTTATTGGGTATCGCCGAGGCAGGAAATTGGCCTGGAGCGGCAAAAGGAAATGCAGAATGGTTTCCGACCAAAGAGCGGGCGTTTGCACAAGGAATCTTCAATTCGGGTGCAGCAATTGGAGGAATTGTTGCTTTTCCAACCATTGGCTTGCTATCCATCTATTTCAGCTGGCATTATATTTTTATTCTGGTAGGCTTATTAGGACTCATTTGGCTTGTTCCGTGGTGGATTCTGGTAAAATCGCCCCCAGCAAAACATCCTTGGATTTCTGACGAGGAGCGAACATATATTTTGACCGGACAACAGAACCAAGACAACGATGGGGATGGCATACAGGATGAAGGGTACAATCCCGCAACGGGCAAAATGCTGTCCCATAAAGAAAGCTGGGGTGTTATTATTGCATCTGCTGCAATTGATCCCATCTGGTGGTTGTTCATTTTTTGGATACCCATATATCTCAATGAAGTGTATGGTATGGATGTGAAAGCCATTGGCTTTTATGCTTGGGTACCTTATGTAGGTGCTATGATAGGAGCTTGGTTTGGAGGACTTTTAGCGCAAAATCGAATTAAAGCAGGTTGGACGGTAAACAAAACCCGCAAGTTGGTCATTACGTTAGGTTGCTTGATAATGTTACCCACCTTATTGGCCATGGCTAATCCTGGTGGACCTGAAATAGCCGTGGTGTTGATGGCCATAATCCTATTTGGTTTTCAAGTTGCCATCGGAAATGTACAAACCTTGCCAAGTGATTTATTGGGCGGAAAGTCAGTAGGTACACTAGCCGGTTTGGCAGGAATGGCAGCAAAATTGGGAGCTTTTGGCTTAACCGCTTTAGTGCCTTGGCTGACTTCTGGTGGAAACTACACACCGGCATTTATTATTGGAGCAGCACTGGCCATCATAACCATGGCAAGTGTCTGGATACTATGCCCAAAAATCGAACCCTTGAAAGAACAACAAATTAGATAGTTAAAACTAAATCCAACAAATAAAATGAGTAATTCAAAAGGAAAAATAGCGGTTATCACTGGTGCAACTGGAGGTATTGGCTTCCAAGTTGCTAAAAGACTAGGTGAAGACGGCTATACGGTGATTTTAAATGGAATTGAGGATGGGAAAGGTGAAGAACGAATAAATGAACTTACTTCCGCAGGTATAGACGCCGAATATTATGGTTTTGATGTGACGAACGAAGAGGAAGTCAACGCCAATATCAATAAAATTGGTGAAAAATATGGAAAAATAGATGCGCTGATCAATAATGCCGGAGGTCTTGGAGGAAGGTCCCGTTTTGAGGAAATGACCACCGAATTCTATAGAAAAGTAATGGCCTTGAATTTGGATTCCACTTTTTTTGTCTCAAGAGCAGCGATTCCTTTTTTGAAGAAGGGGGAGAACCCTTCCATCATTAATTATACTTCAAATGCCGGATGGAATGCCGGTGGACCTGGAGCTGGAATCTATGGGACCTCAAAAGCAGCGGTACATACCTTAACAAGGGCCTTGGCAAAAGACTTGGCGGAGTATGGTATTCGGGTAAATGCGGTTTCTCCGGGAACCATAGACACCCCGTTTCACGAGCAAATCAAATCTACAAAGCCTGAGGTTTTTGCTTCTTGGAAAAATAATATTATGTTGGGACGTCTAGGACAACCAGAGGAAGTAGCATCGGTAATTTCCTTTTTGGTAAGTGATGATGCCGCTTTCTTAACAGCAGAGACCATTCAAATAGGGGGAGGACAAGCTCTTGGTATTTAATTAAAAAGGTAGTAGACTTTCGGGAGAATATGAAGTACGAGAAAGTATATATTCAACCGGAGGGAATAAAATCAACTAGAAGCAATCAATAAATGAAAAAAGTAGTCACATTTGGGGAAATTATGTTACGGTTGGCTCCTCAAGGATTTTTGAGATTTTCGCAAGCCAATAATTTTGATGTGGTTTATGGAGGAGGCGAATCGAATGTTGCAGTCTCGCTTGCCAATTATGGAGTCCCCGTGGATTTTGTAACCCGACTTCCAAACAATGATATTGGGCAATGTGCACTCATGGAAATGCGGAAACGCGGAGTAGGTACAGATAAAATTATATTTGGGGGAGACCGTCTTGGGATTTACTTTTTGGAGACCGGTGCGGTTTCAAGAGGGAGTAAGGTGGTGTATGACAGAGCCCATTCTGCTATGGCAGAAATACAAAAAGGCATGATCAATTGGAAGGAAGTTTTTACCAAGGTAGAATGGTTCCATTGGACAGGAATAACGCCAGCAATTTCTCAAGGGGCTGCCGATGCCTGTCTTGAAGCGGTTAAAGTGGCGAGTGAAATGGGAGTTACCATATCTACAGATTTAAATTACCGCGCCAAACTTTGGAAGTATTGCGATGATGCAAAAAGGGAGGAAATCATGTCGGAGCTTACGGCCTACTGCGATGTAGTTTTGGGCAATGAGGAAGATGCGGAAAAGCACTTTGGCATTAAACCGGAGGGATTGGATATTACCACCCAAGGAGAACATGTTAAGGCAGAAGCCTTTTTATCCGTTTGTAAACAGATGATGGAACGTTTCCCACGTGCCAAAAAAGTAATTACTACGCTTAGAGGCTCCCTTTCAGCTTCGCATAACACTTGGGCTGGGGTATTGTATGATGGAAAAACCATGTATAAATCCCCAGAGTATCAAATAACGCATATTGTGGACCGCGTAGGGGGAGGGGATTCCTTTATGGGTGGACTAATTTATGGCCTTTTAAAATACCCAGAAGACGACCAAAATGCTTTGAATTTTGCTGTGGCCGCTTCATGTTTAAAACATACCATTAAAGGAGATGCCAACCTAGTGACGGTCTCCGAAGTGGAGAAATTGATGAGCGGTGATGCTTCGGGAAGAGTAGCAAGATAAGTTTGATATGGCACAATATTCAAGAATAGAAGTAGCAGAAACGATGAGGGCCCAAGGAATGGTGCCCTTATTTTACCATCCCAATATTGAATTGGGAAAAAAGGTTCTAAAATCTTGTTATGATGGAGGTTCAAGGCTAATGGAGTTTACCGCAAGAGGAGATTTCGCTTTTGAGGTTTTTTCAGAACTCAATAAATACGCCATTAAAGAATTACCAGGAATGATTTTGGGTGTTGGGTCCATTACCGATGCAGCAGCGGCCTCTTTGTTTATGCAAATGGGAGCCAATTTTATCGTAACCCCTTCCCTAAGGGAAGACATCGCCATTGTTTGCAATCGAAGGAAAGTATTATGGTCACCCGGATGTGGCTCCTTGACCGAAATTAATAGAGCAGAGGAATTGGGTTGTGAGATAATCAAATTGTTTCCTGGTTCAACCTACGGCCCGGGATTTGTAAAAGCAATAAAAGGCCCACAACCTTGGACTAGCATCATGCCAACAGGAGGTGTGAGTACTGAAAAGTCTAATCTTGAAAGTTGGTTTGCTGCCGGTGTAACATGTGTTGGGATGGGTTCAAAGCTTATATCCAAAGAAATTTTAGCGAAGCAAGATTTTGCAGGACTACAATCCCTGGTCTCAAAAACTTTACAAACCATTCAGGAAATCAAGGCAAAGTGATCAAATAACTCCAGAAATAAGAACGCCTGGTCGTTAGCAAATAGATTGAGGTGTTTGACCGTTTAAAACCATCACAAACTCCTCTGGATTCCATTGCAAGTATGGAAAGAAGAATTAGCCTTACCGTTAAGGCATTCAACTATTTTATATAGCAAATGTTAGGAAGGAAGCACGGAATACTTTGGTGAACTGAATCAAAGATTTATCAAAAAGGTTCAAAACGTCTTTTTATACTCGGAAGGGGCGAGGCTATACTTTTTTGAAAAGGATTTTGAGAAGGTACTCAGGCTGTTGAACCCACATTCGAAACAAACATCCGTAATCCTTTTGTCTGTGTACTGCAATAGCTCTGCAGCTTTTTCGAGTCGCTTGTTTGTAATGTAGTGTGCTGGGGTATCTTTAAAAATTTCCTTGAACCTTCGTTTGAAGGTAGAGAGACTCATATGGTTCAAATCCGCGTAGTCCTTTATATCCAAATCCTCAAACAACTGTGCTTTTACAATGGACTTAAAACTCAAAACCACAGGGTCAAACAAACTTGTAAGTAGTCCACGAATACCAGGATAATCGATATTATGAAGTAAAAGAATCAACTCTTTTAGTTTTAGTACAATCAAATCATCCGTTACAAGCTCAGGATTCTCAAAGTAAAAGAGCAATCCTTTGATGTACTCATCGATTATGGTTTTTTGTGGAATTTTGGTAAAAACCTGGGTTCCTATTTCGTTTTCTTTTTTTAAGAATTCGGGAGTGTTGTTTTCATAAATGAAGTTTAGCACCTCAGGAGTTACGTGAATAGCGATTATTTCACAGAGTTCACGCGCACCCCCGCTTATCCAATTATTGACAAACGAACCGCATTTCATCAATACACTTTCATTTGAGGTGATGGATTTTTGTTCCAACCCTCCATAAAGCATACCTTCTCCAGCAACTGAATAAATAAAACAAGCTTCTTGATCAAAATTAGCGGCAGGTTTAAAGGGCGGTCTAAAGATGACCTTTTCAAATACCTTGGTTTCCTGAAGTTGATATGAATCGTGTTCGAGTATCATTTTGGGTGATAAAAGAAAGTAAATAAGGTTTCCAGCTGTCCTGCCCAGTTTTCAAAATCGTGACCTCCAGCAGTTTTTTCCGAATGTATGTTATACCCTTTTGATTTGTAAATACTTTGAAGTGGACCCACATAGTTCTCAGCATCGTTTACACCTGTTGAAATATAGATGTTCAGCCGTTCGTTTTGCGAAAAGGAGATGTCGGCAATTACGGTTTTACAGGGATAGGTGACCGGGGATAGCAAAGCATAATTTTGAAATGCGTTGGATTTGGCCGAAAACCACGCTCCATTGAGACCTCCAAAAGAGATACCCACCAAGGTCCTGTTTGCAGAGATAAAGGATTTGCCAATCAACTGCTCAGTTTGAGGTAATACTTCCTTTTCAAAAAAATCTAAATAGTCCGGATTACAAAAAAAGTAGGTATTACGTTTGTCTATGTTGTCCTTTAAATCCACAGAACTGACAAAGGCCAGATAAACAGGGGGAATTTTGCCTGCTTTAAACAAAGTTTGCAGGCGTTCCATAAAACCTGCTTTCAACAATTTTTCTCCATCTGTAAAGTACATGATGGATGTAATCGACTCCGCCGCCCCCAAATGAAAAACTTCAATTTTGGTCTTTGTACCCAAAATGGGACTATCGATTACTAAATTCTTGTCTCCAGCAGTAAGATAGAAAACAGCAAAACAGCAAATAATTCCGAAAAGGATATGCTTTTTCATGACTTAAAGGTATAAAATGTGAAAAGCACCTTTTACAAAAAGGTGCTTCTACTTCAGGAAAATCCGATTACGATTTAGCATTGTGCAATTCAAACAATCTGGCCATCATTTGGTTAGAAACCGTATCCAAAAAGCCTACAAATTGCTCCTCATTCATCTGGGGATTTTCCACAAAAGTCCAACCTCCTGAACTCCAAACTACCATACATTTTTTATATCCTAAGTCCACAACCTTGAAGGAATTGACCATGTTTTTGGCGGGTACACCGGAAACCGAATAGGAATAAAACCTTTTTTCATCATCATAGATTAAAATGGTCTCTGTAAATGCTGGGTTTTCTGTGTTTTTTCTAGTTTGACCCGGAGCAGTACAATTACGCTTAGCACCTACGCCAATGGGTCCAGTAACCCACGAATCGCCAATAAAGTCAGGAGTGAGTTCTTCGACTTTATCAAGTTTACGAAGCCTTCCCCAAACCTCGTCAGCAGAGGCATTAATAATTTGGGTTTTGGTCATTAGCGCATCGGTGGTTTGCGCTTTGGTGGTGGTAAAGCCTCCAAAAATAAGGGCAGCAATTAGAATTGTTTTTTTAGTCTTCATTGTATTCGTAATTAGTGATTAACGAAAACAAAGTTCAAAAGAAACCATTTTCAGGGGTTGCCGATGAGGTTCAATAAGTTGTTCGTAAGGGTCAGATGACCTAAAAGAAGGTTTGCCTCTCGATTTACTGCCAAAGAATAGGCCTGTTGCTGTCAGTTTCCAACCGGTGGTTTTAAAATTAAGCCAAATCACTCATCTGTATTGAATCGAACAAAAACTAAGCTTTCACCTACGAATGTATTCTGGGGAGATGCGGGAACTTTTTATTTTGATTTTCTTTTTTTTAAATAAATATCTTTAGTACCGGAAATTGAGCAACTAAGCTCGATTTTGGTTAATACGCTAAGTTTGACTATTGTTTCTTCCACGGATATTTCCATTTTCTATGGATGGTGGCAATTTTCGGTATGTCTTTTTGCATTTCTCGCACTATTATCAATTTGGTATCATATCGGGAAAAGGCAAGATGATTTTGGCCAAGTATGGTTGGCTCTGTCAATTTTGTGTTGGTCGGTTTCTGGTCTTATCGAAATTGTCCCCTGGGAGAATATGGGCACAAGTCTTCATTTTAAAGAGGGTTTTAAAAGCATATGCTCATTGCTGAATAGCCTTTTTATTCTCTTAGCACTACCTTGGTTTAGATATCTGCCCAAACCATTTGCACATATCATAAAATCTAAGTTTTGGCCCTATATCATTGGACTTCCTTTTGCTTTTGCCCTTCTTCCCACGCTTCATAAAATGTTTCTTGCCCAATCAACATCAATCATTAGTGAATTGGACGTATATTATGCTTTGTTGACCCTATTTTTCTTAGGCTTTGTGCTTTGGGAATCATTTGAAAGGAGACGACTTCCTTTGTTGGCCTGGCTCTCTGTGGTAACCATTATAATAACCTTGGTGGCCCAAATATATAAGCTATTGGATAATACGGTTAACCTGTTGCTGTTCTCCGCCATATTCAAGACATCTTTGATTATGCTTTTCTTTGCCCTCGCTTTGAGCTGGGTAAAGGAACTTACAGAAACTGTTATTCCCACTCCGAACCAGCTAAAACTCCTATTTTTCAAGAGTATTGATCAAGATAACAAGCATGTTTTTCAAGTTTCTCTACAGGGATTTCCTGGAAATGAAGCTAGAGTGGTATCTCTCACACCAGCGCATTATAGATTATTTAAGCTCTTTGCTGAACGCAAGCTTGGCAAAACCGCCGGATGGCTCGAAATCAAACCTAAAAACTTTGATGTTTCCAAAAACTATGACATCAACGATCACAATGAGATAAAAAGACTTGTTGTCTCGCTTTTGGATGGCCTTTTTGGCAAGCAAAGTTGGACCAAAGACAAGCACTTTGTTCCACTAAAAACCACGCTTTTTGAAATGTCGGAAAACCGAGAAAGAAGAATTAGATTGCTTCTTCCAAAAGAGAATATCTACGTAGAGGATGGGATGTAAGCCTTATCCTGTCAGTTTTTGAACTACTGACATTTTTAAATTCATTCCGACATCAACCATCTATTCCGATTCTACACTTGATATTTCGAAAAATTTTTGGAATATGAGCACTGCGTTGTTTTTTGCTTTTAGGTTGCCTTTTCAAGTTCAATCGATTGCTTCTTCCGTGGGAAAAGGCCTGGATGATAGAATAAATGATGGTTTTATGCCTTTTGCCATTTGGTGGGAAAATTTAATACTATCAGAAGCAGACATTTTTGGTATTGGAATTCCTTTGGTTTTGATTGTTCTAATCTTGGGAGCCTTGTTTTTTACCCTCTATTTTGGTTTTGTAAACATTCGTCACTTTTCGACAGCTATTCAGGTAGTTCGTGGAAAATATGATGAGTTGGAGCGTGAAGTACCAAAACTGAAACCTGCGGTGTTAGCGGTAGATGGGGATTTGAAAGGAACTATCAAGGATGAAGGTCATTTAGGTGAGGTCAACCACTTTCAAGCCCTGGCAACTGCGGTCTCAGGTACCGTTGGTCTTGGCAATATTGCGCTGGTAGCGGTTGCTATTTCCATTGGAGGGCCGGGAGCAACTTTTTGGATGGTGTTGGCAGGATTGCTGGGCATGTCAACTAAGTTCGTAGAATGTACGCTCGGTGTAAAATATAGGGATATCGATAAGGATGGGACAGTCTTTGGTGGCCCCATGTATTATTTGTCGAGAGGCTTGAAAGAAAAAGGCCTTGGAGTTTTGGGTAGGTTTTTGGCTGTTGTTTTTGCCATCCTTTGCGTAGGGGCCTCTTTTGGAGGGGGCAATGCGTTTCAGAGCAACCAAGCAGCCGCTCAAATCATAGGGCTATTTGAACTTTCTGGGTCAGCCATGGGTAGCATAATTGGGTTGGTCTTTGCCATTTTCGCTGGAATAGTCATTATTGGGGGCATCAAACGGATTGCCAAGGTGACGGAGAAGGTGGTGCCTATGATGGCGATTTTGTATGTAGGAGCTGCACTTTTTATCATTTTCTCCAAAATTGACTTGATTGATGATGTATTGACCCTGATTCTGACTGAAGCATTTAACCCAATGGCCACTGTTTCCGGTGGATTCGTGGGTGTTATGATTCAAGGATTCAGGCGTGCTGCATTCTCAAATGAAGCAGGAGCGGGCTCAGCTGCGATTGCGCATTCAGCAGTAAATACAGCTTATCCAGCTTCAGAAGGATTGGTTGGTCTTTTAGAACCTTTCATTGACACCGTTTTGGTCTGTTCTATGACGGCCATAGTCATTATCTTATTTAATATGGATGGTGCCTTTATCTATGGGGATGTGGTGAATGGACAGGCACTTTTGCAAAATGGAAGCCGTTTAGGAGGGGTTAATATTACCTCTTTAGCCTTTGAAAGCTCAATAAAAGGTTCATCGTATGTCCTGATGATTGCTGTTTGCCTGTTTGCCTTTTCTACCATTCTATCTTGGTCTTATTATGGCCTTCAGGCCTGGAAATACCTTTTTGGACGCGGAAAATGGATTGATTTGACCTATAAGGTGTTGTTTTTGGTTTTTACAGTTTTGGGCGCTGCAATTACTTTGGATGCCGTAATAAAGTTTTCAGACGCTATGATACTGGCACTGGTTTTTCCAAATATGGTAGGGCTATTGTTTTTGTTTCCTGATGTGAAAAAAGAATTTGTTAACTATGTTAACCTGATAACAAGAAATAAATCGAAGTGAGGAAATATAGTTTTAATAACTCCTTCTTTTTCATAGTTTTCAAATAGTTAATAGGGCGAATTGTCCTGTACTTTAGACAATAGCCATTTGATATCTTCTGGAAGAATTTCGCCGATATCTACAAATTTGATTCGTTTTGCATGTTTGCCGCTGCCGCTAAATTTTAACCTGTCATGGGAGATTGAGTCGACATGGTGAACATACAACATACAAGTATCATCTGTTCCCTTCTGGATTCCACATAGGACATTGTTTTTTCCACCTCTGCTGTACAATGCCAGCTTTACCTTTGCACCTCCAATTACCGACTCCTCCAAATTAGAGAAAGAACTCAATACAAGTTGACGAAGCTTTAACCCCATTTCCAATGCTTTTGAGTCTTCTTCAAACATTTTGACAAATTCTTCCATGACAAATAGTTAATCAGTTAGTTGTCTTGCTTGCTGTGTTTTTCAATACACCCATAATAAAAAGGCCTGAACTCGAATAGTTCAACATCAAATATGTGATGTTTGACCGAGAGGTCCATTTTTACAATGGAATCAGCTGCAACGCTATCCCTTGCTTGCAATAGCATAAAACCTTTGTCTGCATATCTGCCTCCCACTATGATTAGCCCGTTTTTCCTCAACTTTTGTAGGTGCTGGGAATGTTCCGCAAAAAAGAGTTGCTCATTAAAGGGAATTTGATAGTTCCAACTTTCGCCAGGAGTGTAAATCATGGTGAAGGTCTTGTTCGTTTTATTTTCTTGGGCACTGCCCAAGGTTGCAGCTATAAAAAGCAAGCAAAAAATTAATGAGTTTGTTTTTTCCATCACTTATATGACGATTTAGGTTTTTTTATTTGGACAGCTCCAGATTCTTTTTTTGAATTTGTACTATCCTTGATTCAATAAATCTTGAAACTTCTCTACAAATTGTCCAACATGAATACCATCCACTAGAGCATGATGCACATGGATGGAAACCGGAAATTCATAAGTTCCCTTGGTTTCTTTCATTTTTCCGAATGAAATTTTTGGACAGCTATCACTATAACCGAAATGCCGCGCATGCGAAACGGAAGTAAAGTCCAACCAGGGAAGGCTGGAATAGTGAATAACATTTTGACTGCCGGTTCCCGGTACAAGACCTTTGGATTCCCTCACTTCTTGAATTACAGGTAAAGCCAAATCCCTAAAAACTTCAAAGTCCTCATTGTACTTGAGATATGAAAACCCAAAAGTTCCGTTCGTTCTGTTAATGGTTGGAGAGGCATCAATAGTTTCGTATTTAAAGACCTTGTCATCTTCTATTCGGTATCGCAAATTCTCAATTGAATTAGCTGCAACCAAGGATTTATGAAGGTAGGAGAGAAAAAAAGACTCCTGTTTGTTTTTGGCTTCTTCGTAAGTATTGGTGCAGTCCAATCTGACGGTAATTCCAAAGAATGGCTCATCAAATGCGGAGAAAAACTTAAAATGCTCGTGCCGATTCCAGTTTTCTAAGTCTAATTCCGTTTTCACTGTCCTACTATATATTTTTTCAACTAAACTCTCGGTGACATGTAAAATAATACTTCCAATTTACTTCTTTCAACATAAACTTCGTGAGGGAAGGTATAAGTGTCCATAGTAATTGGATTATTCATTTTTTGGTTGAATGTTTAATTAAGATATTGTAGTTGATTTATTATCCAACAATTAGTAAAAATAGCTGGCCTCATTTATCCAATGAAAACGCCTTTTCATTAATCTAAAGTCTTCTATGTTGATTGGACTTCTTTTTGCCGTTATATAAACGGAATCGTTTCTAATGATTCCCCTCAGTTTCATGGTATTTGAATCAGACAGTTCAAAACGAAACCTATCTACTAATTTATGATTTACCAATATTGAATCCATCTTTATCCACGTGTCGTCCGACATACCTTTTTCGTTGTATATCTGTTGCTCTTTAAAAGATAAATCGGTTAGATTTCCATAGATGACAATTTCTTTTTTATCTGGCTGTACATTTATAAATGCGGTACTGTCTTTTTGAAAACGAATAGCGTCAGCCATTTTATCCCCGATAATAATTTGCCGCCATCGCAAAGGATTATTTTGGGTTAAGGTATCCTTATTCACAACAAATGATTCAATATCATAAAGTCCGGAAAATTTGGATTTAGCATTCAGGTTTTCCTGCATAAACTTCTGATAGTCGAAGTATTCTTTCACCTGATACATCAGAAAAAAACCAATTACCAAGTATTTTACTATTGTTTTTGAAGTGTTCATCCACCTTTTTTGAAATACAGGAGCTTTGATTCTCGGAAGAGAAACTGCTTGACCTGAAAAAAAGAATCGAAGAATCCTATGGGCATCTCGCAGCAATAAAAAAGAAGCCATAACAAATAAGGCCAACGGATACATTTTGGCATGTACATCATAGTTAAAGTTTACTGCTACGATATTAGCAAGAGCACCCATGGTCAAGATAGCTCCGAAAGTGGTTGTTCTGCGGAATAGCAGAAGTAATGCTGCGCATTCAGCTATACCCATAAAGATGTTGTAACCATAGGAATAGGAAAAAAAAGCCCAAGCCAGATGCATAGGAGACATGTCTCCTACTTGCTCGGTCAAAGTATAATACCCAAGATCAGGAAATTGCATTTTAAAAAATTTCTCAAGAGCAAAGAGAAACAGGGTAAATGCCAAATAGTAACGAATAATTGTGGTTAACCAATAATAGAGTTGTTGGTAAGTTGTACGTTTTCTATCCAATAGACTCCAAACTACTGTTCCGACCAATGCTAAAGAAGCTATCAAGAAATAAAGTAAATAGACGTAGGTTCTATCGTTATGTTCCCCATCATAGGGGGATATAATTAGGCGTGGAATCTGAAAAAAATGTTCCCCTAGCCAGGAAATGGAAGCGTCCAATACAGTAGAAAGAGGTCCATAGTAATACAATTGTGAAAGAATGGGATTAACCGACCAATCAAGCAGGACTATAAACAGGATAAAAAAGATGAAGACAAAACGAAACGCAAATTTTTCATAGTCCTTCCAAGGTAAAGATGGATTAGGTTGATTTTTCATCTGTTGCTATTTATTGCCTTGGGGGACTTTAAAAAGATACTTAACTCAATTCCACGTCGCGCCCAATACACTAAATAAAACCTGGAAACTCATTAAGATAGAAGTAAAATACAACCTTATGTACCGAAAATGAAATAATTCTGGGGTTTTCGAAAACGGTAAGTCAATCCACCACAGTTTTCAGCACAGACCACACATTTTCCTTTACAATTTCATGACCCTCTGGAGTCGGATGAATACCATCCTCCAAATTCAATTCTGGAATACCTGCGACTCCCTCCAGCAAGAAAGGGATTAGTGCAATTTGGTTTTCTTCTGCCAATTCAGGAAAGATTTTACGAAACTCTGTGGTATATTCTGGTCCCATATTGGGTGGAATTTGCATTCCAGCTAAAACAATTTTGGTATCGCTATTCTTTTCTTTGACCACATCAATCATGGCTTGTAAATTTTTACGGGTTTCCACCAAGGGAATACCACGAAGACCATCATTAGCACCCAATTCGAGTACGAATACATCCACTTTTTGCTTTAACACCCAATTTAAACGATTCCTGCCTCCTGAGGTAGTCTCACCACTAAGACCAGAATTGATTACCGTATAGTTAAGACCCAATGAATCCAATCGACTTTGGATAAGCGCTGGGAAGGCCTGTTCAAGTTCCAAACCATATCCTGCAGTAAGACTATCTCCAAAAAACAAAATCACTTTTTCGGAGCTTTCTTCTTCGACTATGTTTTCCGTATTGTCGTTCTCATTTGGGATCTCTGAAATTTTATCAGAAGCATTGCGACAAGAAATGATTAAAACAAACAGTAAAAAATAACGAAACTTTAAGAGGTCATGCATAAAATAAAGGCCTTAAAATAAAATCAATTACCTATTTTTCAGGTTTAAGAAAAAAGGAAGCGATAGCGCTATGTCAAAGATATTAAACGTCGAGCATCTGGGGAAAACCTACACAAGTGGCTCGAAAGAATTAACGGTGTTGGACGATATCAATTTTAGCATCGAAGCAGGGGAGACCTTTGCTATTGTTGGACCATCCGGAAGTGGAAAAACCACCTTGTTGGGTCTTTGTGCAGGATTGGATTATCCGGATACCGGGTTTGTGGAATTGTCAGGCACCAATTTAGGAAGTTTAAATGAGGACGAACGAGCCCAGCTACGAAATGAAAAAGTGGGCTTTATTTTTCAGAATTTTCAATTACTCCCGACACTAACTGCTCTTGAAAATGTGGTGGTCCCTTTAGAGCTTCAAGGAGCAAAAAATCCAATTAAAATAGGCAAGGAGCTATTGGGTAAAGTAGGTTTAGGTGACCGCCTCAGCCATTATCCTTCGCAGCTTTCTGGAGGGGAACAACAACGCGTAGCCTTAGCTCGAGCGTTTTCGAATCGCCCTTCCATTTTATTTGCAGATGAGCCTACAGGAAATCTGGACCAAGATACCGGAGATCGTGTTATACAATTGCTTTTTGAGCTCAACCAAGAGGCAGGAACCACTTTGGTCATAGTTTCCCACGACCTGGAGTTGGCCCAAAAATGCAAACGTCTTTTGCGATTACGGGGAGGAAAAGTGGTCTCCAACGAAGTTTTGATTGAATCGTGATGCAGTCTCAAGACAAACAATCCAAAGCCGGATGGAAATGGCTTTTTAAAATGGCATGGCGAGATAGTAAAGCCAGTGGGAGTCGTTTGCTTTTGTTTATGGCTTCTATCATTTTGGGTATTGCTGCTGTGGTTTCCATCCAATCTTTTAGCGAAAATCTGGAAGAAAATATCGCTATTCAATCCAAAACCTTGATGGGTTCTGATTTCGTGATTGATAGCAATCAACCTCCAAATGAAAAGGTAATGGCCATTATCGATTCTCTAGGTGGTGCGGACGGACGCTCTGTTGGTTTTCCTTCGATGGCAGTGTTTCCAAAAAGCGGAGATGCCAAATTGGTAGGGGTTCGAGGCATAGAGGGAGGATATCCCTTTTACGGAGAATTGGAAACCAAGCCCATATCCGCAGCACAAAACTATCAAAAGGAGGGTGGTGCCTTGGTGGATGCCACGCTTATGTTGCAATATGGAGTAAGCAAAGGCGATTCCATCAAATTGGGAAATTCTGTGTTTCCTATCGTGGGTACGCTGATTTCCGCGCCCGGAACCTCTGGTATTGGAGCTTCTGTGGCTCCTCCTGTAATCATTCCGTATGGGGCCATAGAGGCCACAGGCTTGATTCAAGTGGGCAGTCGTGTAGGATATGATTTTTATTTTGTTGCTGAACCGGAACAGGACCTAGTAGCACTGGATAAGCAGGTAGACCCTCAACTTGATGTGGAAAATGCAGACCTTGATACGCATATCAGTACAGCAGAACAGTTGGGAAAAAGTTATGAGAATTTCGGAAAGTTTCTGAACCTTATTGCTTTTATAGCGCTTTTATTGGGTTGTGTGGGAGTTGCCAGTTCCGTGCATATCTATATTCAGGAAAAATTACGTTCGGTTGCGGTTCTAAAATGTATCGGTGCCACCCGAAGACAGACTTTCCTGATTTATTTGCTTCAAATTGCCGGTATGGGGTTATTTGGAGGTATGCTTGGCGTACTGGGAGGATTGCTCTTGCAACAATCCTTTCCCTTGTTGCTTCAAGGTTTTTTACCTTTTGACGTACAGATTTCACTGGTTCCCAATGCCCTAATTTCGGGATTGATATTGGGCGTGTTACTATCGGTTTTATTTGCCTTAATGCCATTATTGAACACCTGGTTTGTTTCGCCCTTGCAGGTGTTGCGAGTTGACTCCAGCGGAAATCAAAAATCACGAAAACTTCAATATTTGGTGGTGTTGGGGATTGTTCTTTTTGTTTTTTCATTCTCCTTTTGGTTATTGGAAAGTACCCGATATGCGCTCTTTTTTGTCCTAACCGTTTTAGTGGTCTTTGCACTTTTGGGTGGAGTTGCCACACTTTTTATGCGGGCGATAAAGAAATATTTTCCAACTTCCTGGGGATTTACTTCACGACAAAGTCTGTTGAATTTATATCGTCCCAATAATCAGACAACGGTGCTTATTCTGGCCATTGGTGTAGGGGCCTTTTTGATTAGCACACTTTATTTTACAAAAGATATTCTTTTGGCCCAAGTCTCGTTGGAAGCCTCAGAAGATACACCAAACCTTATTCTGATGGATGTCCAAACAGAGGAGAAACGTGCTGCGGCCCAAAGCATTGAAGAATCGGGACTCTCCGTTTTGAATAACATCCCTATTATTACCATGCGAATGCATCAAATCAAGGACCGACCCGTACGTGAACTTATTTTGGATTCCACGGCGACTCAAAATCGATGGGTGCTCTTCCACGAATTTCGAGTCACCTACCGGGATTCCATGGTAGCATCCGAACGGACCGTTGAAGGTGAATGGCCCATTGAACGAAAAGAAAATGGGATTATTCCCATCTCCATATCCGATAATGTTGCAGCTGATGCTCAGGTCAAAGTAGGGGACACTTTGGTATTCAATGTTCAAGGAGTTTTAATGGAAACCCAGGTAGCCCATCTTCGAGAGGTGGATTGGGCGCGAATGCAAATCAACTTTAATATTCTTTTCCCTTCGGGAGTCCTTGAAGAGGCGCCCCAGTTTCATGTGTTAACTACGAAAGCCCCCGACGCCGCAAAATCGGCTTCAATACAACGAGAGTTGGTACGCAGGTTTCCGACTGTATCTATTATTGATTTACGACAAATATTTGTCGTTATTGAGGGTATCTTAAGCAAGATTGCTTGGGTCATAAATTTTATGGCTTTCTTCAGTATTCTTACTGGAATTATCGTGCTTATTGGATCAGTACGTACCAGTAAATATCAGCGGATAAAAGAAAACGTGTTACTACGTACGTTAGGAGCCAAGAGTAAACAAATTCTTCGAATTACTGCTCTAGAATATTTCTATTTGGGCCTTCTGGGAGGAGGTATTGGTATTATACTATCATTATTGGGGAGCCTCATGCTGGCGCGGTTCGTTTTTGAAGTAAGCTTTGTGCCTTCTGCGATACCCTTTTTGGTGGTATTGCCCGGTATTATAGTTTTGGTACTGCTCATTGGTATGTTGAACAGCAAAAGTGTACTGCAAAGTCCTCCATTGGAAGTCCTCAGAAAAGAAGGAGGGTAATATTGCCCGTTTTTTGTTCATGAAGATATGGCTCATTTCCATACCATGCTCCCAAGGTGTACCAATTGAGCTAGATTAAATGAATTCAATAATTTTTATAATATTTACAGTATACACTAACCTAGGTTATGAAACTGATTTCTTTTATTAAGAAACTACAGGAGATTAATGCTCTTTCCAAGCACGAGCAATTGGTTTTAGGAGTTGTCGAGGCAATTGATTCGGGTGCACTTTCTCTCGGTGATCAGTTACCCTCTATAAATACTATGGTGGAAGATACCGGGTTTGCTCGAAAAACTATCGTGAAGGCCTACGATGAATTAAAGGATAGGGGGTTGGTAGAATCAAAAAAAACCAAAGGATATTTTATTGCAAATAGTAATACCAAGGTCTTTTTGAAGATTGCTTTGTTAATGTATTCTTTCCAAAGATTCCAGCAGGAGTTCTACAATACTCTTAGGGCTGAGTTGGGGGATAAGGTGCAAATTGATATTTTTTTTCATCACAACAATGAGGAGGTATTTGAAACCATCTTTTTAAATATCAAGGGAAAGTATGGAATGTACGTTGTAGCCCCCATTGAAAGCGATAAATCAAGAAAAATTCTAAAATCCTTAAGCCCGGAACGATTGATTATTGTCGATAGGTTTCTGAACTTAGGCCCGAAATATTCCTATATCACACAGGAATTTGTGGATAGTACCGGTAGCAACCTAACAGAACTCTTGCCTAGAATCAAAAAGTATCAAAAGATGGTACTCTTTTTCAGAAATGATATGGACTATCCCGAGGGAATTTTATGGGCGTTCAAAGAATTCACTAAAAAGAATACTATTGATGGAAGAATCTTTTCAAGCTACGCACCTAAAACTGTGGAAAAGGGGGTTTTGTATCTATTCATTGGAGATTCTGATTTGTGGCCTTTATTAAAGGACAGTATCAGCTCAGGGCTGGAATTGGGAAAAGATATAGGAGTACTTTCATTCAATGACCATTTAGTGAAGGAAATTATCTTGGGTGGAATAACAACCATTTCAACGGATTTTAATGCCATGGCAGTAAAAACCGCGAAGAATATTAAGGACCCTAGTTTCTCAAAATTTGTTATACCGACCAAGTTGATAGATAGAAATTCGCTATAACTCTTTTCTATAAATATTTAGGTATTCTGCTTTTACACTCATTAAAATAACACATTAATAATTTTTAAGCATAAATATTTTGTCATCATCAATATTTTTATAATTTTGTTTAGTAGCATAGACTATCATAGTACAGATAAACTAATCTAAACTCAATTCTCATGAAAAAAAACCACCTCAAAAGACTATTGGTCTTATTGGTTTTTGCTTTTTCGACTTCCGTTATTGCGCAACAAGTGACGGTTACGGGTAACGTCTCGGACAACGTTGGTGTTTTGCCCGGTGTAAACATTGTTGAAAAAGGAACTACAAACGGTGTAACTACCGATTTTGATGGTAATTACACCATTTCTGTTGATGCTGGTGCCACCCTTGTCTTTAGCTATATTGGGTACACCACGCAGGAGATACTTTTATCCGGCAGGACAACACTTAATGTTACCTTATTGGAAGATGCGCAGGCATTGGACGAAGTTGTAATTGTTGGTTTTGGCTCTCAGGCAAAAGTGGATGTTACCGGTGCCATTTCACAAATCAAGCAGCAGGAGATCAAGCAAATTGTAAACGCAGACCCTACCAATGCCTTACAAGGTAGGTTGGCAGGTGTCCAAGTGGAAAGTGGGGGAGGACAACCTGGTGCTCCCACAAATGTTATTGTGCGTGGAATAAGTTCCTTGACGAACACCTTTCCACTTTATGTTGTAGATGGGACTATTGTTGATGATATCTCCAGAATCAATGCAAAGGATATCATTGATATCCAGGTCCTAAAAGATGCCACTTCAGCAGCCATTTATGGTACAAGAGCGGCAAATGGGGTAATCATTGTTTCCACAAATAGGGGAAGCGCCAATACGGGCCCAAAGATATCCATAGATATAAGGGGAGGTGTTAATACTGTTGGAAGAACCTTAGACTTTCTCAATGGGCCTCAATTCGTGGACTTTCTCAACCAAAGGGCTGCGAATGAAGGACAGCCGGCTAACATAGCCGATAATGGGGTAAATACAGATTTTCAGGATTTAACATTAAACTCCGGAATCATACAAGATTATGGCTTTAATATTTCTGGAGGTGGGGAAAATTCTTCCTATTATTTTTCCGCGAATTATTACGATGAAGAAGGTATAGTAACAAGTACTGATTTTCAGCGTTTCAACGTTCGTTTTAATAGTCGGTTTAATCTTGGTAAGTTAACCGTATCACCATCCTTTGCCTATAATCAAAGGAACCTTGACCAGAATCCGTTTTTTGGTAATGGTACTTTTACAGCCCCTGTAGTAAGAGCCGAGGCACCTGAAAGACTGGGAGGTTTTGAGGCCATTGATTCCAATTTGTTCGGTGGTTCAGGTGGGACCAATAACTATGCCCTCGCCCAACTGGTGGACGACCAGCTGACTGAAAGAAATATTCTTGCCAACGTGAATACAAGATATGAGATTATTGAAGGTCTTACCGTAGGATTAAACATAGGTGTGGATTATAGAAACACATACATAAATGTTTTCGCCCCCACTTTTGATTTAAGTCCAACAGACCAACAGGATAACCTTAATGAGTTGAACGATTTAACAGAAAATAGAGGTGAAATCATTTCCACTAACATTGAACCGACCATTAATTATAAAAAGAGTTTTGGAAAACATGACATTGATGTCCTTCTTGGGGGTGCCCGTCAAGAAATCGATAATAATTCTTTGATTATTCAGGCAGAAGGTTTACCATCAAATAACATCACTAATGTTGCCTCATTTGCGGACCAAATTGTGAACTCTGGAGGGGGAAGATTCTTGTCTAGAATTTTCTCCGTCTTTGGAAGGGTAAACTATAAGTTTGATGATAAGTACCTGTTCACGGCCATCGTTCGTAGGGATGCTTCTTCAAGATTTTCTGCGGAAGGCGACTTTAACAACATTGTACTCCCAGCATTTTCTGCAGGATGGGTGATTAGCAATGAAAGTTGGTGGCCAGAAGACTCTTTATTCAATACACTTAAAATTAGGGCAGGTTACGGTGAATTGGCCTCTCAAAATATTGGAGATTTTTTATTTCAATCTGTTCTTAATCCATCATCTAATGTTAGTTTTAATAATACCACCGCTGGCGGTTTTGCAATAACCTCTTTGGTTGACCCGAATATATCCTTCGAGACTGCGCAGTCAACTAGTGTCGGTATCGATGGGGCTTTATTAGATAACCGTCTGACCTTTGGTGCGGATTACTACGTTCGTGACAATAATGATGTTTTGGCACCAGTTGAGGTCCCTTCTACAACGGGTTCGGCCGAACCAGTAACCCAAAATGCAGCCTCTATTAGAAACTCAGGTTTTGAACTTCAAGCTAATTACAACCACGATACGGGAGGGAATTTTACGTTCAACGTAGGCTTTACTTTCGCAACTTTTGACAATGAGTTGACAGAACTTCCAAATCCCCTTGTAGGACCTTCAATTGACGAAGAGGGTAATACTCCAAATCGATTCGAAGTAGGACAACCTATCGGTTTCTTTTTCGGATTTAGGAATGACGGAATTTACAGAAGTCAGGCAGAAATCGATAGTGACCCTGGAGTAGCCAACGATCCAGAAAGGAGAGCTATATTACAACCGGGTGATTTTAGAAGAGTGGATATTGATGGGAATGGTATAATCAACAATGATGATAGGGTCAATCTTGGCTCGCCAATACCTGATTTCACCTATGGTATCAATTTCAATGGAGCTTATAAGAATTGGGATTTTGGACTTAACTTCAATGGAGTTCAAGGAGTTGAAATCTTTAATGCCAATCTCTTTACAGGAACCTTTTTCTTGGATGGCAATAAATTTGGTTTTGTGCAAGACTCCTTTGTGTTGGGTCAAAATGAGAACACAAATATTCCGAGGGCTTCATTACCTAATGCTGCTGGGAACCAGTTGCCGTCAGATTTCTATGTTGAAGACGGTTCTTACTTAAGATTGAGAACCCTTGAGATAGGCTATAATTTAACAGACGCGATTGATTTACCCTGGGTAAGCTTCGCAAGAGTGTTCTACAATATGCAAAATGTATTTACCATTACTGATTATAGCGGTTACGACCCAGAAGTTGGTTCAACTCAGAATGGAACAGGTGGAGGATTTTTTGGTAACCCCAACAACACACCTCCAATTTTGGGTAGAGGTATCGATTTTGGAGCTCAGCCAAGACCAAGAACTTTTATCCTAGGATTACAGGTATCGTTTTAAAAATGTTATGAACTAATGAAAATTAAAAAAATGAAAACCAAAACAAGTAAATTTTTGATAGTAACCATGTTGCTGTCAACTTTGCTGATCACTTTCAATGGATGTGATGAAAGTCAGCTCGAGATTTCAAACCCAAATACGGTCTCTCAACTTGATTTCTTTCAGAATGAGGCGGACTTTAGGGTAGCGGTTAATGGAATGATACATCCCATTACTGCGGTATTTTTCTGGGGACGTGTTGTGCATACAGGACCCTTATTACGTTCTGACGCCTTTAATGTGGTTCCCTTCGCGAACAATACGACCATGTCCACACTGCAAGGTGTACCTGGAGTTAGCCGGTGGTCCAGTGATATGTTTCCACAGCTCTATCAAGCCATATTCAGGGCCAATACTATTTTAGAAGAAGCTAATGATGAAAACCTTCCAGCAGGTAATGCGAGGAATGAAATTTTAGGTCAAGCCTATTTTATGAGAGCTTTTGCTAACTGGTATTTAGCAGCGTTTTGGGGGAATGTACCTCTAATACTTGAGACTCCTGACCCAGATAATCAAGAAACCTTCTTCCCAAACCAATCTTCGCAAACAGAAGTTTTTAATTCAGTAATTGCTGATTTAACTATGGCTGCCAGTATGCTACCCCCTACTTGGTCCTCTAACGATTTAGGTAGACCTACTAGCGGTTCAGCATTGGCACTTAGAGGAAAAACCAATCTATATTTACAGAATTATGCTGAAGCAGCTGCCGATTTTCAAGCGGTGGTGGATAGTGGCGTATATGATTTATTGCCAGCGGCCCAATACGAGGAAAACTTTACCACATCCAATGAAAATAACATTGAATCCGTTTTTGAATTGCAGTTTGCGCCGCAGGATAATTTTGTATGGGGGTCTGATATTCCTTTGACAGGTTCACAAAGCAATTTCTATATCGATTATTCTCCGCCGACTGTAAGTTTGGATAGAGGACATTACATTAATCCACATATACTTCAGGTTTTTGAAGATAATGGAGATACCGTTAGAAGAAACGCGACAATTGCTTTCGATTACCCTGGTGCTACAGGCTATGGTGGATTACCCTTCTTGGAAGATTTTGCACCTGATATTGAAGCTGCAAACGTAGCGGGTGTTGACGCTTTGTTCACAAGGAAATATGCATTTTTATTTGCAGGCACCCGTCAGGAACTCCCTGGTTTTGGTCAGACAACCGGTGTCAATTGGAGACTGATTCGTTATTCAGATGTTCTTTTGATGCTTGCAGAAGCCGAAAATGCAAATGGGGACCAAGCAGCAGCAATTTCCTTAATCAATCAAGTGAGACAAAGGGCCCAAATAGCGGATTTGCCTGGAGGTTTGTCCCAACAAGAAGTTTTTGATGCCATTGTGAATGAAAGAATTATGGAATTGACAGGAGAAGGACATCGCTATTTGGATTTGGTGCGTTGGGGATTGGCCGATGATGTAATGGGTCAAGGTTCGACGATTGCTGGCGGAAGACATCCAAAATCTTTGGCTGGAGAATCCGCTTTCTTTACTCCCGGAAGGGATGAACTGCTTTGGATTCCCGTTCCGCAATTAAATGCAAACCCTAATCTGAATCAAAACCCTGGTTATTAATAACAATACAGTTTGAGTTAGTTTAAATTCAATTTTCAAGGAAAGAGCCAAGTAACTGTTTTATATTGCTTGGCTCTTTATGTAAGAATTTGTCCATTCAATGAAACACTTCGGTTTATTTTTTTTACTCGTTGTTGCTTTGAGTTCGTGCAATCCGAAGACGAACGAGGTACTTTTTATTGAAATGGATGCGAAGGACACGAATGTTCATTTTACCAATGCAATTAGTCCTACGGACGAGATTAACATTATTGATTTCCAGTATTGTTACAACGGTGGAGGAGTAGGGATTGGAGACTTTAACAAGGACAATTTCCCTGACTTGGTCTTTACCGGTAATCAAGTCAGTTCAAAGATTTATTTAAATCAAGGGTCATTGAAGTTTATGGATATTACCGAACAGGCAGGTTTTACAACGGCCTCTTGGGTAACCGGAGTTTCCATTGTTGATATCAACGAGGATGGATGGGACGATATTTACCTTAATGTTGGAGGTTCCAACTGTTCTGGGGATTGTACTAATCTACTTTTTGTGAATCAAGGATTAAATGGTAAAGGAATTCCCACTTTTAAAGAAGAGGCCAAAGCATACAACCTGGATGAGTCCGAATATGCGCAGCAGACGGTTTTTTTTGATTTTGATACGGATGGGGATTTGGATGCCTTTATTTTGAGAAATGGAAATGTAAATTTTGATAAAAACTCACCCTTGCCCAAAAAATATTTTCCGGAGCATCTGACGGATATTTTATTGGAAAAAGTGATTGATAGTTCTGGTAATCAGGTGTACCGGGATGTTTCCAAAGAAATGGGAATAACCAAAAAAGGCTTTGGTTTGGGGGTCGGGATCAATGATTTCAACCATGATGGTTTGCCTGATATCTATGTGGGAAACGACTTTATAACCAATGATGCCATTTATATCAATAGAATGGACCAACAAAGTTTGGGCTTCGTGGATATGGCTGCGACATATATGTCACATCAAACGTACAATTCAATGGGTGTGGATTTAGTTGATATCAATAACGATGAAAATCCGGATATCACGGTCTTGGATATGTTACCAGATGGATATGATAGGCAAAAGAAGATGATAGGTCAAATGAATTATGATAAGTATCAATTGGCCCTAGCCAACGAGTACATTCCGCAATACATGCGTAATACGGTGCATCTTCATAATGGCAACATAGAGGGAGAACTGTTAAAATTTAGTGATGTGTCTTTTATTGCCGGTATTGCCAAAACCGACTGGAGTTGGACTCCGCTATGGGCAGATTACGATTGTGATGGCACCAAAGACCTTTTTGTGACAAATGGCTACGGAAAGGATATCACAGACCTCGATTTTATCAACTACACGCAGCAAAATAATGTTTATGGTTCTGAGGAAGCTAAAGACAAAAGACTTAAGGAATTGGTCGCAAGGCAGCCGGAAGTAAAACTTCAAAATTTCTTTTTCAAGAATGATTCTGTTTTCAATATTCGGGATGTCACTGCAAATTGGCTAAGCCCCAATCCATCACTTTCAAATGGAGCAGCCTATGCTGATTTGGATTTGGATGGCGATTTGGATTTAATCGTGAATAATCTGGACCAAAAGGCCTTTGTTCTCCAAAACCTTCGTTCTGAAATGGCTAACTATCATTATTTGAAAGTAAAGTTGGAGGGAACAAAACAAAACAA
This sequence comes from Flagellimonas sp., assembly GCF_965601775.1. Lineage (GTDB taxonomy): Bacteria > Bacteroidota > Bacteroidia > Flavobacteriales > Flavobacteriaceae > Flagellimonas. Next base: position 1,453,411 of record NZ_OZ271837.1, read on the forward strand.
ATATGCCATAGGAGCGAAGGTTAAAATATGGTCCAAAGGCAAGGTACAAGTCCATTATCAATCGGTGGTCAGAGGTTATCTTTCCTCAGTAGAAGCAGGTGCTTTTTTTGGATTAGAGGCACCCAAGGTTGATTCCATTCAGGTCCTTTGGCCAACCGGAAAGGTTTCGGAAGTAGGGGAATTGGAGGCCAACCAAACCATAACTTTCTCTATCCAAGATGCTAAGGAATTGGAAAAGGAAATAAAGTCAGAAGGAACAATTTTACAGGTTAAGGACGAAAAAGTTCCTTTTATCCATATCGAGAATCAATCCAACGACTTTGTGTTCCAAAATCTGTTGTTGTCCCAGCAATCAAAAATGGGACCTTGTTTGGCAAAAACAAAACTAGAAGGTTTGGCGGGAGAGGTACTTTTCATTGGAGGTAGCCATGGACAACCTGGATATCTATTGGGTCCGGATAAAGATGGTGATTATTCTCTGCTAGATACCTTTGAATCAGAATACGAAGATGCCGCTGCGCTGTTTTTGGATATTGATAATGATGGAGATGAAGATTTATACATAGGTAGTGGGGGAAGTGAAAAAGAGCAGCATTCAGAATATTACCAAGACAGGATATATATAAATCAAGGTAATGCCAAATTTAAATGGGAACCCAACCGTCTTCCAACGTTTAAATCAAGTACGAGCTGTGTTAGTGCAAACGACTTTGACAAGGACGGAGATATGGACCTTTTTGTAGGGTCTGGGATAGCACCAAAAGAATATCCTAGAGCACCGAAAAGTAGAATTCTGATAAATGAAGATGGGCGTTTTGTGGAAAAGGCCAATTTGGAATTACAATCTTTGGGCATGGTAAAAGATGCAATTTGGCAGGACCTAGATGATGATGGTTGGGATGATTTAATAATTATTGGGGATTGGATGCCTATAGAGATTTATAGAAATCATTCTGGTAACCTTAAAAAATGGGAAGGCACTTTTTTTGATATTTCTGGCGAAAAGAGAGAAACCAATGGGTGGTGGAGAACCATTGAAATGGCGGATTTTGATAATGATGGCGACCCAGACTTTCTTGTTGGCAATCAAGGTTTGAATAATTTTATTAATCCTGACAAAACGCATCCCATATATATTTATACCAAGGATTTTGATTCCAATGGTAGTATAGACCCCCTGATAGGTGCTTTTTTGGAAACAAAACAAGGGTTGAAATTGAAACCTATGCATTCAAGGGACGATGTTATGAAACAACTGGGTCTTCTTAAAAATCAATTTAGATCGTATAGCGATTTTGCTTCTGCTGATTTTGTTGATCTGCTGAAAATTCAGTCATTGACTGAAGAAACAATATCCGTAAATATTTTTGAGAGTATTTATTTGGAGAATTTGGGGGACTTCAATTTTAAAATCCGCCCTCTCCCCATTCAATGTCAATATGGACCCATAAACGATTTTCTGGTTAACGACTTTAATCGGGATGGAACCTTGGATGTTTTGGCCGTTGGTAATGATTTTCAATCGGAGACAAACTATGGAGGTCATGATGCCATAAATGGTTTATTCCTTGAGGGTAATAAGAGCGATTTTTTTACCGTGATATCCGAGTCAAAAAGTGGCTTTTACGTTCCAGGTCAGTCGAACTGTCTGATTGAATTGGATACAGGAAATAATGAATCCCTAGTAGTTGCACCTCAGAACAATGCTAAAGTCAAAGTATTTCTAAGAAATTGAGATAACTCTAATGAACAATACAGTAATTCAAGACCTTAAAAATGTAGTGGTCAAACAGTATGGGAATCACTTTGAAAGTGTACTTGTTCCATTGGAAAGCGATGGAAAAATTTCCTCATACCGTCTCGAGATAAAGGGAGATAACGATTTTATCCCTAAACCTGTTGAGATAGAATGGAAAGTGCCTGCAATTGGAGTAAAGGGATATTGGAGGCCTACAGCGGATTTTTCAAAACGTATTGAAGCAGATTGGGAACTGCAATCCCATGAGTCGCGGATTTCAATTGACGCCCCGGTTCTTCAACTTTTTGGAAACAAGGACGAAAATATCGTTTGTTTTTCATGCTCCAATGCGGTGAACAGAATAGAAATGGCGGCTAAATATCGGGAAGAAGACAATCACTTTTATTGCCGATTTGTTTTTTTTACGGAATGTAAGTATCCGATTAGGAATTTTAGCGCAGAAATCCGAATTGATTACAGAAATATTCACTTTTCCCAGGCGTTGAGAGAAACTACGGTTTGGTGGGAAAGCCATGAGCATCTCAAGCCTGCCTTTGTACCCGAAATTGCAAGGAAACCACTTTACTCCACATGGTATCAGTTTCATCAAAACTTGGAAGAAGATATACTGATAAAAGAGTGTGGTTTGGCCAAGAACTTAGGGTTTGATGCCATAATAATAGATGATGGTTGGCAGACTAAGGATAACAGCAGAGGATATGATTACACAGGAGATTGGAAGCCCGATAGATTCAGTGATATGCGGCAAGTGGTCCAGTCCATTCAGGCTTTGGGTGTTGCTGTTGGCCTTTGGTATTCGGTACCCTTTTGTGGTCGCAAGTCCAAGGCATATAAAAAATTTAAAGGAAAATTTTTGACAGAAAACCATAGATGGGCACCTGTTTTTGACCCCCGCTTTCCAGAGGTGCGTGAGTACTTGGTTGGAATCTATGTGGATGCCGTCAGAAGTTGGGGACTTGATGGTCTTAAGTTGGACTTTATAGATGATTTCAAAGCTTATCCAGATACTTCCTTTGAGCAGAACACAGGTAGAGATTTTGCTTCTATCAATGATGCTGTGGATAAACTTCTTTCTGAGGTAAGTCAGGAACTCAAAAAAATAAATCCAAATATTTTCATAGAATTCAGACAGAAGTATACAGGTCCGGTAATGCGCAAATATGGGAATATGTTACGGGCTTTTGATTGTCCGGGGGACTATGTGATGAATCGCGTTAGAATCGCAGATATTAAGATGATGAGCGGTACAACAGCGGTACATTCTGATATGATTAAATGGCATTTCGAAGAGCATGTGGAGACTGCAGCCATACATTATATGAATGCCCTGTTTGGAGTGCCTCAGATATCTATAATGTTGATTGATGCTCCAGAAGAACATATAAAAATGGTTAAGTTTTATACCCAATATTGGAAGAGCAGGTCGGAAGTGCTTTTGTCTACGCAGTTCGTTCCTTCATCCCCTCTTTCAAACTACCCCATCCTTGAGGCAAGTCTTGGCCAAGTTTTGGTAATAGGTATATTCGAAGATTCTTTTTACACCCTTTCAAAGGAATATGATGAAATTGAAATTCTCAACGCTAAGTTTTCTAAAGAGATACCCATTTTATGTCAGGAAAGTTTTGGGACCTATCGATGTGAATTTTTTGATTGCCAAGGAGCCATTACATCTACAGAAACCCTTGAGTTTAAAAAAGGAATGCTAACGATTGCCATACCACCAGGCGGTATGCTAACTGCGCAAAGATTATAATGAACCTTAATGTAAAATCCTAAGTTTTAGCGTAATCACCACAGGAAATTTTAGAGTCAAGAAATAGATTTAAATATCGCAACAATTGAGAGAAAACAATTACCAAAAATGAATTGGAAAAGCGTAATTGAAACAAATGAGGTTACCATAGCGTCCCCGGGTCGAATAAATCTGATAGGCGAACATCTGGATTACAATGGGGGTGTGGTACTTCCAGCTGCCATTGATTTAAAGGTTAACCTCTTTTTTAAAAAGAACAATACACAGTTGTGCAATGTATATTCCAAGAATTACAACGATGGATTTACCATTGATTTAGGCAAAATTGCGATAAGTGAAATGGAATGGCATAATTATTTTTTAGGAGTCATACATTTTATAGACCAAAAATATCCCGGTCAAATCAAAGGTTTTGACTGTGTGGTTGACAGCTCATTGCCCATCGGTTCGGGTGTTAGTTCTTCGGCGGCATTGGAATGCGGTATCGCAAAAGGAATTAGTTTACTTTTTGATGTAGGGTTGAATAATTCTGAGATAATAACCATGTCTAGGGATGCGGAACACCACTTTGTGGGCACTAAATGCGGTATTATGGACCAGTTTGCCGTGGTTATGGGTAAAGCAAACAAACTGATAGAATTGGATTGCCATACCCAGAATTTCAAATACGTTTCTGCGGATATGTCCCCTTATAACATAGTATTACTTAATTCCAATGTATCCCATAACCTAGCTACAAGTGAATACAATCTAAGAAGGCAAGAGGCTGAATCTGGATTTAATTTTATCCTCAAGAAGTATCCTGAATACCAAGCATTGGCCCACGTCCCTTTGGAGGTCATGGAGGAGTTTAAACACGAACTGTCGGAAGTGGTTTTTAGGAGAATTTGCTATGTAGCAAAAGAAAACCAAAGAACGCTTCTAGCGAGTAAGCATTTGGAAAATGGCGATTTGGAAAAGTTTGGAGAATTGTTGTTTCAATCCCATGAAGGCTTACGCAAAGAATACGAAGTGAGCTGTTCCGAAATGGATTTCTTGGTGGATTTTGCGCAGGGTTTTGATGGAGTCCTTGGAGCACGTATGATGGGAGGTGGATTTGGAGGTTGTACCCTGAATTTGGTACATGATGATGCTACCAATGACTTTATTGAAGAAACAGCAAGAACATATAAGAAGGAGTTTAACATTGAGTTGTCCCCATTTAGAGTATCCATTGGTGACGGTGTTCAAAGTATATAGAAAATTATGGACGGTTTTATTAATGGCAAGCCCCATAGAAGATATAATGCCCTAACGGGCGAGTGGATTTTGGTATCACCCCATAGAACCAAACGGCCTTGGCAAGGAAAGCAAGAGAAAAATGCGTCCAATGTTCTTCCTAGTTACGATGCTGAATGTTATCTGTGTCCATCGAATACCAGAGCAAGCGGAGTTAAAAATGAAAATTACGAATCGACCTATTCATTTGTCAACGACTATGCCTCTCTTCTAATGGATGGGGGAGAGGAAGAGTACAACGAAGGTTTACTTCAAGCGAAAAAAGAACAAGGTATTTGTAAAGTGGTTTGCTTTTCTCCAAATCATAGCTTGACCCTGCCATTAATGGAGGTGGATGCAATAGCTGAAGTGATAAGGCTATGGCAAAAGGAATATAAAGAATTAGGTTCCATTCCAGAGATAAATCATGTACAGATTTTTGAAAATAAGGGGGAAATCATGGGATGTAGCAATCCCCATCCCCATGGTCAGATTTGGGCGCAATCAACAATTCCCGAAGAACCCAGAAAAAAAGCGGAACAGCAAAGACTACACTTTGAGCGCCATGGAAGCACCCTTTTGTCAGATTATGTACAGCAGGAACTTGAAAAAGCGGAACGAATTATTGTTGAGAACTCGGATTTTGTGGTTTTGGTTCCTTTTTGGGCCACGTGGCCTTTCGAGACCATGATAGTCCCAAAAAAACCGCATCAAAACATAGTAACAATGTCAGAGAATGAGGTGGTTTCGTTTGCAGAGATACTCAGCGTATTGACTATAAAATATGATAACCTTTTCGAGACTTCGTTTCCTTATTCTGCCGGAATCCATCAAGCGCCGACAGATGGAGCAGACCACCCCGAATGGCATTTTCATATGTCTTTTTACCCTCCTTTGTTACGTTCGGCGACGGTAAAGAAGTTTATGGTAGGCTATGAAATGTTTGCGAACCCGCAGAGGGATATCACAGCGGAAAACGCCGCCAAAACGCTGAAAGCCTTAGGGGAAATTCACTATTCTAAGAAATCACAACAATAACTTAGTTTTGTAGGACGCTATTCAAGAGCCTTTAATAGTCACTTCTTCCCAAATAAGCTCGAATCGATTCAATTTCTCCTATTACGTTGAAGGTAATTACATCAACCACGTAAAGCTCCTCAGTCCCATTCACTGTGATTTTTAGCTCTGCAGCTACAGTCATGGGACTTTCGTATGTAGCTAAAACCTCAATTTCCAAAGCGCTGGCCGCAGCAAAGTTTTTCCTTGTTTCTGACAGTGCATTTTCTTTCCCTTTTACACTTATTTTCCAATCACGAAGTGCAATGTCATCAGCAAACATTTTTGTCATTGCTGATATATCCTTTTCCGCATATTTTTGGAGGTAATTCAAACAACGGTCTTTATTTGAGATAGTGTTCATAGCTGTTCCTACTTAAATGACTTTGATTTTTCTTTTGGCGTAGTACCCCTTTTAGTTTATCAATTGGATTGTGTGTAAAGGGAAAACTTATTGAAAAATTCGGATGTAATCCACGACCATTGCACTTTCCTTAAAATTAGGGTCTATATCCCGCTCTATGGCGATATTTAAAAGTAGGTAGTAGTCTGAATCGTAGGGCCAAGTTTTAGAATTTTTCTTGGATGGCTGATAGGTGTAGTGCTCGATTCCATCTATGGAGAAAATCATTTTTTCTTTACTCCATTCTAGCGCATAAATATGGAATTCTTGGGAAACATCACTGACCTGTCGACCTCCAAGGTTGAGCACGTTGTCTCCGTAGCTTGAGCCATTATGGACCGCACTTGAGACATAATTTGGATTCTTGCCCCAGTGCTCTAGAATATCCACTTCTCCACAATCCGGCCACATTGTTGTTCCGAACCCTTTTTTTTCCCAATACGCCCCAACTTCGTTTATATTTGTGTTGAGCATCCAAATGGCCGGCCAAGTGCCTACGCCCTCTGGTAGTTTTGCTCGCACTTCGACTCTTCCATAGGTAAAGGCAAACTTGGAATTTAATCTTGCCGAAGTATATTGTTTGGTTCGACCTTGATTTCTGAAGACTTCTTTTTTCGCCACAAGATTTAAGTATCCATCCTTTTGGTAGGCATTTGTTTCTCGGTTGGTATAGTGCTGAATCAATCCTCCCCACCAACTACCCCCGGGAGGAAGTTTCGTCTGTAAAAACCATTTTTTCCTATCTAGCGCCCCTTCCCCTTCAAATTCATCGGCCCAAACCAGAGTATTGAATTGAGATTGTAAAGAGTCTTTTTCAAGTTCTTGGGGATTGATATTAAAAGTACCGCCCTCATCCGAAATCGGACTTAAAAGGAATAATGACCCCAGCAAAGCAAAAAAGTAAAGGAATGGTTTGTTCATAATCATAATAGGTAATTTCCAAATTAGGGAATTGAATGTATGCTTAAAACTAAAGTAAACTTGTTTAATGGCAAAAGGGCATTCGCAAGCCTAATCCTTAAATTAAGACCCCTTTTACGCCTAACTATTACTCCGTGATATAAGAACCATTAAAAAAATGTATCTTGACAAGCAGTTTTAGTAATACCAAACTTAAATCAACAACCAATACTAAGTAAAACTTCATGAATAGTCTATCCATTCTCTCCTTTTTGGGATTCACACTACTTGTTGCCGTAATATCGTGGTTCGCTACAAAATCTACCAACGAAAAATCTGCCAAAGGGTATTATTTGGGAGGTAGGAGTCTTGGTGCTGTGACCATTGCAGGTTCTTTGCTTTTAACAAATCTTTCGGCGGAGCAGATTGTCGGACTGAATGGTCAAGCATTTACTGAAGGTATTTTGGTGATGGCCTGGGAAACCCTTGCAGCGATCGCGATGGTTTTAACCGCACTGATTTTATTGCCGAAATATATGCGTTCGGGAATTACAACTATTCCCCAATTTATTGAAAATAGATTTGACCAACAGACAAAGGCGCTACTGTCCATTCTATTTCTTTTTGCCTATGGCTTGGTATTGTTACCAACCATCTTGTATTCTGGCTCTTTGGCGTTTTCGTCTATGTTTGACCTTCCGAGTTTACTGAACCTAACTCAAAACCAAACGATTTGGCTATGCGTTTGGAGTATAGGAATTATCGGTTCAATTTATGCCATTTTTGGTGGGCTGAAGGCAGTAGCCGTTTCCGACCTTATCAATGCGATTGGGTTACTTATCGGTGGAATATTGATTCCGTATTTCGGATTAAAGCTTGTTGGTGAGGGAAATATTGGAGAAGGATTGGCGACTATTTGGGAAAATCATCCAGAAAAGTTTGAATTGAAAGGTGAAGTAGACTCTTCAATTCCTTTTGGAACCATTTTTACAGGTATGATTCTGGCCCAAATCTACTATTGGGGGACAAACCAGTCCATTTTGCAAAGGGTTTTTGGCGCCAAAAGTTTAAAGGAAGGGCAAAAGGGGGTAATGTTAGCTGCCTTAGTCAAGTTTTTGATTCCGGCCATTGTGGTTCTACCTGGAGTTATCTCATGGCATGTCTTCGATGGAGATTTGGCCAACGCAGATTTGGCCTATCCTGAATTAGTACAAAAAGTTTTACCAGCTTCCCTATTGGGCTTTTTTGCTGCTGTATTGTTCGGAGCGGTATTGAGTTCTTTCAATAGTTTGCTAAACAGTAGTGCTACCTTGTTCGGTTTTGATTTATACAAACAGTTATTCAATAAGGATGCTTCTGAACTGCAAGCGGTGAAGGCTGGAAAACGTTTTGGTCTGGTTCTGGCTTTGGTGGCAGTTTGTATAGCTCCTTTTATCGCATCGGCAGATAGTCTTTTTGCCTATATCCAAGAAGCATTGGGGAGCTTAAGTGTACCCATCTTTGCTGTGGTTATCGTAGGTATTTATACGAAGAAAGTTCCGGCATTGGGGGCCAAGATTGTTTTGACCGCAGGGGTATTGATGTATTTGATAAGTCAGTTTGTTATCAGTCCCATGATGGTGGAATCCGCTCTTGCCGAAGCTGCCGCAAATGGAATAACAGATGCAAAAGAGTTAAGCATTATTGAAGCCACGGCATATCCGCATTTCTTGCATGTAATGGGTATTCTTTTCGTAATTAACGTTGGGATTATGTTGCTGGTTGGTAAGCTGAAACCTCTGGAAGTACCGAAGAAAGAAGTAATCACTGATGAAATTGATATCCAACCTTGGAAATATGCTTTTCTGGCTGGGGGTATCATTACGTTACTGGTACTAGGTACGTATTTCATTTTCTAAAAAAAAAAGGTAGTATACAAAGGGGTCTAAAGTTATTGGCATCTCTTTAGGTAACCTCAAACCTATCACCTCTACTTGTAGGTTGGGAAATCACAAGAAATTCTAGATTTGATAGCCCATTGTTTCTAATTTGATGTACCGTTTTGGCTGGTATTTGGATTCCTTCACGTTCATTTACCTTGTGAAGTTCATTATTGATATAAAAAGCAGCCTCGCCCTTAAGTATATAAAAAAACTGTTGAGATTTTGAGTGATAGTGTTTTGTTTCACTCGTGTTGGGAGGCATCAGTTCTTCAATTATGCTCAGAGATGAATCTCTTACAAACTCCCAGCCTTTGCAATTTTCCCCCCACGAATAGGGCTCAGTATTTTTTGTATTTTTTTTCATTTGTGAAAGTTAAAAAGGATGCAAAATTCTTTAAATCGGCTTTATTCAATTGTTGTTCTTGAAGAATAAAATAAAATCGCCCATCTAAAGTATTTGGTTTGAAATTAATTGAAAATGATGGGATTTCTAGGATACCAATACCCTCAGATAATTTTTGGCAGTCCATTTCTTATCCTATATTTATGAGAATATAAAATCTGCTAGGTGAATTGTATTAGAGTTTTAGCCATTCTTTTTTCCTTTGGTCTTTTTGCACAAGAGTTGCCTCCCATACAGAATTATGCACCTGTGCTTTACAATGGAGAAAACCAGAATTGGTCAATTACACAGTCTGAGGATAAACTCATATATATTGCCAATAACAAAAGCCTACTGGAATTTAATGGTTCCTCCTGGACGAAATATCCTTCACCTAATGAAACCGTTATACGTTCGGTTAAAGCTGTAGACAATAGAATATATTCTGGCGCCTACATGGAATTTGGCTATTGGCAAAAAGATGTTTTTGGAATACTTCAGTACACCTCACTTTCCGCGAAGGTAAAAGTTGATTTTCTTCCTGACGAGGAATTTTGGAGTATTTGGAAAATTGAAGATTGGGTGGTATTTCAATCCTTGGAAAGAATTTACATTTACAACCTTAAGGATGACTCTATTTATAATATTGATTCGGAAACCTCCGTTCCAAGCCTTTTTAGCGTTAATCAGAACATTTATTTTCAGAAAAAGTATGAAGGGATTTTCAAAATCGAAAGCGGTCAAGCTTCCCTGGTGTTTAATGATAGCGCAGTAGTCGATGATGAAGTCGTAGGGGTATTTCAAGATAAGTCTGATTTGTTGGTACTTACGCGAGACAACGGTTTTTATAAGTCAACGGATGAAGGTTTAATCAAATGGAATATCCCAGCGGATTCACTTTTGAATACAGTAAGCGTATATACCAGTTTACAATTACGAGATGGCAGTATAGCTTTGGGAACCATATCCCATGGGTTAATTCTACTCGATGGAAATGGGGATTTGATATATCATATTGGTCAAGTAAACGGTCTTCAAAATAATACCGTGCTCTCCTTATTTGAGGACTTCAAAAACAACCTCTGGTTAGGATTGAATAATGGTATTAGCTATATCAATTTGAAATCACCCTTTAAAGTTTATCATGACAATAGAGGAGTGGTTGGGAGTGTATACGCCACAGCTGTTATAGGAGATATGATGTATTTGGGCACAAATCAGGGGCTCTTTTATAAAAATAAGCAGGACATCTCCGATTTTTCGTTGATTTCTGGTACCCAAGGGCAAGTATGGTCATTAAATGAGATAGATGGGACACTCTTTTGTGGACATCATACAGGCACATTTGTGGTTGATGCGGATAATGCATCAAAAATTGCAAATGTTAGAGGGACGTGGACGGTAAAAAGGATAGCGGAAAATCCTAACCGTCTGCTTCAAGGAAATTATGATGGTCTGTATGTCTTGGAAAATGAAGGAGGAAGATGGCAGCTTAAAAACAAAATACGAGGTTTTGACCATTCTTCGAGGTATGTTGAGAACCATGATGGGAATATATTTGTCAACCATGAGTATAAGGGTGTATTTAAAATCGATGTGGATGATTCCATGTCCACCGCAGGTAGCGTGCAGGTAGATACTGTTTTAATAGGGTCCAATTCTGGTTTAGTAAAATATAAAGGAGATTTATTGTATGCATCTAAAAAAGGTATTCTGAAGTACGATTCGGTCCAGGACACGTTTTTTAAGGATAGTATATTGAGTTTGGCCTATTCTCAGGCTGAATATGTCTCTGGAAAACTTTTGGTTGACAAACGTAATCGCTATTTATGGATACAGACGGACTCCAATATTGGATATTTTGTTGAGGGGACTTTAGATGGAACCCCTCGACTGCAATCCATACCGTTAACTGAAAACATGCGTGATGGAATCGTGGGATATGAAAATATTTCTGTACTGAACAATACGGATACCTATCTATTTGGAAACAATTTAGGGTATTTTACGGTGGCGATTAATGAACTGGTAAAACCCAATTTCACGGTTGAAATAGGCAGCATATTTTCTTCTGGAATTGGAAATGAAAAGAATATTTATGACAAAAGGATAGAGGGGAGCTTTGAAACCGTTCAAAATAATATTGAGATTTCTTTTTATACTCCTGAGTTTGCAAAGTTTTCAATTCCTGAATACCAATATAAACTAGAAGGAATTTACGAGGAATGGAGTGATTGGTCTTTGGAACCACAAGTATACTTTAAAAATCTTCGTCCAGGGGAGTATACATTTAAATTACGTTCTCGAGTAGGTGATACACTATCCACAAATGTTGCGACCTATTCCTTTTCCATAGCCAAACCTTGGTATTTTTCAAACCTAATGTTGGTAGTTTACATATTGGGTGGTTTTTTGGCATCAATGGCCATTCATAATATTTATAAGAGATATTACAGTAAAAGACAACAGAAACTGATTGATGAAAACAAGCGCGAAATGGAACTGGCCAAAGCGCAAAGTGAAAAGGAAATTATTGAATTGAAAAATGAACAGCTAAAAAAGGAATTTCAAAGCAAGAGTAACGAATTGGCTGCTTCAACTATGAGTATTATTAAAAAGAATGAGCTCCTGTCCAAAGCAAAAGAACAGCTCATGGCCAATGTTGGCGAAAAGGAAGTAAAGCCCATAATCGATATTATTGACCGCAACCTGAACCAAAATGACGATTGGGAGCTCTTCAAAGAAGCATTCAATAATGCGGATAGAAAATTCCTGAAGAAGTTGAAAAAAGTACACCCTAATTTATCCCCAAACGATATTAAGTTATGCGCTTATTTGCGCCTCAACTTATCTTCCAAGGAAATTGCTCCTTTATTGAACATTTCGGCCAGAAGTGTAGAAATCAAACGTTATAGATTAAGAAAAAAGATGGGTTTAGAGCATGATGACAACCTTGTGAACTACATCTTAAAGCTTTAGAACACTTTACCTACCTCAACAATACCTATACAAACATTTTTTAACAAGAGTTTCCCGCTTACTATTCCTACGAGCTGAGCCCTTTAAAATTGGGCATTTTTGTCAAATTGATAAAAAAACATCCATTTTTTTACGATGTATATTTTTTGTAGTGGTAAATTTTATGGTCTTCCTATTTTTTTAAGATATGTTTAACCTTCTGTAAAAGTGAATTCAATAGAAATAACGCTGGTCTACATAAGACTATTTCATTTAAATCACTTTTTGGAAACTGAACTAAAACTAAACTACACTATGAAAAACAAATTGCTAAGATTGTTGCTTTTTCTTTTCGTAACAGGTACATACGCTCAGTCGGCTAAGGTATCAGTCGTGAAGAACCAAGAAGGGACAAAATTGGTCGTCAACGGAAAGGATTTCATGATGAATGGAATGAACTGGGACTACATTCCGATTGGCACCAATACTGTCGACGCTGCTTTCTGGAACAAACCCGATGACATTATCAGGGCGGGGCTTGATACAGAAATGTCATTGCTCAAAAACATGGGTGTAAATGTTATCCGTCAGTATACGGGAGTTCCGGCTAGATGGATACAATACATTTACGAAAACTATGGTATCTACACCATGCTGAATCACTCGTTTGGTCGGTATGGATTAACCTTAAATGGAGTATGGACACCAGTAACCATATATGATGACCCCGTCACCCAGGAATTCCTGATGTCTGAGATGGAACAACTGGTTAATGACTACAAGAATACTCCAGGACTTCTACTATACCTATTGGGTAACGAAAACAACTACGGACTGTTTTGGCAGGGAGCGGAAACCGAGGATTTTCCAGATGATGAAGGAAGAATCCAATTTATAGGAGAGAGCCGGGGTAGGCCGATGTATCGGTTAATGAACGAGGCTGCCAAAAAAATGAAGGAATTGGATGACTCACACCCCGTTGCCATTTGTAATGGTGACGTTTTATTCATTGATATTGTTGCAGAGGAATGTAAAGATGTGGATATCTATGGAACCAATACCTATCGCGGGGTTTCGTTTGGAGATATGTTCCAAGTGGTAAAGGATAAACTGGATATGCCAGTGATGTTTACGGAGTTTGGAGCAGATGCTTTCAATGCCATTGAAAACAAGGAAGACCAATACTCGCAGGCATACTATATGGTTGGTAATTGGAAGGAAATTTATGAAAATGCTGCAGGATTGGGTAAAGTAGGAAACTCCATCGGAGGTTTTACTTTCCAATTCAGTGATGGCTGGTGGAAATTTGGGTTTGACGATAGAAAGAACGCCGATATCCATGATAACAATGCTTCTTGGTCTAATGGTGGATATGCAAGGGATTTGGCCGGCCCGGGAGCCAACAACATGAACGAAGAGTGGTTTGGAATTTGTGCCAAGGGCGCAACTAATCCAAGAGGCCTTTACGACCTATATCCACGTGCGGCCTATTATGCTTTGAAGGAAGCACATCAACTAAATCCTTACGCAGACGGTGTTGATATGTCATTTGTACAGAATCACTTTGACAATATTGAACTAATGGATGCTGTTTTGAAAGCTCGTGGCGATAAAGCAGCTTTACAGGGGGAGCAAAGCAACTTGTTAAGAATTAGTAATCTACAGGCGAAGTTTGCAACTTTTAGTACAGGAGGTAGTTTAATCACTACACCCGATACGCCGGATCCTGATGATCCAAATACATTCCCTAACCAGTTAGGATTTGATCATTTACAATCCTACTTCGTGGGAGTAGAAGGAAATCCTGCACCCAACATGCGGGCTGAGGTGAACGTCAACGTTGTAGGAAATGTTGCTCGAAACCCAATCAACGAAATCTTCTATGAAAACAATTCTCGTCCCATCGACGTAAGTACGGATCAAGGTGATGTCGTTGTGTCTGATGTGAATCGAATTCGCGTCTATCAAGCGGAGTTTGAATGGAATGCAAAGGAGTTTGATTTAAGAGGTTTTTACAGAACAGGACATTATCACTGGGGATATGAAGGCGACTTTTTCGGCTTTTACCCAGAAGCGAATTACGGTCCCAACCTAGATATCTATAACGGTGAGATATTGGGAGCTGAACTGGATGGTAAAGGACCTTTAAAAGGACTAAAAGTAGCAATTGGCCCACAATTATGGTGGGGTGCCAATCCTACTATGCTTTTTAAATATCAAAGACATATTGGAAAGTTTGACGTAACCGGTATTTATCACAGAGATTTTGAAACAGACGTCATTTTGGATGAAAATGGAAGACGGGTGTTGGACGCGAATCAACTACGTAGTGGTGTGATTCCACCATGGCCCACTGAAAGACTTTCCCTAGGAATTGAAAGAGAATTTGGGAAAGTTGGTATCCATGTGGGTGGTATTTGGGCAGGAAGTCCATTAAATGGAATTGCTTTTCAGGATGTAACAGGCACTCCTGGGAATTACGTAGTAGTTGAAGATAGAATTCAAGCCAGTGATAATTGGGGAGGAAAAATTAAGGTGACCTATGAAGGAGGGAAGTTCAATTGGTATGGCCAGGCCTCGGCAATGGGATTGATTGCCAATGGCGGTGCAGACCAAACATTAACCTTTACAGGATGGAAACTTAGAGATACGGGAAGCGGCAATATAACCAGTGTATTATCAGGATTTACGTTTGCGACTGGAAACTTCCAAATCGCTCCCAACTTCATGTGGCAAAAACCAATAGTAGATGCCATTCCTCAGGATGTGCAAGGACCTGGACGTCTTAGAAACATTATTGATGACCCATTTTCCGTTCGGGCAAACCGGGAAACTACAGCTGCTGAAATATTGCTGACTTTTGACCCTACCCCAGGAACCTGGATGTACGAATGGGATAATGATAGAGCAGAAGATGCCAAGTTCGCGATGAATTTAGGGTTTGTATATCGTCATTTGCCCACTACGATGGATGCTCACATTGGTTTCAATGCAAACCGGGAGTTTTTCGCCTTTCCCACTTCGGCACCGGCTGAAGATTTATGGGAAATCCATTCACGAATGGTGTCTAAACTAAGCCCAGAACTAGGCCTTATTGGAAATTTCTATTATGGTAACGGACAGGGTAATGGAGATAGTGACAGGTTAATCAGACGTTTTGGAGCCGACATTAGAGGAATCTACAAAAAATATAAGCTTGGGGCTCATGTAAAGGTAAACGATTGGGGTCCATACGATTACCATAGGGACTTTAACTTGACGTTCCCACTGCAACTAATGTTGGATTTGTCAACCACTTTAGGCAAACCGGATTGGTTCATTCTACCAAGTACTCAAGTAGGAATACGAGGAATATGGAGGTCTTTAGATCGATTCTCCCCTAGGTTCGCACCAAATGCAGTAGCAGATGAATTTGCAACCGAACCCATTATAAGCCCTGTAGGATTTGGCAATGGTAGTGAATGGGAGATCATGACTTATGTACACATCAACATTGGTAAATAAAAAGATTGAGAAATGAAAAAATATAAAAATATCAACATACGTTTTATACTTCTTTTGAGCTTGGGTATTGCTATTATTTCAGGTTGTGAAAGAGACTTTTCGGATGATGTACGGTTTGCAACATTTAATAGTAATGGAGACATTTTTACAGATGCACCAGTAGGGCTTACTGATGAGTTCTTCGATTCTTTTGATCCCGCAGGTCCTAATCCTGCAAACCCGGAAGGTTTTGGTACAGATGACAATGTTGCTTTTATGGGAACCTCTTCCATACGAATAGATGTTCCGGCACCAGATGATCCCAATGGTAGTTTCATTGGAGGTATTTTCTTAGATAGGGGTGACGGTAGAAACCTTACGGGATTTGATGCTTTGACTTTCTATGTTAAGGGTTCTACAACTGCCACTATTGGAGAGGTAGGTTTTGGAACCGATTTTGAAGAAAATAGATTTGCAGTAATTGCGCAAAACATACGCCTGTCCACGGATTGGAGAAAAGTGGTTATTCCCATTCCCGACCCATCAAAATTGATCCAGGAAAGAGGGATGTTCTTTTTCTCCGCTGGGTCTCAGAGTACCGGTGGTTTTGGATTTACTTTTTGGATTGATGAGTTACGGTTTGAAAAACTTGGCAATATTGCACAACCAAATCCAGCCATATTTTTGGGACAGGATATTGTCGTTGAGACGTTTAATGGGGCGGATTTTTTAATATTAGGTCTTACCCAAACTTTCAATTTAGCATCTGGGATCAATCAAACCGTGTTTGCAGCTCCCGCTTATTTCGATTTTAGTTCTTCGGATAACTCCGTAGCGGTGGTTAATGAGGCTGGAGTAGTGAACGTACTAGGCGAAGGAACAGCAAACATCACAGCACAGTTGAATAATGTTGGGGCCGCCGGTTCCTTACAAATAACGTCTACAGGAGATTTACCCAATGCTCCTATTCCGACTGAGTTACCTGGCAATGTGAGCTCCTTATTCAGTGATCAATATACTAGCGTTACGGGAATAGATGTAAATCCCGGTTTTGGAGGGTCAACCACATCAACTTCAATTTTTGCAAACGGGGATGATGATGTTCTGGTCTATGCGAATAATAACTTTACTGGAATTATATTCAACAACACCATTAATGCAACCGATCGTACTACATTGAACATTGATGTATATGTGCAGGATGCGGCCACTCAGGTTGAGGTACAGATTAGGGATATAGGTGCAAACCAAGAGCTTGAAACGGATGTAAACACGGGACTTCCTATCGGGGACGATGCGGATAGAAGATTCACCATAAGCGGTTTGACACCTGGACAATGGACTTCAGTTGAAATCCCTTTGGATGGAGACTTGGCTACTCAAAGAAACAATCTTGGAGCACTTATTTTGGCAGGAGGACCTAACTTCATCTTTGACAATATTTACTTCTTTACTGAATAATGAGGTCTTGAAATTTGAAAAAAATGATTATGAAATATATGCAGATTAAAACAATACAATCAATAGCGCTGACGTGCCTTGGGGTAATAGCAATGAGCGTAATATCCGGTTGTGAAACAGATGAAACACAGACAGTGGCAACATTCACCAATTTAGTTCTTGACGAGAATTTTGATACCGAGGGTGCTCCAAACCCACAGCTTTGGAGTTTTGATATAGGAAATGGCCCGAATGGGGATGGATGGGGAAACCAAGAGTTACAGTACTATACAGACCGTTCAGACAATGTTACGGTGGAAAACGGTTTCCTTTTGATTACTGCTCGCGAGGAGTCTTTTGCAGGCTCTCAATACACTTCAGCTCGATTAATCACCCAAGATAAGTTTGAGCAGGAATTTGGTCGTTTTGAAGCCAGAATCCGATTGCCATTTGGTCAAGGAATATGGCCTGCATTTTGGATGCTAGGAGCCGATATTGATGAAAATCCATGGCCTGGTGCAGGTGAGATTGATATCATGGAATATAGAGGTCAAGAACCCTCAATATTAGTGGGGAGTATTCATGGACCAGGCTATAATGGGGGAGATGCCATTTCTAAGGAATTTACTTTGGAAAACGATCGCTTTGACACCGATTTCCATGTTTTTGGAATTGAATGGGGTCCTGATTTTATCAATTTCTATGTTGATGATGTGCTGTATAACCAGTTAACCCCCGAAGATGTGGATGAAGAAACTGATGGCGAAGGGCAATGGGTATTTAACAAGCCTTTCTTTATTCTAATAAATCTTGCTGTAGGAGGAACCTTTGTAGGTGCTCCCAACGCGGAAACCCAGTTTCCCCAAACTATGATTGTGGATTACGTAAGGGTATATGAAAATTAATAAACTAAACTAACTTCTTTTAAAATGAAACGATTACTTAACAAAGCGGGAATCCTATCGCTTATTATTTTGGCCATCTCCTTTATGGGATGTGAAGATGATGATGATGCGGACGGACTACCCAGAGTTGTAGCAGTATTTTCCCAAACGATAATTGAAGGAACAGGTACTGTTACTTTTATCAATCTTTCCCAAAACGCAGATTCCTTTATGTGGGATTTTGGGGATGGGACGACATCAACAGAAATTGATCCCATTAAGACTTTTGCAGAAGGAACATTCACAGTAACCTTGACAGCTAGGAATGCTGCCGGTGCTGCCAATGCTTTTGAAGATGAAATTACGATAGATTTACCAGACCCCCCACCAGCATTTGATAGTGGTCTTTTGACCAATGGTGATTTTGAGGCCGGTGTGGAACCATGGATTGGAAACGCTGCGAATGTACAAACCGAAGGCGGTAACAGCTTTAATTTTGCCAATGTTGAAACTGCTGGCGAAGCGTTTGCCGTGAATTTGAGCCAGGTGGTAGAGATAACACAAGGAACAAATTATATTTTGACCTTTAACGCTTCCTCGGATAGAGAGCGTACGATTTTGGCCGGAATTGGATTGAACGAAGATCCTTTTACCAATACTGCTCCAGAGGTAACTTTGACTACCGATACACAGACCTTTACTTTGCAATTGGCAGCTGCCGATTTTGGTAGTGCCAACAGTCGTGTGCTATTCGATTTAGGTGCAGATGTCGGGGTTGTTGTGATAGACAATGTGTCCTTGGTTGAAGGCGGTGATGGAAGTGATACCAATGGTGGCGGAATGGCATTTGATTCCGGTCTGTTGACCAATGGGGATTTTGAAGCTGGTGCTGCTCCTTGGATTCAAGGGGTTGATGATAGTAACCCTGCTCCGGTAGTAACGGAAAATGGAAATACATTCTATTCTATAAATGTAACCACTCCGGATGCAGGCCAACCATTTTTGGTTAATTTGAGCCAAAAGCTTGAAATTGTCCAAGATGAGACATATACCTTGACTTTTGACGCTTGGTCTGATACGGACAGATCTATAATTGCAGGAATCGGTTTGAGTGGAGGAGATTTTTCCAATGATACTGAGACGGTAAATATTACTACAACACAAGAAACGTATTCTGTAGTAGTGACCGCTGGTGGATTTGGAGCTCCAG
The DNA here is from genome assembly GCF_965601775.1 of Flagellimonas sp. Taxonomy (GTDB): domain Bacteria; phylum Bacteroidota; class Bacteroidia; order Flavobacteriales; family Flavobacteriaceae; genus Flagellimonas. The sequence continues at coordinate 1,472,818 of NZ_OZ271837.1, forward strand.
ATGCCCGTGTGCTATTTGATTTGAATGCAGAAGCAGGCTTGGTTAACATCGACAATGTATCCCTAGTGGTAGGTGGTACAAGTACTGGAGACTCCGTAGCACCTGTAATTACCTTAAATGGAGATGCTGTAGTGAATCTAATCGTGAATGATACGTTCACGGATCCAGGCGCAACGGCCAATGATGATACGGATGGTGATATCTCAGGCAACATCATGGTTGGAGGAGATACAGTAGATACCAGTGTTGCAGGTACTTATGTGATTACCTATGATGTAAGTGATGCGGCAGGAAATCCTGCGGCCCAAGTGACTCGAACGGTTAATGTTATGGATTTTGATAGCGGTCTTTTGGTCAATGGAGACTTCGAGGATGGCGCTGCTCCATGGATACAGGGTGTGGATGATAGCAATCCTGCTCCAGTGGTAACGGAAAATGGAAATACATTCTACCAAATTAATGTGACTTCTCCTGATCCAGGCCAGCCGTTCTTGGTTAATTTAAGTCAGAAACTGGCTATTACTCCGGATGCTACCTATATCCTAACTTTTGACGCATGGTCTGATACAGATAGAAGCATTATAGCAGGGATTGGATTAAGTGGTGGTAGTTTTGCCAATACTTCCGAGAGTGTTGATATCAACACTACTAGACAGACTTATACACGCACTCTTACCGCAACCGGATTTGGAGATGCTACCTCTAGGGTACTCTTCGACTTAAATGGAGAAGCAGGTCTAGTAAACATTGATAACGTTTCCTTGGTACTTGATGCTGGAGGAGGTGGAGGAGGCAGCGCCTGTACTATTGGAAGTGCTCCAACGGGCCCAGCATCCACACTCCCTGTAGGTTTTGAAGATTGTGTAGGTTTTGATAGTACTTTTGGAGGTGTTACAGCTGTTTTGGCAGATAATCCCTCAGCTACCGGAATCAATACCTCGGCCACAGTACTTCGAGTAGAAAAGCCAACTACGGCGGATTTCTTTGGTGGATTCCAAAATTCGGCTGCATTCAACACGGGGCAGTTCAATGGAAATTCAATAACAGTGACTTTCCAAGTCTATTCTAACTTGAATGACATCACGTTCAGGTGCGAGCTGATCGCCAACCCGACACCAAATCCAGACCTTGGTAATCCGCTTCCCCAGTTTGCCACACTTGGAAGCAGTGATGCCAATACATGGGTAGAGCTATCAGTAACATTTACACCTAACCCAGGAGCAGAGACAGATTATTACAACTTCCTTGTCATTAAGCCAGATGACAATCAGGATGATCCCAATGGTGCGGAAACTGACCCACCTGCTGCTGATGGTATATACTTTATAGACAATATAACTGTCCAATAAGAAAAACAAATAGGACCATTTCCATTTGTTTAGATAAACTAAAGGCCGAGCCTATTAACTCGGCCTTTTTAAACTAAAAACTTGGTTTCCTCTAGGATAATTAAAAAGTAACTGTTTGACCTGGGTTGGACTGAAATGGACTTGAATCATCTCAATAGGGTTTTAGCACAATTAATCATAGTCATTGGCTTAGTTACATCTGTCCATAGCCAGCAAAAAATAAGCGAAAATAGGGATGACCTAATGGAAAAAAAGATAGACTCTTTACTAAGCGAAATGACCTTGGACGAAAAAATTGGTCAGATGACGCAGGTGCGACATTTTGATGATATTTCTGAAGAGGACATTGCTACTAAATTCATAGGTTCTGTTATTCATACACAAGGTCCTTTACCGGGCAAAAATGCACAAGAATGGCAGGATAAATTTTCGCACTTACAAAAATTGGCTTTGTCCACGCGTTTAGGTATCCCGCTTATTTTTGGTGTTGATGCTGTACATGGTCAAAACACCTATGAAGGTGCTACGATTTTTCCGCATAATATTGGAATGGGTGCAACAGGAAATACGGAACTGGTTGAAAAAGCAGCGAGAATTACCGCAATTGAAACCCAAGCCACGGGATTTAATTGGGTTTTCTCTCCATGTATAGCTATTCCGTTCAATGAAAAATGGGGTAGGGTGTACGAGGCTTTTTCGGAAAGCACAGAATTGACCGAAGCTATGGCCAAAGCATCTGTAATAGGACACCAAGGGAATGATTTAACCAGTAAACGTGCTGTAATGGCTACCGCTAAACACTTCATTGGTGATGGCGCTACGGACTATGGTGTGGAAGGAGGAGAATCTTCTTTGGACCCAGAAGCTGTGGAGAAACTTCTACTACCTCCTTATCGGGTGGCAGTGGAAAGTGGAGTAGGGTCCGTAATGGCTTCTTTCAATTCACTTAGAGGTGTACCCATGCATGCGCATAAAACCCTGATAACTAACATCCTGAAAGGGGGAATGCAGTTTGATGGTATTGTGGTATCTGATTGGAAAGGGTATTCAAGATTTGGGGAGAACGATGTTATTAACGCTGGTGTGGATATGATTATGGCCGTTGAAGGCGATTTTGAGATGTATCAGCAGGGCTTGAAAAGAGGAGTGGAGAGCGGCGAGGTATCCATGGAAAGAATAGATGATGCAGTTCGAAGGATTCTTCGGCAAAAATTTAGATTGGGTGTCTTTGAGTATCCATTTCCAGATGCAAGTCTTATACCAGAAATAGGGATTCAGGAACATCGGGATGTTGCCAGACAGGCGGTTCGGGAGTCTTTGGTGTTGTTAAAAAATGAAGACAATCTGCTTCCTCTGGATAAAAACCTTTCCAAAATTGTTGTTGTTGGAGAACATGCAAACAGCTCCGGACTACAGTCTGGAGGTTGGACCATTAATTGGCAAGGCACTCATGAAAACTATGCAGGTGCCACCACTATTCTAGAGGGTATAGAAAGATTAGCGAAAGGGGAAGTGATTTATGACCCAAATGCGAGCGGCAACCATGATGCTGATGTTGCTATCATTGTTGTAGGTGAAACACCTTACGCTGAATCCTTTGGTGACATTGGAGGTGAAATGGATTTATATCAAATTACCTTAACGGCCGAACACCAACGATATGTGGATGCCTACACTTCAAGGGGGGTAAAGACGCTAGTTGTATTGGTTTCCGGCCGCCCTTTGGTAGTAACAAATGAAATTGAAAAATCAGATGCTTTTGTAGCAGCCTGGTTGTTGGGTTCAGAAGGCGATGGTGTTGCCGAAGTATTGTTCGGTGATTATGATTTTAAGGGAAAACTACCCCATTCTTGGCCTAAATCTGAGGCGGATTATCAAGGAAAATATGGACCAAATTTTTGGGATGATTCTATACCGCCACTATTCCCAATAGGATATGGATTGAATTACAAAGACAAGTAACCAAAATCATTAGGAAAGTTAAACCACATGGCAAAAAAGACAACAATGAAAGTATTTAGACACATATTCATGACTTTCCTCCTTATAGGATTTATTTCCTGTAATACAAAAAAGAACGAAAAAGAAAATCAAGAAACCCAAATAAAAAAACAAGTGACAGCAAAAGACATTTTAGGGAATCCAGAGTATTTGGCCATTAGTTATGGCGGATATAGGGAGGTAAGCCGTGATAGTCAACCCACGGTAGCCGAAATCAAGGATGATATGAAATTGCTATCCGCTATGGGGATAAAAATCCTTAGGACATACAACGTACAACTGCCTCATGCTGGGAATGTGCTGCAAGCAATTAAGGAACTCAAAGGTGAAAATCCGGATTTTGAGATGTATGTAATGTTAGGGGCCTGGATAGACTGTAAAAACGCTTGGACAGGTTTAGAGCCGGACCACAATGTGGAAAGTGAACAAAATGAAGGTGAGATTGCCCGCGCAGTGGCTCTTGCCAACCAATACCCAGATATTGTCAAAATTATTGCCGTAGGGAATGAAGCCATGATTAACTGGGCGACCAGCTACTACGTGCAGCCTGCGGTAATTCTAAAATGGGTAAATCATCTACAATTTTTAAAAATCAATAAAGAGTTGCCATCAGATTTATGGATCACCAGTTCGGATGATTACGCCTCTTGGGGTGGCGGAGAAGAAAGTTACCATACTGAAGACTTAGCAAAACTTATAAAAGCAGTGGATTACATTTCCATGCATACCTATCCATATCACAATTCCCACTACAATCCCGAATTTTGGAAGGTGCCCGAATCGGAAGCAGAATTATCTGATATTGAAAAAATCGATGCAGCCATGTTGCGCGCAAGGGATTTTGCAAAGAATCAATACAATGCCGTTAAGGAGCATATGCTTAGTGTAGGTGAAAATAAACCCATTCATATCGGGGAGACAGGATGGGCTACCATTTCGGATGGATTTTACGGCCCAGAAGGCTCAAGGGCAACAGATGAGTATAAGGAAGCGTTGTACTATCAACATATGAGGGAATGGACCAATTCGGAAGGCATTTCGTGTTTTTATTTCGAGGCTTTTAATGAACGTTGGAAAGACGCGGGTAACCAGAGTGGTTCTGAAAATCACTTTGGTTTGATTACCATAGATGGTCAGGCCAAATATGCTTTATGGCAGCTTGTGGACGATGGAGTTTTTGAAGGGCTTACCCGAAATGGGAATCCAATTACAAAAACATACAAGGGAGACAAAGAAGCTTTGATGAAAGATGTGCTAGTGCCCCCGCTTGGTGAGGCTCAGCCGATGGAAAACTGATAGGCTATTGCTAGAAGAACACAAAGAATATGAAACTGAAATCAAATGAAAAATTTTAACCAAATTTATTTCATGCTGATATTGACCGTAACACTAAATGGGTGTATTGTAGAGCAAAAATTGGATATTGAAGTATATGAAACTTCAGCTAGCGGTAATAAATTGAGTGCTTTACCAACCATTGAAACAGACAGTGTTTCTTCCATAATTCGTATTCTACCTGAACAAAAGTTTCAAACCATTACAGGCTTCGGCGGTTCCTTCACCGAAGCATCTGCACACTTGTTGAATAAACTGGGTAAGGATAACAGAAACAAAATCATTAATGCCTATTTTGGGGAAGATGGTGCTCGATATTCATTGACGCGAACCCATATGAATTCCTGTGATTTTTCGGTAAGCAACTATTCGTACGCTCCAGTGGAAAATGACATCGAATTGAAGAATTTCTCCATAGATGAGGACAGGGATGATATCATTCCATTCATTAAGGAAGCTATGGCGGCTTCAAAAGATGGCTTTAAAATTTTGGCATCTCCGTGGACTGCCCCACCTTGGATGAAAGATAACAAGGATTGGCGAGGAGGTAAATTGCTTCCTGAATATTACGATACTTGGGCACTATTTTTCTCCAAGTACTTAGATGCCTATGCTTTGGAAGATATTGAAATCTGGGGCTTCACCGTAGAAAACGAGCCATTAGGCAATGATAGTAATTGGGAAAGTATGCACTTTTCCCCCGAGGAAATGACAGATTTTGTGCAAAACCACTTGGGCCCTAAATTAGAGGAGGATGGTCATAATGTCAAAGTTTTAGGGTATGATCAAAACAGGGAGCACTTGAATGAATGGGTGGATGAAATGTTTAGGACAGAAGCATCTTCCAAATATTTTGACGGAACAGCCATTCATTGGTATGCCAGTACTTTCGAAGTTTTTCCTGATGCTTTGCAATATGCACATTCCAAAGCACCCGATAAGTACTTGATACAGTCAGAAGCATGTGTGGATGCAGATGTTCCCAAATGGCAGGATGATGCCTGGTATTGGTCAAAAGAGGCTACGGATTGGGGTTGGGACTGGGCTCCTGAAGATCAAAAGCACTTGCACCCAAAGTATGCACCTGTAAACCGATATGCCAGAGATATTATTGGATGCCTAAATAATTGGGTAGATGGATGGATAGATTGGAACATGGTTCTGAACAAAAAAGGAGGCCCAAACTGGTTTGAGAACTGGTGTGTGGCACCAGTAATCGTTGATGAAGATAAAGACGAGGTATATTTTACCCCACTATATTATACCATGGCGCATTTTAGTCGATTTATTCGTCCAGGTGCGGTTCGGATAGGATTTGAAAAAACGGATGATGATTTGTTGGCAACCGCTGCACAGAACCCAGACGGTTCCATTGCCGTTGTTGTATTCAACGAAGGAAATTCGAAGAAGGAATTTGAGCTTCATTTGGGAGAGGGCACACAAGGAGTGTCCATAAAACCAAAGTCGATTCAAACCATCATGCTAAAGCCAATAGAAACTAACTAAAAACAACCATATGTCAACTGTTACAGCTAAACAAGATAGAGTCCCTTTGGGCCAAAAGGCCGCGTTTGGAGCGGGTCATTTGGTACTAAATCTACTTCCAGGTGCCCTAGGCGTATTTATGTTCTTCTTACTAACAGTTTTTGGAATGGATCCTCTTCAAGCGGGTATATTGGGAGGACTGCCAAGAATTTTTGATGCTATTACCGACCCAGTAATGGGTTTTATCTCGGACAATACAAGTTCAAAATATGGACGAAGAAGACCTTATATTTTTGCAGGAGCCATTCTAAGTGCCATATTTTTCGTGCTGCTCTGGCAGATGGACGAAACCAACTCGGCCACATTCAACTTTTGGTATTTTTTAATCATGTCTTTAGTTTTTCTAGTGGGCAATACCATGTTTGCAACGCCATTGGTAGGACTTGGTTTTGAAATGACAACAGATTATAACGAAAGAACACGTTTGATGGCGTTTTCACAAACCGTTGGTTTGGTAGCATGGGTTATTGTACCATGGTTTTGGCCAATGATACCCAATGAAAGTCTTTTCGAAAGTCAAGCCATTGGTATAAGAACATTAGCGCTCTATGTTGGTTTAGGTTGTCTGCTTTTGGGAGTTCTACCGGCAATATTCTGTCGAGGTATAGACGCAGGAAATATGGCAGATAGAAAAAAACTTACCCTTAAGACCATATTTAGTAACCTAAAAGATTTAGTTGCAAGTATCGGTGAAGCCATAAAAAATAAGCCTTTTATGAAATTATGCGGCGCCACCTTTTTAGTGTTTAATGGATTTCAAATTGTAGCATCATTTAGTTTTTTCATCATCGTATTTTTCCTATTTAATGGTGACTATGGCGCTACCGGGACGTGGCCAGCTTGGTTTAGTTCAATAAGTGCTTTGGTTTCTGCCTTAGTGGTAATTCCGATTGTTTCTGCCATGGCGAACAAATGGGGTAAGAAAAATGCGTTTATTATTTCAACTGCGCTCTCCATTATTGGTTATATTTTAAAATGGTGGACGTTTACTCCAGAAAATCCCTGGTTAATGTTTATTCCAATTCCTTTAATATCATTTGGGTTAGGAAGTTTATTTACTTTGATGATGAGTATGACGGCGGACGTTTGTGATTTGGATGAATTGGTAAATGGAATGCCAAGGAAAGAAGGTACATTTGGAGCTTTATACTGGTGGGTAGTAAAATTAGGGCAAGGTTTAGCCTTAGTGTTTGGCGGTTTGGTATTACAATTAATTGGATTTGATGGTGGTCTGGCCACACAATCTGAGGAAACATTGGTAAATCTTCGAATTGCCGATATTGTATTTCCCGTAGTTACAGCAGCTTTGGCTATTTGGGTGATGTGGAAGTATAGTCTTTCCGAAGAAAGAGCTAAGGAGATTAAAGCGCAATTGGAAGAGCGTAGAGGGGTATTATAAATAGCAAACTAAATCAAGAAAAATGTCGACAAAAATAATAATAGTAATCATTGGACTAATATTGACACTTTCTGCGGTTTTAGGTAGCAGAAAAGGGAGTTCTGGCAAAAGATTTCTTAGTACCCAAATTGCGGTTGCATTTGGTATCCTAGGAGTGCTGATGATGATGTATGGAAGTTATTCTTCAGAACTAGTGAGCGTAAATAACCAACTCGAACAGGTTTCTATCGGCAATAAATTAAAAATCGATGGGGAAGTTACAGCCGTAAGGGTTGTTTCACCTATAGACCGAGATTCGGTAGACTGTAGGATACTTACCATGGGAGTTTATCCAGAATCACATGAAAAAGATATTTGGGTAATTATTAGGCCAACCGATGATAGGTATTATCCACAATCAGACCACACCAATACCTCTTATAAAAGAGATGGGGAGTGGCAGGTCGTTACCCGGTTTGGAGGAGACATGGGAGAAGCTTATGATTTGATTATTTATGAAGCGGATGAAACTGCCTCTGCGCTCTTTAGTTCAACCATAGAAAAATGGAAAGAAGCGGATGACTATCCGGGATTAAAACTGGAAGAAATGCCTTCTGGAGCAAATGAAGTTGAACGCATTAAAATTTATACACGTAAGAACTGCAGGGGGGTCTTTTAATTCGCTCCGATTAATCCCTTTTTTAAAAAGTATATGATGGGATTTACTGTTGATAAAAACAATTTTAGAACAAAAGAAAAACAGCTATAAACAATTTAAGAGAATACTATGTCATCATCAAGAAGAGAGAAGTTTTTGGCGTTAGCCGCCCTTGATTATGCTGGCAAAAGCACAGACGAATTAAAAAAACTCTGCAAAGAAGTTCTGCAAGGTGGAATGCATGGACTATGCTTTAGTCCTTATGAAGAAGGACAAAAGCCCGGAGAGCAGATTACCGAAGAACAGATTAGAAGAAGAATGGAAATAATCAGTCCGTATACGGATTGGGTTCGTTCTTTCTCCTGTACCGAAGGGAACGAATTAATACCCAAAGTAGCCCGTGAATTTGGTATTAAAACCATGGTGGGCGCTTGGCTGGGTGACGACCCTAAAATCAACGAGCAAGAAGTAACCAACCTAATTCAATTGGCCAACGAAGGATATGTGGATATTGCGGCTGTTGGGAATGAAGTTTTGCTCCGTGGTGACCTCACGGAAGATGAGCTATTAGGATTCATGGGTCGCGTAAAAAACGCAATTCCCGATGTCCCCATGGGTTATGTGGATGCTTATTATGAATTTTCAGACCATCCTAGGATTGCCGATGCATGTGACGTGATTCTGGCAAATTGTTATCCTTTTTGGGAAGGCTGCGATTTAGACTATTCTTTGCTGTACATGAAAGACATGTATCAGAGGGCTTTAAAAGCAGGCAATGGCAAAAAGGTTATTATCTCCGAAACCGGTTGGCCAAGTCAAGGGTCAAGTCTTGAAGGAGCTTTTCCATCATTGGACAATATGCTCAAATATTTTATGAACACCCAAAAATGGGCTCAAGAAGACGATATTGAGATATTTTACTTTTCCTCGTTTGATGAGTCGTGGAAAGTAGGTGCAGAGGGAGATGTAGGGGCCTATTGGGGCCTATGGGATGCTCAGGAAGCTTTAAAGTTTTAGAAAAGTCTAACTGATTTAAGAAATTAAGAACCCTGCCAAAGAGGTTGTTTTAAAACTATCTTTTGGTGGGGCTCTTTGTGATTGCCTTTGATTTTCTTTACTTCGTGACTTAAAAATAGGCTATGACTTTATTTGTAGATATGGATGAGGTGTTGGCAGACACCTATCAAGCTCATATTGATATCTATAATTCTGAGTTTGGAGAAACCTTGACTCGCGAGGAATGCTTTGGAAAGGAAGTGTGGCAATGTGTCCCTCAAGAGCGACAACAAAGTATAAGACAACATGCCCGTACCTATGGTTTTTTTCGTGATTTGGGAATTGTTGACCAAAGTCAGGAAGTGTTGGAACAATTGAATCAGAAGTATGAGGTGTATGTGGCGTCTGCGGCCATGCAGTTCCCCAATTCCCTAGAGGAGAAATCCGTTTGGTTGGATGACCATTTTCCATTTATCCCCTGGCAAAGACGTATCCTATGCGGGGACAAGCATATTTTGAAAGGGGATATTTTAATAGACGACCGTAGTTATAACCTAAAGAATTTCTCTGGCAGGTCCATTTTGTTCACTTCACCGCATAATATGAACACAAATGGTTTTGAAAGAGCTAACACTTGGTTGGAAATCGCGGACAAACTTTTGTAACTTGGGAACATGCCCAATTTCAACCCTATTTCAAAAGCAGTTTTGGTTATCTGCTTTTTGGTCTTAAACGCCTGTCAATCCCAATCCCGACTTATCAGCGGGGAACTGACTACCCGTTCGGAGGAAAACCTAAAATACTATTTGTACTATCCAGAAGGATATGATTCTAACCCCGATGATGAATTTGGTATTTTACTGTTTTTGCACGGTGGTGGGGAATCTGGAGGTTCTTTGGATGATTTAACCCAGAGTGGCCCACCCAAAATGCTGGTGGAAGGAAAGCAATTTCCTTTTTTAGTTTTAGCCCCTCAAAATCCCCACAAAAAAAAGTGGTGGAATACTCGAGCTTTGATTGAGCTTTTGGATGATATTATTAAAAACAATAGGATTGACTCCAAAAGGATTTACTTAAGTGGTTTGAGCAGAGGAGGAAGTGCCGCATGGAATTTGGCCGTGCAATATCCAGAAAAGTTTGCAGCAATGGCAGTGGTTTGCGGTATGACCCCAGTACCTTACGCACATTGGATTGATAAAAATATGCCGATTTGGGTATTTCACGGGGATCAAGACCAAGTTATTCCAGTCTCGGAATCGGATACTATGGTTAAAAAATTGAAATCCATGGGTTACTCTGTACAATACACGCGATATGAAGGGGTAGGTCATAACTCCTGGGTGCAAGCCTATACTACGGAAGAATTATATACATGGTTGGCTAATCAAAAAAGAAAATGATGAATCGATATTTGTTGGTTGTTTGGATTGTTTTGCTCTTCTCCTGCAAGCGTAATGGTAATGTTTCGGTTAGTATTACCCTTCCTGAAAGGGATACTATCGAAAACACAAAGAAGGATACGCTGCTTGTTCAAGAACAGGAAAAACCACTAAAAACTTTTGCGGGTTTGGCGGATACAACCTTTGTCCGCTTAGCAGACTTTAGTCACGATTTCGAATATGATTTACGCTACGCCTCCAAAAACAACTTTTTAAAAGCCAAAGTGTATGATTGCCCTGAGTGCTACGTCCGGGCCAAAACCGCCAAGGCGCTTATCAAGGTAAATGCGGCATTTATGGAAAAAGGATATAAAATCAAATTTTTTGATTGTTACCGTCCAAATTTCGTTCAGTTTAAAATGTGGAAAATCGTACCCAATCCGCAGTATGTTGCCGACCCAGTCAAGGGGTCTATTCATAACAAGGGAGGGGCAGTGGATATTACCTTAGTAGATTTGGAAGGTAAGGAATTGGATATGGGGACGGATTTCGATTTCTTCGGAAAACGAGCCTATCACGACAACATGGATTTGCCCGAAAACATTCTTCAAAATAGAAAACTATTGAAAGAGACCATGGAAGAATATGGTTTTTGGTCTATTCGAACGGAATGGTGGCATTATAATTTAGCCGGGGGTTCCAAAGATAAAATTGCCAACTTCAAATGGGATTGTGATGAGGATTCAGAGTAGTACTTTCATTTGCCGTCCGCTACTTTTTCACAAACTATGACCTGTTTGCTTTCATCCATAAGCTTTGTAAAGAAGAAATAACTTTCGCCCCCATCTAAAATTTGATGTTTTTTCCTTAATTCGGCGACCGTAGTAGGAAAGTTACGTGTCGTGACGTTGGCCTTGATTCCTTTAAAGGATTTTATGGTTTTTTTGGAGTATGGCAAACATGTTTTGATTAGAAAGCGTCTGCCGGGGAATTCGATGAGCTTGTCCAAAGTGTATAAATGCGAATGGGTATGCAGCTTTTTTAATCCGAAGTGATTTCCAATGGATTTAAAAGCACCGGATTTCAGAACTGCAGGATTGGGTTCGTAGAGATATGTGCTCGGCAACCCCAAATTGGGCGATAGCTTCTTTTCTTCCGCATGAGTAAACGTAAAAACATCCTTTCTTCCTGAAATCAAATTCACAGCATGAAATTCAATGTCCCCAATAAAATCGAATTCCAATATAAAAAGGACCTCTTTTACTTCACTTTCCACCGCAACAACATGAACCTGCTTGACGTATTGAAGTTCTTGAATTGCCTGAGAGATGTCCAGCAGGGGAGAGACTTTAATCAAAACATTTTTGGAATACTTAAATAATTCGGAAAGCGTATTGGGAATATTGGGTTCGCAATCCTTTAATAAAAAGACCTTCCCTTTGGAGTCATTTCTTCGAGATGGGTCCACAAAAATCCAATCAAAAGTTTTAGACGATTCTTCAAGAAAAAGGAAACCGTCCCTAGAATAGCATTCAATATTATCTGTATTGAGTTGATTGAAATTATAGGATGCAATAGCACTCAATTCCTTGTTGGTTTCACAATGAAATACGCTTGCTATTTTCTTGGAGAAAAAATAGGAGTCAACCCCAAATCCCCCAGTGAGGTCGACAAGGCTTTTTCCACTCACCAAATTGGATTTGTACGCTGCTGTAATTTCAGAACTGGTTTGTTCAATATGTATTCTAGGAGGGTAATAAATTCCATTTGAATTGAACCAAGTAGGAAGCTTTGTTTTGGCCTTCTTTTTCGATTCCAACTGTTGCACCAATTCCTTTTGTGAAATCCCTTCGAATTGGGGTTTTTTCAATAAAACTGACACGATGTCAGTATTCCAATTATTTTCTATAAAGTATTGTACACCAGTATTTAAAATGTTCTTATTCAAACAAAAACTATAAGTTTTTAGTTAGCTTTTTCACAAACTCATTTCCGGCCAAAAATTCTTTCAAAATTACCTTTATAGCGGTATATCCGGGTACAGCAACCACCATTCCGACGACACCAAATAGTAGACCTGCAATGATGATTATCAAAAAGATTTCCAGAGGATGTGATTTAACGCTGGTTGAAAAAATAAAGGGTTGTGAAAAGAAATTATCTATCAACTGACCGATAACAATTCCAATCAAAACATAACTTGCTTTAGGTAGAATTACGGTACTAAAATCAGCACCCAAAAAGCTGGTCATGGTTAGGGTGATCATAATGACTCCACCAATGATTGGTCCGACATAAGGAATAATGTTGAACAAGGCACAAAGAAAAGCGATGACTATCGCGTTTTCCACACCCACAATCAACAGGGTTATCGTGTAAATGATAAAAAGGATAAGAAGCTGCAAAAGTATACCAGCAAAATATCTGGAAAGCAAACCATTTATTTTATCCACAGAGGCAACTAAGTTTCCTTCCTTTTGGTCGGGTACGAATATTAGCATACCGTTCTGTAACAGTTTACTGTCTTTTAAAAAGAAGAAGGAAATGAAGAGCACAGAGAACAACCCAATACTAAAATTGCTCAAAACGTTGACAAAGGAATTAAGGAAGTTGGGTATGAATCCCAAATCAAGTCCTTTTATGACACTTTCTTCCAATCCAGATTCCTCGATTAAATGGGTGACCCCATCAGTTGTAGCTCCAAAATATTCCAAAATCTGAAAATACAGGGTATTCAGATTGGCCTTTAAGTCTTCTAAATCCAAAAGGGAAAGATTCTTGCTTTGTTCGGAAATGAGAGGTATGAAAAGTGCAAGTATTCCCAAAAAGAGCCCCACCATCAGCAACATTGTGGTTACTACAGCCAGAGTGTTCGGGAATTTTAGTTTTCGTCTTAAAAACAGAACAATAGGTCTTCCTAACAGGGCAATTACTGCAGCTATGGCTAGGTAAGCTATGACGGACTGTATTTTTATGAGAAAATAGATCAGTAAGACCACGGCAACAATTATGGCCACTGCCCGTAAAATTCCTTCTGAAATGGTTTTGGCGTTCATTGGTTAGTTTTTAAAAGCGTATTCAACGATATTGGCTCCCATTTGAAGTGCTTTTAACCGTACCTCCTCTGGGTCATTATGTACTTCTGGGTCTTCCCAGCCATCACCTAAATCACTTTCGTAGGTAAATAAAAGAAGCAATCTGCCCTGTTCGAAAATACCCAATGCCTGCGGACGTTTTCCATCATGCTCATGAATTTTGGGTAAACCATCCTCAAAGCTGTATTTCAGATTAAATATGGGGTGGTCCGAACCCAATTCTTCCAAAGGTTTATCCGGAAAGACTTTTTTAAGTTCACGTCTTACATAGGGTTCCATTCCATAATTGTCATCAATGTGCAAAAACCCACCTGACATCAAATAATCCCTTAGGTTTTTTGCTTCCTCATCTGTAAAAAAAACATTTCCATGACCAGTCATATGAATAAGGGGATATTGGAAAATGGAAATGCTCCCCACTTCGATGGGTTGAGGTTTGGTTTCCAGGGTGGTATCAATGTTTTCGTTGCAAAAACGGATAAGATTGGGTATCGCAGTTGGATTGGAATACCAGTCTCCTCCGCCACCGTATTTTAAGATACCAACCTCCTGGCAGTGAGCAAGCTGAATCATAAAAAAAGTTAAAAAGAGAAGAGTACGGGTAAGTTGTGCCATAAGACCACGATTAAGTAAGTATATCAAATGTACTGTATTCATGTCTAAAAAAATCATAATCCCAGCAATCGCCTTCTTAGGAATGGTATTTATGGCGTTTTATACAGCCAAACTTGAGGATAAGGCTGCCATCGAAGTAGAAAGAAGTGATGATGTATCCAATGCATTTCCTTCTGTTGTGGTAGTTGAACTTTTTACCTCCCAAGGTTGCTCAAGCTGTCCGCCTGCAGATGTTCTACTTGAAAAAGTGAAAAATCAATACCCCCAAGAGGTTTTTGCATTATCGTATCACGTGGATTATTGGAATTACATTGGTTGGGAAGACCCCTTTAGTCATGCAAGGTATACTAAAAGACAAAGCTACTACAACCAGAAATTGGGTTATAGAGGGAACTACACCCCTGAAGCCATAGTAAATGGGAAAGAGCATTTTGTAGGTTCCAGCAGTGGGAAAATGTATTCCAAAATCAACAAGTACAAAACACAAAAAGCCCAGAATACAATCGCTTTAAGCAATGTAATTAGAAATGGAAATTCGATTTCCTTTGATTATAACATAGATGGCGATATCTCTGATAAAACCCTAAGGGCAGTATTGGTCCTCGATGAAAGAATAACTTCTGTAAAGCGAGGTGAAAATAGAAATAGGACCTTAAAGAACAGCAACATTGTTGTCGCAGAAAGTTATAATGAACTCGAGCTTGCTAAAGGGTCGGGGAAAATATCCGTTCCGTCATTGGTGAGACAAAATGAGGGAACCACGCTCATGCTATTAACCGAAAACGAAGTTTTGGACATTACCGGAGCCACAAAGATTAAAGTTTAGTTTATTTCAATATTACCTATTGCAACTGTGGCACAAGCAAAAATCGCCGCAGTTTCAGTTCGTAAACGGGTATTACCTAGGGCTACTGGGTGATACCCTTTTTTTATGGCAGTGGTAATTTCTTCCGATGAAAAATCTCCTTCCGGTCCAATAAGGATCGTAGTGTCCTTTTTAGGAATTAAAAGGCGCTTCAATTCTGATTTCTCACCATCCTCACAATGCGCAATAAACGAAAGGGGACTCACCGACTGATTTTCAAGAAAGTCATGAAAAGATATCATTGGATTCAGTTTGGGAAGAAAGGTCTGCAAGGATTGTTTCATGGCAGACTGGAGAACCCTTCGCATGCGTTCCAACTTGAGCGTTTTACGTTCTGACCTTGCACACAAAATTGGTGTGATTTCATCGACGCCTATTTCAGTCGCTTTCTCCAAAAACCATTCAAAACGATCATTCATTTTTGTTGGGGCCACTGCCATATGTAAAGTATAGGGCTTTGGCTTTGATTCGGACAGGTCAATAATTTGGGCCTCACATTTTCGAGAATCGGTACTTAGCAATTCTGCTTTGAAAAGAATTCCCTTGCCGTTAGTAATATCCAAAACATCCCCCTCTTTTTTTCGAAGTACCCTAGAGATATGTTTACTTTCTTCGGGAGAAAAAATGAACGAAGTTGTCGTTTTTTCCAATGTAGGATTATAAAAAAGTTGCATCCTATGTCGAGTATTTTTAAGTGCCAATGGCATATCGAGCCCTAGCTGCAATGCTTTGATCGGTGAATTGGTTTTCCAAAAACTTCAAATATCCTACAATCCCAATCATCCCAGCATTATCGGTGCAGTATTGAAATTTTGGAATATAAGTGGTCCATCCCATGGTCTCCCTTGCATCTTGCAGGCGTTGTCTAATTCCTGAGTTTGCGGCAACACCTCCTCCAATGGCAATATGTTTTATTCCTGTTTCCTTTGCTGCTAGAATCAATTTATCCATCAGAATTTCCAGAATGGTATGTTGAACCGAAGCGCAGATATCGTCTATGTTGTTTTTAATAAAATCGGAATCAGTCTTTGTACGTTTTTTCAAGAAATAAAGGATACTGGTTTTTAAACCGCTAAAACTAAAGTTCATTCCCTCTACTTTGGGTTTTGGGAAGGGAAAAGCCTCGGGATTTCCTTGTCTGGCATGCTTATCCACCAAAGGACCTCCAGGATAGGGCAGCCCCATGAGTTTGGCACTCTTATCAAAAGCCTCACCAACAGCATCGTCCAAAGTTTCGCCCAGCACTTCCATATCAAAATAATGATTCACTTTGACAATTTGGGTATGCCCTCCACTTATGGTTAAGGCCAAAAAGGGGAAAGGTGGCGCACTCATTTCCTCGTCCTCAATAAAATGAGCAAGGATATGGGCTTCCATATGATTGACTTCAATTAAGGGAATATCCAACGCCAACGCCAAGGATTTTGCAAAGGACGTACCTACCAGTAAAGAACCCATTAGACCTGGACCTCGAGTAAAGGCTATGGCCGAGAGTTGTTTTTTGTCGATATTTGCTTTGGCCAAGGCTTGGTGGACAACGGGTACAATGTTCTGCTGATGCGCACGGGACGCAAGTTCGGGTACCACCCCACCGTATTGTTTGTGAATCTCTTGTGTAGCCACAACATTGCTCAATACTTTTGTATTGCATAATACCGCTGCAGAAGTATCATCACATGAAGATTCTATCGCAAGAATGTAATTTTTTTTGGTAGTCACAGGCTTTGGAACAAAAATTGGTCGCACAAAAGTAAAACATAAAGCCCTATCAAAAAATTTAGGAAAATACTGGTCCGCATTATATTATCCATTCTACTGATAATGGTGTTGGGTTCTTTGGTACTTTCTATTCCCGCGGTCCAAACTCGGCTCGCTAAATACGCCACAGAATCCTTGAATGAAGAGTTCGGGACCAATATTCGCATTGATAGGCTAAGTCTTTCCTTATTTAGCTTGAATACAGGGCTGAAAGGCATTTACGTGGAAGATCATAAACAAGATACCTTGGCCTATATCCACAAATTATCATCCTCAATTCTGAATTTGAGGAACATGGCCAATGGAAAAATGGAATTTGGTGATATTGAATTGGATGGGTTGATTTTTCATTTGACCACCTACGAGGGAGAGCGAGATACCAATTTGGATGTTTTTGTAGCTAAATTGGATGACGGTCAACCTAGAGCACCGGGAACCCCACCCTTTTTTATGGCATCGGATGAGATAGAAATTTCAGAAGGAAGCTTTGTACTAAGGGATGAGAATTTGGAAACCCAGGAAACGCTCAACTTTACGAATCTTAAAGTACATGCCAGCGATTTCCAAATTCTGGGTCCAGAGGTGAGCTTAAAAATCAATGATTTGGCGTTGGATACTAAAAGGGGAATCCATTTAGAGCAATTGTCAACGGATTTCAAGTATACCAAACAGCAGATGCGATTTGATTCCTTGAAAATTAAAACAGAACAGTCCGAGCTTATTGGAAATTTGGTGTTTGATTATAATCGAGAGGACTTTTCGGAGTTTTTGGATAAAGTGAATATCAATGCTGAGTTCACCGAATCTACGGTAGCCCTAAACGAAATCAATACATTTTATAATGAATTTGGGTCTGATAAGTTAGTATCCTTCTCATCAAAAATAAGTGGTGTCTGTAATAATCTCGAAGTGAAGGACTTGTTTTTAAGGTCTGAGAACACAGGAATACGAGGTGATTTTGTATTTCAGAATCTCTTCAGTAGAACAGCTCCTTTTATTTTGCAGGGTGATATCGAGAATTTGACATCCAGCTACTATCAGCTAAGGGCTCTATTGCCAGATATCCTAGGAAAAAGTATCCCTTCATCTTTTCAGAAATTGGGACAGTTTACCATAAGGGGAAATACAGAGATTACCGAAACATCCCTAGATGTAAAAGTAAATCTCAATACGGCAATCGGAAGTAGTTATACCGATTTACAAATGACCAATATCCAGACCATAGATGATGCTTCCTATATTGGTTTTATATCTCTTATTGACTTTGATTTGGGCAATTTTGTAGAAGACGACCAATTGGGATTGGCAAGTTTGGATGTAAATGTAGAGGGGAAAGGGTTTATTTCGGAATATCTCAACACTGAAGTAATAGGTGAGGTGTATAGTCTTGAATTTAATGGCTATGAATACAACGAACTTCGGGTTTCCGGAATACTTAAGGAGGAACTTTTTGATGGCTCCTTGGTCAGTAATGATGAAAACTTTAAGTTCGATTTCAAAGGTTTAGCTGACTTTGGGGAACAATCCAATACCTTCAATTTTATAGCTTCCGTGGACCATGCGAACCTCAAGCGATTGAATTTTATCAATGACAGCATTTCTGTTTTCAAGGGTAATTTGAATATGGATATAGAAGGTAATTCCTTGGATAATTTAATTGGACAGGTTAGATTTTCGAATACCACCTATCAAAATAAAAATGAAACCTATTATTTTCAGGATTTCGCGGTTTCCTCATCTTTTGATGCCGATACGGTCAGGACTGTAGAAATAAACTCTCCGGATATTATCACAGGTTATGTGAAAGGAAAATTTAAGGTAGAGGAAATTGGCAAATTGGTCCAAAACTCTATCGGTAGCATCTACACAAATTATAGGCCTTTTGAAATATCCGATGGGCAAGAACTTAGTTTCAATTTTAAAATCTACAACAAGATAGTCGATGTTTTTTTTCCGGAAGTTTCCTTTGATGCAAATACATTTATAAGAGGAGACATTGTTGCTGATGAAGGGGATTTTAAATTAACCTTCAAGTCACCGAACATTAAGGCTTACGGAAATGAGTTTGAAAACTTGGAGTTAAAAATTGATAATGAGAATCCACTCTTTAATACCTTCCTTTCGGTAGAGGACATGGCCACGGTCTACTACGATGTGAAAGACTTCAACTTAATTAATACCACACTAAAGGATACCCTGTTCTTTAGAACTGAGTTCAAAGGGGGAAGAGGGCTCGATGACAGTTACAATCTGAATTTTTATCACACGTTCAACAAAGACAATAAATCTGTAATAGGCCTGAAAAAGTCAGAAATGAACTTTAAAGGGAATACCTGGGTACTAAATAAGGAGGGTAATACGAAAAACAAGGTTGTGCTGAATAGGACTTTGGACAGTATTTGGATTGAGGATTTGGTGATGGACAATGAAAACGAGGAGCAAATAAGGTTAAGAGGTGAATTGGCCGATTCAACTTATAAAGATTTGGACCTACAGTTCAAAATAGTGTCATTGAACAAGATAACCCCCGAAGTGGATAGTTTAAAATTGGATGGTACGGTAAATGGTTTCCTAAATATCCTTCAAAAGGAGGGAAAGTACTTGCCAACCTCAAGTCTAAACGTTGAAAATCTAAGCGTAAACGATACAAGACTAGGCGATTTGGAAATTGGAATTTTTGGGAACAACGACCTTACGCAATTTGGGATAAGTACTTGGTTGGATGATAATGGAAGGGAAAAAATGTCCATTAATGGAAAGCTAACCAATAAAAACCAGGACACGCGATTAGATCTTACTGCAAATTTCACTGATTTTGATATGGAGCCTTTTAGCCCATTGGGAGAGGATGTTATTTCCAATATTCGTGGAAAAATAAGCGGAAATGTAAAGGTAATTGGCAAGGCGGAAAACCCATCTATCAATGGGAATTTAACGCTTAACGAAGCTGGGTTGGGTATACCCTATCTAAACGTGGATTATGACTTCGCCCCGTTCTCAAGAGTGCGGTTGTTTGATCAGACATTTTATTTTGAAAATATAGGCCTGTCGGATGTGGCTGAAGGTACTACCGCCACTCTGGACGGCACAATAAATCATACCGCCTTTGGAGACTGGTCCTTGGATTTGGATGTGGATACCAACAATGATCGGTTTATGATTTTGAATACCGATTTTGATGAAGAGGCGTTGTATTATGGTACCGGATTCATTAATGGAACAGGTAGTATATATGGGCCCACTGAAGGTTTAACCATTTCCGTGGATGCCACCACAGGACCGGGTACCTCCTTGAAAATACCCTTAAGTGATGTAACTTCAGTAGGAGACTATTCGTTTATCAATTTTATTGAAAAAAAGGGTACGGAAACCTTTAGGGAACAACGTGTTTTACAGGATTATGAAGGATTGGAGATGGCGTTTGACTTGGCTGTAACTCCAGATGCGGAAGTCGAAATTGTGGTAGATCAAAATACGGGTAGCTCCTTAAAAGGAACAGGTGAAGGAATCTTGCTGATAGAAATCAATACCAACGGAAAATTCAACATGTATGGGGAATTTGTGGCGGTTACTGGGGAATATAACTTCAAGTACGGTGGTGTTATCGATAAAAAGTTTCAAGTACGTCCAGGCGGTACCATTCTCTGGGAACGAGACCCGCTAGCGGCCCAACTTAATTTAGAAGCCGTCTACGCGCTCAATGCCAATCCTGCTCCATTGTTAGATAATCAAGGTTTATCTCGGGGACGAATACCTACCGAGGTTGTTGTTCGATTAAATGGGGAATTGGAAAACCCGAATATTAGTTTTGACATCGATTTTCCCGGAACTAACTCAGTAATACAGTCGGAGTTGGAATACAGATTACAAGACCCAACTGTTAAAGAAAGGAATGCTTTTTTCCTTATGGCACAGGGAACTTTTGTAGATGATCAAACAGGTTTAAATCAGCAATTGGTAACCGGAAATTTGATTCAAACCGCATCCGGTCTATTGAATCAAATATTGGCTGGAGATAATGATAAGCTGAATTTTGGACTATCTTATGAGCAGGGACAGGGGCTGTTGGACCCTAATGCAGATTTTCAAACAGAGAACCGAATAGGGGTTACGGTATCCACACAAATCTCAGATAGAGTGTTGGTGAATGGTCGACTGGGTGTTCCGGTGGGAGGAGTTTCCGAAACGGTAGTGGCCGGAGATGTTGAGGTACAAGTATTGTTGAACGAAGAAGGTACCTTAAGTGCAAAAATCTTTAATAGGGAAAACCAGATACAGCAGTTTTTGGCGGAAAGGCAGGGATATACACAAGGTTTGGGTCTTTCCTATCAAGTGGATTTCAACAGTTTTAAAGAGCTGATGCGGAAGATTTTCAAAAAGAAAGAAAAAATAGAAAATACGGCTCCGGTACAATCCACAGAAATCATGGGAAAGGATAGTCTTATTCGATTTAAACCCAAGAATTCGACGGCTAAGAGAACACTGAATTAATATTGATTTTTTAGTACTTTTTCGCCGAAAATTTTACGAAAACGTTTGCGAAAACCCTTGATTACAAATTACTTAATATCTCATTCGTTAATTAAATAAAGTTTCCTAGTTTTGCCAACTTAAAGTGTTCAATGGCTTCAGAAATTAAAAAAATAGGTGTGTTCACATCGGGGGGAGATTCTCCCGGAATGAATGCCGCTATACGCTCTGTAGTACGTACTTGCGCTTATCTGAAATTGGAGTGTGTAGGTATTTATAGAGGATACCAGGGGATGATTGAAGGGGACTTTAAACTTATGGATGCCCGAAGTGTAAACAACATTATCAATAAAGGTGGAACTATTCTAAAATCAGCCCGATGTGATGATTTCCGCACTCCAGCAGGTAGACAAAAAGCTTTTGACCAATTAACGGCAGAGGGTATTGATGCCATCGTAGTTATAGGCGGTAATGGTAGCTTTGCGGGTGCTCTTGCATTAAATGAGGAGTTTAATTTTCCTGTAATCGGTATTCCCGGTACAATTGACAATGATATTTTAGGTTCTAGCTATACAATCGGCTTTGATACAGCTATCAATACCGTGGTAGGGGCAATAGATAAAATTAGGGACACAGCAAGTTCACATAATCGACTATTCTTTGTAGAAGTTATGGGAAGGGATGTGGGGCATATAGCCTTGAATGCAGGCGTTGGAGCTGGAGCAGAGGAAATTTTGATTCCAGAACAAAACTTAGGTCTGGAAAGATTGTTGGAATCCCTAAAGCGAAGTAAGAAATCGGGAAAATCTTCCAGTATTGTAATTGTTGCTGAGGGGGACAAGACGGGTAAAAATGTGTTTGAACTCAAAGAATATGTTGAAGAACACCTGCCCATCTACGATGTTCGGGTTTCTGTATTGGGACATATGCAAAGGGGAGGAAATCCCACCTGTTTTGATAGGGTTTTGGCCAGTAGAATGGGGGTAAAGGCCGTGGAGAGTCTTTTGGAAGGAAAATCCAATTACATGGTAGGTGTTCGAGATACCAAACTTATTCTCACCCCAATTAGCGAAGCTATCAAGGCACACACTGACATAGACGAAGAACTCATTCGAGTTTCAGACATAATGACTACATAATTAAAAACTAAACACGAGGAAATGGCGAATTTAAAAATAGGAATCAACGGATTCGGTAGAATAGGTAGGTTGGTATTCAGGGCTACGGTGCAAAGAGACAATGTTGATGTGGTTGCCATCAACGATTTATTGGATGTGGAGCACCTTGCATATTTATTGGAGTACGATTCAGTGCATGGTAGATTTGATGGAACTGTGGAAGTAAAAGACGGTAATTTGATTGTAAATGGAAAGATCGTTCGTGTTACCGCAGAGAGGGACCCTAAAAATTTAAAATGGGATGAAGTGGGTGCTGATGTTGTTGCCGAATGTACGGGGATATTCACAACTCTTGAAACCGCGCAATATCATATAGACGGAGGAGCCAAAAAAGTGGTGATTTCCGCACCTTCCAAGGATGCACCAATGTTCGTAATGGGTGTTAATCACGATGAGGTGAAAGCGTCGGACACCATTGTTTCCAATGCTTCATGTACTACAAACTGTTTGGCTCCTTTGGCCAAAGTACTGGACGATACCTTTGGTATTGAGGAAGGATTGATGACCACAGTACACGCTACAACCGCAACACAAATGACGGTGGACGGACCTTCCAGAAAGGATTATCGTGGAGGACGTGGAGCTCTTTTAAACATCATTCCAGCATCTACTGGTGCCGCCAAAGCAGTTACCAAGGTAATTCCAGCTCTTGAAGGTAAATTGACAGGTATGGCATTTAGAGTGCCTACTTCTGATGTTTCTGTGGTTGACCTTACTGTAAAGTTGGAGAAAGAGACTTCATATGATGAAATCAAAAAGGTATTCAAGGCAGCTTCGGAAAATGAGTTGAATGGAATTTTAGGCTATACGGAGGAACCTGTCGTTTCCCAAGATTTTGTTGGAGATGCCAGAACGAGCATTTTTGATGCTGGTGCTGGTATTGAATTGAACTCCAAATTCTTTAAGGTAGTTTCTTGGTACGATAATGAGGCTGGATATTCCAACAAACTTGTGGATTTGGCCGAGCACGTGGCCCAGCTATAATTTAGTATCTTACATAAAATTGATTTGAGGGTGCTGACGGCGCCCTCAAAATTTTAACCTAAATACCAACCAAATGATACTGATTGTTGATAGTGGAGCCACAAAATCAGATTGGATTGCCCTAGATGAAAAGGGCGATGAGCTTTTCCTTACCCAAACTTTGGGATTAAGTCCTGAAGTACTTTCAAGAGAAGTAATTGAAGATAGATTGGCCAACAATTTTGATTTGTCACAAAACAGGGAGAAGGTCAGTCAACTCTATTTTTATGGCGCGGGATGTGGTACAGACCGAATGAAGAACTTTTTAAAGGAAATCTTTAAGGATTTCTTTCCCAATGCCAAAGCTGAAGTTCGCGAGGATACGTATGCTGCCATTTATTCTACTACGAAAATTGGACACCAAGGTATAGTTTGTATCCTAGGCACAGGCTCCAATTGTAGCTACTACGATGGTCATCAATTGTTTCAAAAAGTAACCTCATTGGGATATATTTTGATGGATGATGGAAGTGGTAACTTTTTTGGGAGGAAACTTTTACGGGATTACTATTTTCATAAGATGCCGCAAGACCTGGGCATACGTTTCGCCAAGGAATACAATTTGGATGCGGATGTAATCAAAGATCATCTATACAAGCAGCCGAATCCAAATACCTATTTGGCCACTTTTGCCCGATTTATCATTGAGAATAAGGAACATCCCTATTGCAAAGGGGTAATAGACAAAGGGCTTCAACAATTTGTAAACAACTACATCATGCAATTTGAGTTGGCCACTAAGGTACCCATTCACTTCGTGGGCAGTATTGCCCATTTTTTAAAGGATGAGTTGGCCACAGTTCTTGAGCGCAACGATTTAATTTTAGGTGTAATCCGAAGAAGACCAATTGAAGGTCTAATGGAATTCCACAAGCAGACTATTTAACGGCAATCATAGATATCTCCACATTCACGAAAGCCGGAAGATTTGCTACTTCAACCGTTTCTCGTGCAGGAGCAGTTTCAGCATCAAAATAGGCTCCGTAGGCTTCATTGATTTGAGCGAATTGATGCATATCCTTAATGAAGATGGAAGTTTTTACCACGTTCTCAAAAGTCATCCCTGCTTCTTGTAGTATCGCTTTCAAGTTATCCATGGATTGTGTGGTTTCTGCCTTAATATCCCCCTCAACTAAATTCCCGGTAGCTGGGTCAATAGGAATCTGACCAGAAATATACAGGGTATCCTTAATTAATACAGCTTGATTGTATGGGCCTATAGGCGCTGGTGCCTTAGGTGTGTTGATGATAGTCTTCATGGTTTTAAATAATTTAGAACTAAAGATAGTTTTATCTTTGGAATGGCTGACTTCTATTTTCCCATTTAAGGTCGCTAAGGATAGAACTTTTAATTCCAATAAAGAAATACCAGCGTTCAAATTGTCCAAAAGGAGTCCAGTCGAAACTTATCCGGAAACTGTCCAAATCTCTATTAAATATAAACCGGGTGTCGGTAAAGCCTTTATTTCTAAAATCGTAGCCCGAATTAAAGCCCACTTCCCATTTAGGGGTTAACTTAACATTTCCTGAAAACATTAAGGAATGATTGGTGAGTTCTCGTTGCCGGTTGCTATTGTTATAAGTTGCCACATAGGTAAATCGAGCATCCCAGGGTAGCTTATTGGAGTAGGTTGGATTTTCAACATTGCCCTGATCGTCCTCCTCCCTATCGAAAAAAGTTTGCCCGGTTTGGGCAGCATTGTCCAACGCAAAGGGATTTTCACCGTAGCCCGGGTCTTGTTGTTGGTTCTCATCGTCATCCCTCTTTTTTGCCCCCCCTTTTTTAAACATATCGCTATTTAAGGAAAAGCCTGTATTTATTCGAGCAGAAGTCAACCGAAACAAACCGCCCCCATTGTTGATGTTCAGCGTATTGATTCGTCGTCCATTGTTATCTATGGCAAAAGGGTCAAATGTCGCCGCAAAGTTTATTGGAACGTTTTTTATGATTTCTGTGGCTCCATTCATGCTAATGGGGCTCAATTTGAGGGAATCTGCCTCAAAGTTATAACTGGTGGTAAAAGTAAGGTTACTCAGAATACTCACCTTTTTGGGTTCGATTGCCGTTGAATCTTTATCCCGAACTTTCGCCTCCAAGGTGTTTTGCAAGGAAAAACTCATTGAATTGCTTCGGTTCAAGGAAGGTCTCCCGTATAGGCTTGTTTCAAAAGGGGTAAACTGGACTTCTTCCCCGTTTCCATCAACAAAAGTATCAAAGAACTGCTCAAAAGAGGGTGCATAACTATAACTGATGGAAGGTCGTATTACATGGCGAATCGCCTGTATTTTTTTGTCTTCACCAAAATTGAAGGTACCGTACAAGGTCGTACCAACTGAGGCGCCCATACTGTAGCGGTTAAATCTGTCGAAGCCGGCTATGGTATCTGTGACTACCTCCTCTAAATCTTCATCAAATCTTCGATTTATGGTTTCCAGTGTCCAGACATCCTCATAATTCCCATTAAGGGTAACGCTTAGGTATTTGGCCACTTTAAAGTTGGTAGCCAAAGGAATTCTATGGCGAGCCCCAATTTGAGCATCTGCAAACGAAAAGTCGTCTTCATCCGTAGTTATGGTATTCTGCGCATTTACATCATACTGAAAGTTGACATTTTGAATCAACCCCTTTTTTATCCCATCTCTTTTGGCAAAAGGAAAAATACGCTCCATACTCGCTTGAAAGGTTGGAAGTGACATTACGATTTGTTCAGTTCTAGAGTTTTGGGTATGACTAAGGGTGATGCTCGAATTTACAGAAGGATATGCAGGAAAGGTCTTGGAATAGCTTATGGAAGAAGCAAACGTATTGGTCTGAACGTCATTTCGATTTACTTGATTTAAGGAATTCGAGAAAAACTGACTACTTCCTAAATTCACAGATGCGGAAAACCTTGAATTCGGACTTGCTTTGGGATCTTGGCTATGCTGAATCCTAATGTTGTAATTGGTAGACCTATTAAAATCACTAAAACCTCGTTGACTCTGAATTAAATTCTCAAAACTAAAATTTATGTTCCCTCTAAACTTATAGCGCTGGGTGTAAACAGATTGACCTCGAAAGCCCCAACTTCCGTTGGTATAGTAATCCCCAGTAATACTTAGGTCAACATAGTCGTTAAAGGGAAAGTAATATCCCCCATTTTGGATGAAATACCCTCGCTGTGGGTCGTTCCCAAAGGTTGGAAAAATTAAACCGGCGGTTCGACCTGTTGTCAGCGGAAAATAAGCAAAAGGTAGGGCAATGGGAGTAGGCACATCTGCGATGTACATATTACTAAAACCAGCAATGATTTTCTTTTTAGGGACAAACTTGGCTTTCCTAATTCTAATGTAATAATCGGGATTGACCGTATCCTTGGAAGTGGTCAATTTACCCTCACTCAAAAAATAAACAGAATCATTTTCCTTTTTTGTGATTTCAGCATAAACCTTCATGGCATCACTACCCAACTGGCCTAGACCTGCCTGTTGCTCCGTTCTGGAGTTCCAGATTAATGCTTTTTCCGTATCAAAATTAAAACGTATAGAGTCCGGCCTTACCTCATTCGTTCCCTGTTTGAAGTAGGGGAATTGACTATATGTGCCTGTAGAATCTTTGATTCTACCTGCGTATACCTCATTTTTTATATAATCCAAAACGATGATACCCGCTTTCAGCTCGGTATCTTGATAATAAATTTCAGCCTCGTCGTAGAGATAAATTTTATTCTCGGATTGACTCAACTTTACGTAATCTTTGGCTTTGTACTTAATTTGGTCAAGCAAGGCAGCTTGTTTTTTTGGAAGGGTATCCGAGTCTACAGAGTCAACTACAATTGAATCATTTAAAATATTTGGCGGAAGCAAAGGAGCTACTATGCTGTCCTGTAATGCCTTTATAGGAAGAGGAGTTATAGGGTCCTCTTGTGCAAGGGAATGCATTGAAAAGCCTAGGAGAACAAATAGGAAAATGAAAAGATGTTTGTTTGATTGCAACGTGATAAATCCTATTTTTGTGCTAGTTTGGCCTAGTTTTTGGGCTCAAACTTACATATATTTTTTCTTCTGTTACTGGGGGATTACAATATTTTTAACCATAACGGAATGCTAAAATTCTTGAGTACTTATGTCAATACGCCCGTTGTTTTTTTTAGTTGGTTTGCTCTTAATTCTCCCACTAAGCTCCTTTACCAAAAATAATACCGAAGTCCCTCCAAAAGACAAATTTATTGTGGTGCTTGATGCCGGTCATGGGGGTCATGATCCAGGTAATTTGGGAAATGGCTATTTGGAAAAGGACATAGCGCTTCAAATTGTGTTGAAGGCAGGAAAGGAGTTGGAGAAAAATCCAAATATTAAGGTAATCTACACAAGGAAAGACGACACTTTTGTAGACCTCTACGTACGGGGTAAAATTGCCAATGAAGCCAACGCAGACTTGTTTGTTTCCGTCCACTGCGACTCCCATACCTCCCAGGCGTATGGCGCTGGGACCTTTGTTTTGGGATTACATGCAAACCGGCAAAACTTTGAGGTAGCCAAGAAAGAAAACTCGGTGATCTATCTAGAGGATGACTACGAACAACGATATGCACAATATGATATTAATTCTCCTGAATCAGTAATAGGATTGACCATTATGCAGGAGGAGTTTTTACAGCAAAGTATACTCTTGGGTAAGAAGCTTCAGGACAATTTCACTGTAAAACTCAAAAGAAAAGATAGAAAAGTAAAACAAGCGGGATTCATTGTTTTACACCAGACATTTATGCCCAGTGTTTTAATTGAGGCTGGGTTCTTGACAAATAAAAATGAAGGAACCTATCTAAATTCCTCCAAAGGACAAATTGAAATGGGCAAGGCCATAGCCAATGCTATAATAGCTTATAAGGAAGATTTAGATAAAGGGGTGGTGGTTGATGATGTCCCCGAGAAAGCCCCGGAAGATACTAGCGTGGCTTTGGATATTCCCAAAGAAGAAACTACAATAGCAAAGGAAGAAACTAAGAAGCCTTCAGAAACAAAAACAATCCCCCCAGCCACGGTTACGAAAAACAAGGAGGAAACATCGAGTGATTTGGTTTTTAAGGTACAGCTAATGGCAAGTTCCCGTAACATTCCTTTGGATAAGGCCAGGTTCAACGGATTGGATGTCCTCTCAAAAGAGCCATTCAAGAATTTATACCGTTATATGTATGGCAATGCCAAAACCTATGATGAGGCAAAAAAACTGAAGTCGGAAGCAGATGCCAAAGGATATACAACTTCGTATATAGTGGTGTACAAAAAGGGCACTCGAGTGCCCTTGAAAGAGGCCTTAAAGTAGCTCATCGGAAAGTCTTGCCCCCTTCCTAAAATTATTCCTAATTTTGTTTGAAACAGAAAATCGGACCTTTTGAAACTAACCCGAGAGATTAAAACTGGGATTATTGTACTTACGGGTATCGTAGCCTTTGTTTTTGGACTGAGTTATTTGAAATCCTCTTCAATTTTTGAAAATTCAAGAACGCTTTATGCGGTATATGAGCATGTGGGTGGACTACAACCCGGAACGCAAGTGACGATAAACGGGCTCAATGTGGGTAACGTGAGCAGTATCCGTTTTAAGGACAATACCGGAAAACTGTTGGTGACACTTTCCATCAATAGCAATTTCGAATTCTCCAAAAGTAGTGAGGCCGAGCTTTACGATACGGGAATAATTGGAGGGAAGGGAATTCAGATAAACCCAGTTTTTAACGGAGAACGAAATGCACAATCGGGAGACACCTTGGTTACTTCCACAAGACCTGGAATTACGGAATTGGTGCAACAAAAACTCACACCATTACAACTTAAGGTAGAAGGTGCGGTTTCACATGCTGACTCTCTTTTGATGAACGTAAATACCATTTTGGATGAGCCCACAAAAATGGAATTACAAAGAGGAATTAAAGGATTAAGTGAGCTTATAGCCTCTTTTAAAGGTAGCGCTGACAAACTGAATACCCTTTTGGAGGAAAATCAGGGACAATTGGACAACTCCTTAAAAAATGTTGATAATATCACCAATAATTTTTCAAAGCTTTCAGATTCTTTGGCGAATGCAGGTCTTGCGGAAACGGTCGCTAACTTTCAAACCACGGTTACTCGCTTAAATAACGTATTGGGTAAAATCGAGAAAGGGGAAGGCTCTCTTGGAAAACTGGCCAATGATGAAAAACTCTACAATAATTTGGCAGATGCTTCGCGAGAACTGGACTTATTGTTGCAAGATTTTAGATTGAACCCAAAACGCTACGTTAACGTTTCTGTCTTTGGTAAAAAGCAAAAAGAATACGAACTTCCCGAAGACGACCCAGCCTCCCAAAATCAAAATTAATACATGGAATATATTCCTAATATACTATTTGCTCTAGCCCTTATAGCTGGAATTGGTTTTTTTACAAAGAACGTTAAGAAACTTACCCGGAACATTAAATTGGGTAGGGATGTAGATGTCAGCGACAATAAGCCTCAACGTTGGAAAAATATGGCCCGAATTGCACTGGGCCAAACTAAAATGGTGGTTCGCCCGGTGGCAGGTTTAATGCATATCATTGTTTATGTTGGCTTCATTATTATCAACATAGAAGTATTGGAAATCATTATTGATGGTCTTTTGGGAACACATCGAATCTTTGCCCCTCTTGGTAGCATATATGATTTCTTAATCGGCTCCTTTGAGATTCTTGCTCTTTTGGTGATTGTGGCTGTAACTGTGTTTTGGGCGCGAAGAAATGCACTCAGATTAAAACGGTTTATCAAGCCTGAAATGGAGGGGTGGCCTAAAAAAGACGGAAACCTTATTCTTTATATTGAGTTAGTGCTGATGGGCTTATTCCTAACCATGAATGCTGCTGATTTCCAATTGCAACAACTTGGAGCACCTCATTATGTTGAAGCTGGTGCATTTCCCGTGAGTCAATATATTGCAGGCTTATTTGATGGGTTATCCATTTCAAATTTAATTCTCGTAGAGAGAACCGCTTGGTGGTTACACATTCTGGGAATTTTGGCTTTTTTGAATTACCTGTACTATTCCAAACATCTACATATTCTTTTGGCGTTCCCCAACACCTATTACGGGAAGCTTGGTCCACAAGGTGAATTCAACAATCTAGAAGCTGTGACCAATGAGGTTAAATTGATGATGGACCCTTCTGCGGACCCTTTTGCGGCAACGGATGATTCCGAAGGCGAACCGGAAAAATTTGGCGCCTCGGATGTGATGGATTTAAATTGGGTGCAACTATTGAATGCTTACACTTGTACCGAATGTGGGAGATGTACTTCGGAATGCCCTGCCAATCAAACCGGAAAAAAGCTTTCCCCAAGAAAAATCATGATGGATACCCGAGATAGGCTGGAAGAAGTAGGTAAAAACATGGACGCAAATAAAGGAGAATTTGTTCCCGATGGTAAACAATTGCTGGATGATTATATAAGTCGCGAGGAACTATGGGCATGTACTACGTGTAACGCCTGTGTTGAAGCGTGTCCAGTAAGTATTGACCCTTTATCCATCATCGTCGAAATGAGACGTTTTTTGGTAATGGAACAATCAGCGGCACCGATGGAATTGAATAATATGATGTCCAATATTGAAAATAACGGTGCGCCATGGCCCTACAACCAAATGGACCGTTTAAACTGGGTTAAGGAATAAAAGCGCAGAGATGAGTGAAGGATTGATTGTAAAAACAATGGAAGAGTTTATGGCCGAAGGAAAGCAACCGGAAATCCTGTTCTGGGTGGGTTCTGCCGGAAGTTATGATGATAGAGCGAAGAAAATTTCGCGAGCTTTCGTAAAAATTCTCAATACTGCCAATGTTGATTTTGCGGTTTTGGGACCAGAAGAAAGTAATACAGGTGATGTAGCCAAACGCGCTGGCAACGAATTTCTATTTCAAATGCAAGCCATGATGAATATTGAAGTCTTGAATGGCTATGAAATTAAGCGTATTGTAACCTGTGACCCGCATTCATTCAATACTTTAAAAAATGAATACCCCAGCCTTGGTGGAAATTATGAAGTGATTCATCACACCCAATTTATCAAGGAACTGTTGGATAGTGGAAGACTTTCCTTGGAGGGAAAAACCTATAAGGAAAAGCGCATTACTTTTCATGACCCCTGCTATTTGGGAAGGGCTAACTCCGTCTATGATGCACCAAGGGAGATTTTAAAAAAGACCAATGCGGATGTAGTGGAAATGAAACGCCACAAAAAGACAGCCTTGTGCTGTGGTGCTGGGGGCGCACAAATGTTCAAAGAGCCGGAAAAAGGGGATATGGATATTAACGTAATGCGTACCAAGGATGCTTTGGAAACCAATCCAAATATTATAGCTACCGGTTGCCCATACTGTAACACAATGATGACGGATGGAATAAAGGCACATGAAAAAGAAGATAGTGTTACAGTCTTGGATGTTGCCGAATTAATTGCAAATTCGATTTAAAATGCTAGTTGATTTTAATACACTTCCGGAGACATCAAGAATTTGGATATATCAATGTAACCGGACATTTTCCGATGAAGAGATAAGAGAGGTAAATGCCCTTACCCAGGATTTTTTGACCCAATGGACTGCCCATGGTGCTGACTTAAAAGCGGGTTTTGAAATACCCTACAACCGATTTTTGGTTATCGCACTGGACCAATCCATGAATAATGCTTCGGGTTGTTCTATTGATGCATCTGTGCATTTTATCCAACATTTGGAACAGCGGTTTCAAGTAGACCTATTGGATAAGATGAATGTATCTTTTAAACAGGGCGAGTATGTTGCTTACAAACCGTTGAAAGACTTCAAAAAAATGGCCAAAGAAAAAGCGGTTTCAAAGAATACAGTGGTTTTCAACAATTTGGTGGCTACCAAACAAGAGTATTTGGAACATTGGGAAGTGCCTGCAAGTGAAAGCTGGCATGCCCGATTTGTATAAGCGCATACCCTAATTTCTTCTAAAAGAGTGGTCGTTCTTCGATGAAATACAATATTTTTATGTGCTTAAAGTTCAAGTTCTAGACAGTTCTTTATGCGGATATACCTTTACTTTCCTTTTTTCTTATTGTTTTTTCTAGGAGCCAATGGACAAAGTCCTTTAGTGGCCAAGGATACTTTAGCTCAATTGGAATGGGTGAACACGGCCTATGAAAACATGACCTTGGAAGAAAAGGTAGGTCAGCTTTTCATGGTTAGTATTGGTTCTAATGAAGGAGATACCGCAGTAAATGGAATAGGCAATCTTATAGAAAATCACCAGATTGGAGGGGTTATTTTTTTGCGGGGAGAACCAACAGAGCAAGTACAACTTACCAACGACTTTCAGTCCAAATCCAAAACGCCACTTCTAATTGGAATGGATGCTGAATGGGGTCTAGCCATGCGGTTGGATTCTACCTACGCTTTCCCATGGAATATGACACTTGGGGCCATACAGGACAATAAAAGTGTTGAAAAAGTTGGATTCCAGATTGGAAAGCACGCCAAAAGAATTGGAGTGCACATCAATTTTGCTCCAGATATCGATGTGAACAACAACCCTAGGAATCCCATTATTGGAAATCGTTCCTTTGGTGAATCTCCCATAAATGTGGCCGAAAAAGGTATTGCCATCATGAGGGGAATGCAAAAGGCGGGAATTCTTGCTTGTGGCAAGCATTTTCCTGGACATGGAGATACGGATGTGGATTCGCACAAGGCTTTGCCCATAATTGACGCAGAACGGGAGCGTCTGGATTCTATCGAGTTGTATCCCTTCAAACAGCTCATCAAAAATGGTTTAAGCTCTACCATGGTGGCTCATTTAAATGTGCCTTGCTTGGAAAGTAGGGAAGGACATCCATCTTCACTTTCAAAAAGTATTATCTCAGACCTATTAATCAAGGAACTTGGATTCAAGGGTTTGGTTTTTACGGATGCTCTAAATATGAAGGCCGTTACCCAGTTCGCTGATGAAGGCGAAGTGGAATTGGAGGCTTTTTTAGCTGGAAGCGATGTGCTTTTAATGCCGGAAAATCCAAAAAGAGCTATTGCCCTTTTTATTACCGCCTATCAAAAGGGTAGAATTTCTGAAAATCGATTGGAACTATCGGTTAAAAAGATACTGATGGCTAAATATAAAGTTGGCCTTGCTAGCTATACCCCGGTTACTGAAGATAACTTGAATCAGGATTTAAATCAGGTCGAGAACGATATTGTGTACGAAGAAGCCATAGAGAATGCAATTACCGTAGCTAAAAACAACTTTTCCTTGCTTCCTATCAAGAATTTGGAAAACAAACGGATTGCTTATGTGCCGTTTGGGGATGCAGATGGGTCAGCTTTCTATGATATGCTTTCCAAATACACTGAGGTTACCTTGGTCAGAGAAAAGAATATATCAGATTACAAAAAGACACTTGCCAAATACAATCTAGTAATCATCGGCTTTCATAAGAATAATGATTCGCCTTGGAAACCGTATAGATTCAGCGATACTGAGCTGTATTGGCTTCAAGAAATTTCCAAATTACGAACTAGCAATACCATTCTCAGCGTTTTTGCCAAGCCCTATGCGTTATTGGATATAGTGAACTTTAATACTATAGACGCACTGACAGTAGGCTATCAGAATAGCAAACTTGCACAACAGAAGGTGGCACAGGGCATTTTTGGGGGAATTGGTGTTCGTGGTAAACTTCCTGTCTCAATCGGTTCAACCTTCCCAGTAGGCACGGGTATTGACCTTGAACCCATACAAAGGCTAGGGTACTCCATTCCTGAAAAAGTAGGTCTAAGCTCTGAAGGACTAAAAATGGTGGATAGTTTGGTTCATGTAGGGTTAGATTCTTTGATGTTTCCCGGGGCCCAAGTTTTGATAGCAAAGCGTGGGAAGGTGGTGTACAACAAGAACTTTGGAAAACCTACCTATGGAGCTGATACCCTGTTACAAGAGGACCATATTTATGATCTGGCTTCCTTGACCAAGATATTATCCACGCTGCCCATGATCATGAAAATGGAGGAAGAGGGAAATATTGCACTAAATGACACCTTTAAGGAGTTGGTTCCTGAATATAAAGATTCGGAATTAAAGGACGTGACTGTGCTTAAGGCACTTTCCCATTATGGTCGTTTACCCGCGTGGATAGCTTTTTATGTAGATACGCTAACGGAAGAGGGAAAGCCATCTTCAGATTTTTATCGAAATCATCCTGCAGATGGATTTCCATATAAAGTGGCCGAAAACCTCTATTTGACCTCTGCTTATAAAGATTCCATTTATAATAGAATTGGAAGGCAGGACTTAAAATCTAATCGCTATCGATATAGCGATGTCGGGTATTATGTTTTTAAAAAATATATTGAGGAGTTTTATGGAAGTCGTATCGATGAGTTGGTGGATAGGCTTTTTTACCGTCCTATGGGTCTTCAATACACAACATTCAATCCTTTGCGGAAGTTCAACAGAAAACAAGTAGTTCCTTCAGAGGAAGATACCTATTTCAGGTTTCAGACCATTCAGGGCTACGTACATGATATGGGAGCGGCAATGCAGGGTGGAGTAGGAGGGCATGCTGGTCTGTTTAGCAATGCAAATGATGTTGCCAAGATTATGCAAATGTACCTGCAAGGCGGAAGGTATGGCGGTAAGCGCTTTTTGGATGAAAGAACCATCCAAAAGTTCAATACCTGTTATTTTTGTCACAAAGAAGTCAGGAGAGGAGTAGGTTTTGATAAGCCCCAGCTCAAGGAAAAAGGACCGACTTGTGGATGCGTTTCCAGAAAAAGCTTTGGTCATAGTGGATTTACAGGCACATATACCTGGGCAGACCCGGAAGAAGAGCTGATATATGTTTTTCTATCCAACCGTACCTTTCCTTCGGCAAGTAACAATCTGCTGATAAAATCTGGCTTGCGAACACGGATACAGCAAGCAATTTATGATTCCATTATCAATTAAAAGTTGAATATAGCGTTAGATTTGTTCATATGAAGATTGCAATAGTTTGTTACCCAACATTTGGTGGTAGTGGTGTAGTGGCCACAGAACTGGGAATTGCCTTGGCCGAAAGAGGTCATGAGGTACACTTTGTAACCTACAAACAGCCAGTTCGACTTGGATTGTTGAACAATAATATCCATTTTCATGAAGTCCATGTGCCTGAGTATCCCTTATTCCACTATCAGCCGTACGAGTTGGCACTTTCCAGCAAGTTGGTGGATACCGTGAAGTTACATGGCATTGAACTATTACACGTGCATTACGCCATTCCGCATGCTTATGCTGGATATATGGCTAAGAAGATGTTATTGGAAGAAGGTATTTATGTACCCATGATTACCACCTTGCATGGAACGGATATTACTTTGGTTGGGAAACATCCCTATTATAAGCCCGCTGTCACGTTTAGTATCAATAAATCCGATATTGTAACAGCAGTATCTGAAAACTTGAAGCAAAGCACCCTTAAAATCTTTGATATCAAAAAAGAAGTTGAGGTAATACCGAATTTTATTGATTCTTCAAAGTACAGTCAAGACTATACGGATTGCCAACGCTCTTTGATGGCCAATGAAGATGAACGGATTGTAACCCATATTAGTAATTTCAGAAAGGTAAAGCGTATTTCAGACGTTATCGACGTGTTTTATCGCGTTCAAAAGGAAATCCCTGCAAAGCTAATTATGGTTGGAGAAGGTCCTGAAAAGGAAGGTGCAGAACTTCAATGTGATAAACTTGGAATTGCCGATAAAGTGATTTTTCTGGGAAACAGCAATGAAATTGACCGTATCCTTTGTTTTTCGGATTTATTCTTACTGCCTTCAAAATCAGAAAGTTTTGGTCTTGCAGCTTTGGAAGCCATGATAAACAAGGTTGCTGTAATCTCTAGTAATACCGGGGGTATTCCTGAAGTAAACATACATGGGGTATCCGGATTTTTGGCTGATGTCGGGGATGTGGAAGAAATGGCGGACAAAGCAATTCATATTCTTGAGGATGAGGAGGTGATGGAGAAGTTCAAAACCAATGCCAGGGAAGTTGCTTCGAAATTTGATATTTTAAATATCCTTCCCCTGTATGAGGAGGTATATGAAAAAGCATATAATTCACGATATAAGAATTCGTACTAGACATGAGGACTTTAACCATCATAATGTGTTTCGTGTTATTTTCGATTCAGATTTCATGTAAATCCCAAAAGCAGTCCGCAGTGGATGAACAGACCGAAACTCCCTCTGAAATTGTACTTATTGATAGCGATGAATACAGCAACATTTTCGAATGGGAGACACAAGTGATTCGTGATATGAAATCACTGGCAAAGTTTTATTCGAAAATCAATAAGACAAGAAAACCGGGTTTACCAGTTCCCACTATTGATTTTTCCAAACATACTGCACTCATTGTATGTGCCGGGGAACAAAAACCAAATAGCAAAATGCTGCTTTCATATGGAAAAAAACAGGATAACCAACTGACAATCAATATAAAAACCGATAGCGAAAAGAATTCAAAAGAACCCCAGATAACAGTTGTTACCTATCCTTTTTATCTATACACCATTCCCTTGACCGATAAATCAATAGAGTTCCAACATGTACAGTAGGACTTTTTTTAC
Organism: Flagellimonas sp.; assembly: GCF_965601775.1. Lineage (GTDB taxonomy): Bacteria > Bacteroidota > Bacteroidia > Flavobacteriales > Flavobacteriaceae > Flagellimonas. Next base: position 1,510,072 of record NZ_OZ271837.1, read on the forward strand.
TGATTTTCCCCACTTAACGATTTTTAAGGTCTTTTAAAGTACAAACCTCAAATTTTTTGCTTACCAACGTAATTTTGTACTTGTAACCTCAAATCAAAACCTATGAAAGCGATTAAGTTCGGTACCATATGTTTATTACTAATACCTGCGGTTTTTTTCGCCCAGGATTTAGAAATTACAAAGAAAGACTCCATCGTAAAATCTTCTTGGATGGTTTCTTTGGGAATCAATGTTGTGGATGACTCCGGAGACGAATTTGGAAATTTATTGGATATTCGAGATGGCTGGAACGCAGTTCCTTTTCCATCAAGAATCAGTATTGGAAGGTATTTTCAAAATGGAATCGGCTTGGAGGCCATTGGTTCTTATAATCAATACCAAGAGGGAAAAATCGTTGACAACGTGGTCATTGCTGAAGACATAGATTATTTCGGTATTGATTTTCGTCTTAGCTACGATTTGAATCAAATTCTAGGTGAAACCGGATTTTTTGACCCATATGTAGGTATTGGAGCAGGTTATACAGATGCCAATAATCAAGGAAGAGGTACGTATAACGCCGTTGTTGGATTTAGGACCTGGTTTTCAGATAGATGGGGTGTTGATTTTAATTCAACAGGAAAATGGGCCATGAGTACTGAAAATGCCTCAAATCATATTCAACATGCCATTGGGGTGGTGTATCAATTTGATATAGAGAAAGGTCTATCACCTAAAGGCGAAGAAAAATTGGCACTCTTGCAGGAAATGGAAGCTGAACAAAAAAGAGTTCAAGATTCCATTGCTGCCAAAGAAAAAGCAGATGAAGAAGCTAGATTGTTGGCAGAGAGATTGGAACGAGAAAAAGAAGCAGCCAGACTGGCAGAAGCGGAGAGAACCCGAAAAGAAGCGGATAAAAGAAGGCGAGAATCCATAGAGAATGAAATCAAAGCCCTAGGGAATGTATATTTTGCATTGAATTCTTCATATCTGACTGACAAAGACAAGGTACTTCTTGATAAATTAGTCGAAATTTTGGGAAGGTATCCCGAGCTGGAACTCGAAGTTTCAGCGCATACGGATTCTAGGGGAACAACAAAGTACAACCAATGGTTATCTGAAAGGCGGGTAAAAAGAACGATGGATTATTTGTTGGCGAAGCGCATAGATGGTAACAGACTGACTTCTGGGGCATTTGGAGAATCAAGGTTAGTAAACGAATGCAACGATAACACGGTATGTTCCGAATCAAAACATCGATTAAACAGACGTTCCGAATTTAAGGTTATAGCTTTGGATACCGGGGACGCAGCTAAATAATAAATACTACATAACACCAGCTTAATGGTTATTTTAGGATTAAACTATTTTTTCCATGACTCATCTGCATGTATCGTAAAAGATGGAAAGCTGCTTACCGCAATTGAAGAGGAGCGCTTGAATCGTAAAAAACATACCGATGAGTTCCCCAATTTAAGCATAAATCGATGTATCAAGGATTCCGATTTGGAGTATTCTTCCATTGACTATATCGCGGTTTCCATAAAGCCCAAGCTAAACATCAATAGAAAGATAGTCTATCTATTTCGGAACTTTTTTAAGATGCTAAAATCTGGAAGTTTGCTTCAATTCATATGGCATAACACGGGGTATGTCTATTTGAAACAAAGAGCTTTCTGGATATGGTATAGAAAACACTGGGATAAGAAAAATGGTCCAAAGGTGTTTTTTATTGAGCATCATCTATCACATGTCGCCGGTTCTTTTTTTGTTTCACCTTATGAAGATGCTGCCTTGCTGGGAATAGATGGAGCAGGAGAGTGGGCAACGACATGGTTGGGACATGGAAAAGGAAATGAGGTAAAAAAATATGGTGAAAACTTCTTTCCCCATTCCTTGGGTTCCTTTTATGAGTCTGTAACGGAGTTTTGCGGTTTTAAACCTAATTATGACGAAGGTAAGACGATGGGGTTGGCCCCACTGGGTGATTCAAGTGTTTTTAAGGACGAAGTAAAAAAAATAATACGTGTTGATGAAAAGGGGGTATTCCAAATTGATTTAAGTTTTTTTGAATATCAATATCAAGGATTTAGACGAATCTCCCAAAAGTTCATAGATACCTTTGGTGAGCCACGAAAACCAGGTTCCCCTTTTTTGGAACATCACAAGAATGTGGCAGCTGCTTTTCAAGAAGTTCTTGAAGACCGTGTTTTGGAGATTTGCGACTTTATCCATGAACGCACTCAGGCCGACTATTTGGTGATTGCGGGAGGAGTGTCTCTAAATAGCGTAATGAACGGTAGAATTGTTAGGGAAAGCAAGTTTAAGGATGTATATGTAATGCCGGCAGCTGGGGACAACGGAACATCCATTGGGGCAGCTTTTTACCTCTATAATGGAATTTTCAACAAGAAAAGGGTATACATTCATGACGATCCGTATACCGGCACCTCTTATTCCAATGAACAAATTGAGCTTATCCTTAAGAAATCCAAGTTGAGCTACACCCATTATGAGGATATCTGCGGAAAGGCTGCTGAACTGCTTTATGAAGGTCAAATAATCGGGTGGTTCCAAGGAAATATGGAAATTGGTCCTCGCGCATTGGGTAGTCGAAGTATTTTGGCAAACCCGGCCATACAGGATATGAAGGATAAAATTAATGCTGAGGTGAAGTTCAGGGAAGCGTATAGACCGTTTGCACCTTCTGCCATTCTGGAAGCGAAAGAAGATTTTTTTGATTTGAAGGTCGAAGCACCTTTTATGCTGAAGGTCTGCAATGTTTTGGAAGACAAAAAGAAGGTAATTCCCGCAGTAACCCATGTCGATGGTACAGCCAGATTACAAACCGTAAATAAAGAACTCCACCCTCGTTACTACGAAGTAATTGATAAACTGGGCAAGATGTCCGGGATTCCGGTGGTGTTGAACACCAGCTTTAACATACAAGGAGAACCTGTAGTAGAATCTCCGAAAGATGCGATACGCTGTTTTTTTTCCACTGGTTTGGATGCTTTGGTCATAGGGAATTATGTGCTGACCAAATAGGTGATAGGATTTAGTCCTCTAAGAAATCTGTATTGTTTTGAATGTAATTCACTATAGCTTCGGAAATAATCTCCCTTCCATGATCATTCCAATGCTGGTCATAAACCAAATGCGTACGTTCCTCTGAGGCATTTAAGGGTGCTCCAAAATCCAAGTAAGCGTAGTTCCAAGCATCACAAAATTGGATAAAGGAAGTTGGCGTAATGGTTTTGTCAATGAGAAACACCACTTTTTGCCGATCGATATCCGGATAATGGTCCATAAGGACTTTGAAACGTCCGAGACGTTCTTGGATGAGGGAGTCCATCTTCTTGGGTTCCGGCTCTTTGGAAACTTCTACCGGCTTTTCATTCTTAACACTTTTTACAAAATTTCTAACCGGGAGAAATAGGCCAATACCATCCAAATAGGAGAGGAGCTTTATTTTGCGTTTAATTTTGAACGTAGGCAAATTGTCAAGGTTCACCCTAAAATAATTTGGCTCGAATTCACTTCTTTCCAAATCTTCATGGAACTTTAAGTAAATGAATACCATTTCAACCTGACTAAAAACCTCAGGGTATTTTGAAATCAAGTTAAGTTGATCGGCCAAATCGTAACCAGAACAACCGTATTCAAATACTTTTGCACCATGGCGACTCAGTCTTCTTTCAATTTTTGCACCTAGCGAATTAAAATAATCCTGATGAAAACCTTCAATAAAAGAGTCGCCTACAATAGCAATTTCAATAGAATCTTGACTTGGGTTGTACTCTCTATAGGAATTAAAACCGGAATCATTAATACGATACTGAACAAGGTTCATCCTTCGATTTCCAGTGGCAAAATAGCCTTTTTGACCTGGATAATAGAGCTCTACTTTTCGTTCGTTTATGGTTGAAACAGGATATTGAAAATACAGGTGGAAAACCCGCACAACGAGTTCTAGCGCTAAAAAAATCAGCAACACATAAAAAAAGCTTTTCAGTATGAACTTTTTCATCAAAATTGGAAATAAATAAAAGATCGGTCTATCATATCGTCATAAAAAAGCAGTATTCCAAGTATAGTAATCGTGTAAAGAGCAAAACGAACAGCTTTGGAATTAAAGTTATAAGGATTTCTTTCATCCTTTCGGATGACAAATTCATAAATGGAAAATAGGATGATTAGAACAAAATAGTCCATCATTCTAAAACCCCTTGGGTGTAGGTATGTTTCAAACTGAAATTGGGTCAAAAGTTGATAAAGATATTCTAAGGCATGTGTTAGATTCTCTGCCCTAAAGAACACCCAGAAAAAAGTGACTAAAACAAATGTTGAAATAACTTGAACAGTTTCCTTTAAGTTGGGCAGGTATCTGTTTTGAGCAATAATATCTCCCTTATATCTTCGGTTTTTATTGAGTAAAAAGATGGGGACAAAGGCCAAGGCATGCAACGCTCCCCAGATAATAAAGGTGAAATTGGCGCCGTGCCATAAACCTGAAATCAAAAACACAATGAATATATTTCTAAGTGCGAGGTATTTCCCTCCTTTGGAACCTCCCAATGGTATATACAGGTACGTTTTAAACCAACCCGACAATGAAATATGCCATCTTCGCCAAAATTCGGCCAGATTTCTTGAGAAATAAGGAAAAATGAAGTTGGATTTTAACTCGACCCCCAACATTTTTGCACTTCCTATGGCAATGTCAGAATATCCACTAAAGTCACCATAGATTTGAAAACTGAATAGCACCAGACCCAATACAAGGGTGGAGCCTGAGTATGTTGAATAGTTCAAGAAAATATCATCTACCATGGGTGCAACTGCGTCAGCGATGGCTACCTTTTTAAACATGCCCCAAAGAATAAGTTTAAGTCCTGAAACGATTTGGTCATACCTAAATTTGCGGACTTTGTTTAGTTGAGGTAGCAAATGTGAGGCTCTTTCAATGGGCCCAGCGACCAACTGAGGGAAAAAAGCAACATAGACACCAAAGCTCAGGATGTTTTTTATGGGTTTTATCCTATTGTAGTATATGTCGAAGGAATACGACATGGTTTGGAAGGTGTAGAAGGAAATTCCAACAGGTAAAATCACATTGATCAAAAGACCTGTCTCGATATGTATTCCAAAGAATGTTAGTGTATCTACCAGAGACTGGGAGAAAAAGTTGAAATACTTGAAGAAGCCTAAAATTGATAGATTTAGAATGACGCTGCAAAGCAGCCAGTTCTTTTTTTTCTTTTTGTCACTGGACCGGTAGATTTTTTCTCCCACCCAATAGTCCACGCAGGTACTTAATAGAATCAAACCTAAAAACCTCCAATCCCAAAAACCGTAAAAAAAGTAGCTAACGACGAGCAGGAAAAGATTTTGCCACTTTAACTCAAATCTTCCTAAATACCAATAAGTAAAGAACACTATTGGGAAAAAAATAAGATATTCAAATGAGTTAAAAAGCATCTTTGCTGAAAATACTAATATTCAATTTTTATTTTGGTACTGTCGTCTGCCAAGTAATAGAGATTTGGATTTTTGACATCCGAAAAAATCTTACATCGGGATAAAACCAATTTACGTTGAAAGGCAATATCAAGGATTGTCCTCTTTAAAACAGTACTATCCAACTGTTTAAAACTTATTTCCTTAAGGGATTCAAAATTCAACACATCAGTTGTCTCATGTCGGTAATTGGAAGAATAGGTTTTCATTTGCCCGCCAATCCTTCTTCGTTTCACCTTCTCAACCCACTCATCGACCATCATACCTTTTAGGAGATTTATAACTCTCAATTTTAGAATTTTCAACCTTCCCAAGAGGTAACCCGAGAACCGCTTTGAAGGGTAAAAGATATGGTGGTCAAAGCTATAAATCACGTTGCTCCATCTTCTTTTGTATTCGTTTACACCATATTCCATGTCAATGAAATCATATTTGTTCTCAATGGACCATTGCAATAGTTTGAAAATTGAAATGTTCCCCAGACTAAACTTGGAGTAAGCTATATCGTAGGATGGAATGGAAATGTTCAGGATATTTTTTTGATGACGATTTATGCAGACATGAATGGTTTCTCCATCCGCCTGAATTACGAACAACGAGCATTTTTTTTGATTAATTAGGTCAAATGTTGCGTTGTAATAATTGTCCCATTCTTTGAGTACCCTGTTGTCCTCCCCTTTTTCTTCAAATCGATATTTCAACATCCTTTTAAGGGATTGCATATGCAGCTCATAATCGCTTTTGGAGATATTTCCATGAAATATCAAATATTTTACATTGAAACAACTTTCCAAACGATTTACATAGCGCTTTATATTTTGCCGAAATGATTTGGAATAGTTTTCCCGATAAAATGTGTCAAAATCGGTGGGTTCCGTTATCTCAATAGCAAAACCCTTAATTTTCCTTTGTGCAATTGTTTTGAAAAACATTTTTTGGGTTTCAAGCAAAGGTTTTGCATCCAGATAGGATGGGAACAATGAAATTGAATACGCCCTATCCAAATCTTCAGGAGTACTTTTATTCCCCGGACTCTGATATAGCAACCTGTTGTCCCTTTTAAAGAATAACTGTCCATATACCTCCGGTACGTACCCTGTCTCGGTATATCGATCATAAAATGGAATATGTATTAATCTTTTCTTCAAAAGGGGCTTAGGGTTTTTTTGCTTTGGTCAAAAGGGCTATCATATTGTTGAACACAATCAAATAATCATCCATGGACTTTTGATGTATCTTGATAGAATCTATTCTTGCGTTTTGTGCATAGGCAAAGTCATAAACATATCTCCTCATGGAATCATACCTTTTATCTTCAAGGTCGGTTATCAATTCCATGCCTTCGGGGCTTAGGTTTGGTTCGGATTCAATCTTAGACCATCTGTAATCAACATTTTTAGTCTGCTTCGAAAACAAATGGGCGACATCTTTTTTAAGTTTATAAATCTGCGTATTGATGTTATTTTTTATAATAAAGTTGACAAGTCGATACTTTAAGTTCAGCAAGTTGGATATAAAACTACTTGGCATTTGTTGGGATAATACATGGGATTCAAAATCATAAGTTAGATTAGACCAACTTAATTTATAATTGAAATCACCGTAGCCCATATCGAAAAGAGTATGGTTGTTTTCAAAGCACCATTTTATTTGTTGGTAAATTTCCACATTGCCCAAACTAAATTTTGAATAGTCCATGTTGAATGAGCATATAGCGCTATAACAAATACCAGAGTTATTATAGTTTAAAGAGATTTCAATTGGTTTGTCCTTGTTGTAAATTACAAAGAGTGAAGCCCGTTTTTCTAGAATTAGCGGATAAAACATTTTTTTATAATAAACCTGATTTTCCAGATCTTCGTTTTTGGCATGTTTTGTTTCAAAACGTTTCCGGATCATGGTAAACAGAGCTTCCATTAAAATATCATACCTTTCTTTTTCAATATGTCCGAAATACATTTTATAGGAAACATCAAAACAACTTTCCAATCTTTTGATACTTCTTGTAACTAATTTTCTTTTACTTTTTTTGATGTGGGAGGAATAGTAATCTTCGAAAGAACGGAACTCTTTTAAGTTTACCGCATGCCCTTTTTTCTGAAAAATGGCCTTTTTGCTGTAATTTTTGCTTATCTCAGGGATAAGATAATTTGGGAAGTATTCAATAACGACATTTTTTTTGTTGGGGATGTTATCAACCGGGTTGAAAGAAATTTTTAAAGGGGCTTCATCTGTATGTAACCTGATTTTTGAGTAAAGCTCTGGGATACTTTCCTGTTCAAAAAAGGTCTTGTAAAAATTTACTTTTATTGCTTCTTTAAATAATTTCACTTTGGATGGTTAATGGTCCCTTCATAAAATTGCTGTTGGTAGCTTATATAGAAGCTGCTTTTTGAATCCGGTTTTTCAAAAGCGCTTATACCTTTCATGATGGCATTGTACTTAAAGGCGAATTCAATTTTTGCCCTTTCCATTATAGACGAGGGATTATTGGCAACAGGGTTGATGTTTGGACCTAGGGATTTGGCGTCCTTGACTTCAATTGGATTAAAATGAAAAGTATAAGTCATCGGGGCGTTTTCTCTTTTCAAAAGGAACCTGATTTTATTTACAGATTCATCAATTCCAACTTTTCTCAAAAAATTTTTGATTGAATAAAAAGAATATATGCTACAAGAGATGGCTTTTGAAAAAATGGAAAACCTATTGTAAAAAATATGATATTCAAACGAATACTTGGTATTTCCCCATTGCGATTTGTAGTGAAAGTAACCTTTGGAAAAATCACACTTTTTGATACCCTTTTCGAAACACCACTGAGTTAACTTCACCAACTGTGTTTTTCCAACATTAAACTTTGAATAATCAGTATCAAAAACGGTATGGGCCAAAATAAAATTATCGTCTAAGAAGTGGCCATATGAAACCCCAATTATTTTTTTGTTTGCCAAGACCAAAAACAGTACAGCACTTCCATTATTGATAAATTCAAAAGACGTTTTCTTAAAAAATTCCCAGTCTTTGTCATTTAGTGTAACGCAAAAATCTTGTTTCTGATTGAACCTTTTTTTTAGCAACTCATAAAATCTGGAATAAATTACCTCAAAATCACCCCTACTGATTTGTTCTACAGTTTTATATTCAATATCAAAACAGCTCTCCAATCTTCGTTTAAGCGGAACAATTCTATTTCTGGTTTTACTTTTAAAATTGGTTTTTAAATAGTCTTCAAGGTTTTCATATTGTGTTAGATCCGTAAGAAATCCTGTATGTTGTTCAGTTACCCAACAGTTTAGCTTTCCCTTGTAAAAATCACTAGGCCTGACATAATAATTTGGAAAATCATAGATTACAAAGGCCTTATTTCCCAAGCGCTCTTTCCCTGCTTCAAGGCTGTATGTTATTCCCTTTGAAGAATCCGCACCACTAACAGTATATATTGGGAAGTACTTTGCTTTATAAAACGAAAGGTTGCCAAAGGCTTTAAACCTACGTTCTTTTGCCTTAGGTTTAAATATCTTTAACCAGGTAGCTGTATAAAACTCGGATGTGAACGGGTTATCCAATTTCTGGTGTTTATTTTCTGAAAAGGGAAGACAATAGTGTCTGCCAAATTTATTGTGTTAGTTTTTTAATGGGGCAGGGGAGGCCTAAACTTCAAACAAAAATCTGAACTTTTTCCATAAATTTTTCCAAAGTCAGATGAACTTAACGAATTCTCGATAATCACATTAAATTTCTTCCAAACGATATAATGGAAAGTAGTCCGGTTCGTTTTTTAGACCTTGTTTTTCAATCAAATTGGTATATATGTCCGGAATTACCACCAGTTTCCAAACATAAAAGTCCAGTAAATTCTTGGAATAGGATGTTTTGAACTGCAGTAAAGAGTCATTAGCGCTGGATAGTCCACCTCCTAGATTTAAATTGTCCAATCCAAGTTCAGTGGCCATTATCCTCATTTCATCAATTAAAAGCTTGGTGGGCATCAAATCCTTATACTCAGCTTTTGAGCCGGACAAGTGGTAATGGACTACAGAATCCTTGTAAATAAACATACTGGCCCCAATAGTTTTACCCGTCTCATTATGAATGGCCAATAAAGTTTTGGTTTCAAAGCTTTCGCTTTTTGCTAAAGTTTTAAAATAGAGGTCGTCAAAAAAATACATTGGACGGGCGTTTAACCTTTTCATGGTTTCCCAATAAACATCGACAAATTGTTGGTACGACCCGTCATCATCTGCAACCCTAATACTCAAGTGTCTTCGTGCCTTGTTTAATTGTCCCTTAAGTCTTCGTCTAAATTCTGTCCGTTGTTGCGTAATGTTCTTAGAAAGGTCAATACTAACAACCACTCCTTTTTGTTCAAGAGTACCGATACCATGAAAAACCCTATGTTGTTCAGAAATAAAAGGGTTTAATCTCGAAAACACTGTTATAATTTTTTGGGATTTGAAGTGTTCAATTAAGGTTTGAGAGAATTGGGTATTATCGAAATTTGCAGGGAGGTTTTTGTACAGTGGTCCAGAATATCCGTACACCGAAGTGGCATCATAGAAAACAGTATCCGGAATCTTACGAATAAGCAAGGGAAGTCCAATGGTGATTGTACCTTCCGTATAAATTAAAAGTTGGGGTTGTCCATCACCTTTTGCGATATTGTGATAGTCATAGGTATGGTAAAAGTCTGATACTTCAAAATTTGAGATATGTTTTTCCCAATTGTCTTTATCCGTAATTACTTGTATCATTCAGTTTCTATTTGTCAAGCTAGACTTCAGTTGGTGCAAATGACAAAGTTGTTTTTTATTAATACGATTAGAACCAAAATATATTTCGATGGCCTGATTACTAATTTAAAATCTACCAATATGAATACTAAAAAGGCACCGAATCATCCAATTTATGATAGTATCAACTGCTAAAGAATTAGAAAAAGAACATTCCCTTTAAAGTTAACCGCAATCCAATTTTTTCTATTCGGATAGTATCTAAGACCTCTCCGATTTTTTTTGATAAGACCTTCTTCTTGCTTGCTTCTGTATTTAGATAAGCTATTAAATAGTGAAAAGGACCCCGAGTGGAGCCCAATTCGTATAAGGCTTAAATTATTTTCAGTTTGCGAGCCGAATAATTCAGCAGAAAGATTCTAAAAAAAATTATGGGAACTGCTGAAATTTCTTGTATCTATCAGGAACTGGAAATTCTGGAGTAACCCCATGCCAAAACATGTTGATAATCCACCATCTGTCTTGATAATAGGCCAATTGTATACTTTTTACGTCTTGTTTGTACGGTTTATTGTTTGCCATATCTTCTTTACTGTGAAAAGCTTCACAATGACTAAAAGCATGGCCAATGTTTCCATAAGTTTCAACCACCCTACCTAATTCTCTTTCGTAAAAAGCGGTTTCCCGAGTGTTGTTAAACCAAAATCCAATACGTTCTATATAATCATTTGGGTGTATCCACTGAGGTCTAAAGTTTCGGTTGATGTCGTACTCATAACCAATCTTCATCCCTTGAGGGTGAAATAAAAATTTCATGAATTCCCAATCTCTTTTCTCACCTGGCTCACCACCTAGGCAAGCATAAAATGCTGTTATTAAGTCATCAATGGTTTGGACCTTTTCTAAGTACTCTTCTTTCATCAATTTATATGGTTTTGTTTAAATGCAACTAACTTTCAAAAGACTCAGTGCGAAGTAAAAACAATTATTTCAAAAATTTTAAAATTAGAATGGTTTTTGGGTTATTTACCCCTTTGTGCCGCTGAATGGTATGATACCGGCATGAACTCAATTAGACTATTGTTTTGGAAGTTGTAGGGTTAATACGCTGAGTACCTCATAATTCAACCTTTTCCGAATTTTGATTGTCTAATCAAATCTATGAACAGTTCACGGAAACAATCCATCCATTTAATTGGTCAAACTTCCCTTATTTGTTCGTAATACCATTCAAATTTTATACGCGAATTGAAGGGGAGTTGTTTCAATTTCTTACCGGATAACGGTTAAATCGACCTTTTTTAAATGAACTACGAGCTAAACTGATATTTGTTCTATTTTTGTTAAAATTTGTATTTAGTTCACCTTAGGAGATAGGTGGTTCATTTTTTTTGAAATTATTTAGAGTACATGAAAATACTTATCACCGGAGGTAATTCTAGCGTATCAAGGTATCTAATACCTTTGTTATCAGAAGATTATGAAATAATTACTGTTGGTCGTAGGGACTGTGATATTAATTTAGATCCCAACAGACCTTTTACTGAACAGCTTCCCGACCAAATTGACATTGTAATCCACACAGCTGCGGCTTTTGGACGGCAAACTGATGAGGAGATATATGAAACTCAAAAGTTTAATGTGTTGGACACAATGGAGTTGTGTTTTCATTTGAAAAAAATGAATGTGAAACACTATGTTTACATTTCAAGCATATTTGCCCATTTGGAAGAAGGTTCGCCACTCTATAGCATATACTCTATTTCAAAAAGGCATTCAGAGGAGATTATACAATATTGTTTGAAAAGGGACGAAATTCCCTATACCATCTTAAGGCCCTCTCAGTTATATGGCAATGACCCTTCTTTTATACCCCACCATCCGTTTCTTTATCAAATAATAGAAAAGGCATCTAAAGGGGAGAAAATCACCTTATTTGGAAATCATGGTGGAAGTGCAAACTATCTTCACATTAAGGATTTTGCGGAAACCATTTCAAGGGTGGTCAAAAAAGGAGTGTACGGGGTCTACGATTCCATTACAAGGACTCCTAACACTTATTTGGAAATTGCCACTAACGTCTATGAATTGACGAATAACCCTGTAAACATTGAATTTTTAAGAGATAGAAAAGAATCAGGTCAAGGATTTCCATTCGATGACACCATCTATAAAAAGCTGGACTTTTTTCCAAAAATGTCAATAAAAGATGGTTTGTCGGAAATACTAAATATAACGTGACTTGAATTTAAGAAGTCACCCTACCTTCTTATTTAAGCTTAATACATAAGTTTTGATTTTATCTTTCTGATTTTCAAGGGTGCCAAGCCTGGTAGATTATCATAGGTAGGTTTTGATTGAATTGACGATGAAAATACATCCAGCTGTTTGGCATACAATCCCCTCAGACGGCTCTCAATCCTTTAAACCAATATTCTGGCTGACAATCCATCATTCTCATAAGAGGGAAAGCCACACTTCCACGAAATTGCTTTATCAATTTGATGACGAATTCGGTAGAATATTCCGGATGAACTTTCGAGTAGTTTAATGATTGCTTAACCTTAATTTCCAAATTGCGGGGAATAAAGTTGTGAAAAGGTTAAAAAATGGTAACTTCATTTTTAAGTTTTGTATGTTGACTTTGGTTGTACCGGTAATAAGTAAATCTGTAACCTTAGGCTGGATTGGTTTTGTTCAATCATTGGAGAAGACCATTAGGTCAATTTCCACTCAGATGTATTCGAATTTTTCAATTGGAAGTATCTGCTCGGAAATTCCTGAGGTATACTTCGCTTATAAAAATCTGCATCTCATTCATCCGGGCTTTCAGCAACCATTAAATGAAAATATTGGCCTTAAGATTTATGTAACCCAGCAAAGAATAGATACAGACAATAAAATAAAATTTGGAGTTGTTAACGAAACACAATGAAGATAACTTCTCAATTGCAATCAAATCGATGGAAAATTCTAATGATACTGGTCACAACCCTGTTTCTTGTTGGCCTTGTATTACTATTAGAAAAATGGAAAGGAATTCCTATTGGCAATCTAACTCGGGATATTGTTGCAATTGCAAACGTCCCTATATACACAGGTTTCTTTTCTCAAATTGGAATTTTTCTTTGGGTGGCTACAGCTACACTGTGTATGTTTAGCGCGAGAATAGGTTCAAAAACGAAAAAGAATCCTGACCATAAAAAATATCTTTTTGTATCAGGCTTATTAACAATTTTGCTCTGCCTTGACGATATCTTTTTGTTGCATGAGGTTGTATTTCCCTTCTTGGGAATACCAGAAAAAGTGGTATTCATTGGGTATGCTTCTATAGTAATTGCTTGGATTATAACATTCTACTCAGTTATTCTAGCCACTGATTACATTTTGTTGGTATTGGCTTTTTTTTTCTTTGGCTTATCAGTTACTCTAGATGTATTTCCGATTTTTAACTGGAGTCCTTTTTTATTTGAAGATGGTTTCAAGATGGCAGGAATTGTTAGTTGGTCTGTCTATTTTTATAATATTGCGGTCATCGCGGTTTCCGGAAAAAACAAGGATTTGGTTAAATAGTTGCGTTACATTCAACCGAATTTTCCTCATTCAACTTCTTTCTTTATCCCAAAAGTTCCATTAAGCCACGGATTACCTCCCCAGGTACCCTCCATCCACGGGAATTATTGTTCCCGATACATAATCACTGGCGGCGGAGGCAAGAAATACCGTAATACCCATTAAATCATCACCAATCCCCCATCGTTTCATTGGAACCCTTAGCATTACTTCGTCGGTTCTTTTTTTGTCATTGATTAAAGCGGTATTTAATTGGGTATCCATATAACCCGGTGCTATGGCGTTCACACAAATTCCTTTAGAAGCCCAATCATTGGATAGCGCTTTAGTCAATTGTCCTACCCCTCCTTTAGAAGCTGCATAGGCAGGTATGGTAATACCTCCCAAAAAACTCATGAGTGAGGCTACATTGATTATTTTACCGCCTCCATTGGGTATCATGATATTTGCGGCCATCTTACAGTAATAAAAAGTAGCGTCGAGATTTATGGCAATAACTTTTTGCCATTCGTCATCAGGAAACTCTTCACTAGGATACCTTCGTTGAATCCCAGCGGTGTTTACCAAAACATCTATTTTACCTTCCAGTAATTCTAAAGATTCTTTAAATGAGTTTTCAATGGCGTCTTTGTTGCTCACATCAGCTTGTACGGCAAATACTGAATATCCCTCATTTTGAAGTTGCTCACAGAATGAAAAAACTCTTTGGTCCAAATCAATTACGACTACCTTTGAGCCTGCTTCTGCCAGAGCTTTGACCATGGCTTGCCCTAAATCTCCGGCACCGCCGACAACGACTGATTTTTTCCCTTCCAAGCTAAATTTATCCAAGATGTTTTGCATGCTATTAGTTTTTTAAATGCTATTTTTTTGAGTAGTTGATTCCAGAGAGAAAAACATGGGAATGTTGGCCCCTATAAAATTAGAATGTTAACTGAAAATGTAATCTTCCGTATTCCAGGGCTTCAGCCATTCAATTACCATATCCTCACCGTTGGAATCGGTTACCTTAAGAGTGTTTCTTATGTCTTCGATGGTTTGATTGATTCCAAATATGGAGTCTGCTGCCGTATAAATTCTGAATAACACCTGTCTTTCCGTTCCAATCCATTCGTCCTTCACAGTGTCTCCAACTTTAAATCGTTCTACAACAAAATTTACATTTTTATGGGATTTTATGGCATCCAATCCTTCTATGGCTTCAATTTTCCCACCTTTTAAAAGCACCCAAACGGAACAAGCCGCACCACCTTTTAACATGTAGTCGTTTCTCTCAGAAAAGTCTGTATCCCCAAAAACTCCGGTCAAAGCATAGTTTATAAGCATTTTTCGGTGATCAAAACCGTTAATGTGCTCTAGGTGAATATGCGGGGCTTCGCCCTGCAAACGGAATCCAGGGTCATAACTATAAAATATGTTGTTTTCCACAAAAAATTGAATATTCAGTACGCCGGTTTGAATGCCTAAACCCTTGAACATTTCGCATAGTTTGGGGTGTACCTCTTGTACAAATAATTCGGTATAGGTTGATGGATATACCGTGCCAATGGCAATTGGACTTGAATCCCCTTGTAGTCTGGTTAGGTATCTATCATAGGTAGCTGAAAGATAGGGAACCCCATCTTTAAAGGTATAATAGACAGCCATATCATCACAATGTGAATCCATGTACTTCTCGACCAAAACCACTCCTTTTTTTGAAAACTTCAATACGTTCTCGACTGTGGCCTTGTAATCTTCCTCATCACGACAGATTTTCATACCAACTCCACCTCCGCTGTCCACTGGTTTTACCATCAACGGGAAGTCCACATTTTTTGGTTTTTTCACCTCCGAATCTCGGGTTAAGTAAATTCCTGGGATATCTTGAACGCCATATTCGTCGCAATAACGTTTATAACCATCCTTACTACAAAAGGCCTCAATGGTTTTTTCATTGGCATAACAGTGCACTCCCAATTTTTCACAAATTTCCCTATATGGTTTGACCAGGATATCTGCAACTCCGACCAAAACTCCATCCACATTTTTTTCTTTGGCTACCCCTACAATTTTGTCAATATCGAAACCGTCAATATCATAGGTTTCCACAGCATTTTTTTTAGCTGGAGCGTTTGGGTTGGGATCAATAACAATGGTATGAATTCCCATTGAGTTGGCAATATCCACCAAAACTCCTGTTTCAGGATTTCCGCCTAGTATTATAAGTTTTTTGGTCATTTTTTATAGGATTAAAGGATTTTGTAAAATCCGATTCGATTGTTTTTCTATTTAATTCAATTGGTAACTAAAGTTGTCGTCAAATCCCAAATGTATCAAGAGTCTCTTGATTTGCTCCTCATCCGTGTTGACTTCTACAATTTTCTTCTTATCAATCCCCATTAGGGCCAGTTCAGCTTTGATGGAGTCATAGGTGGAAGGATTGATTGTTGCAATAATTAGAAAGTCAAACTCTTCATTATCGATTGAGCTGAGTGGCTTAACAAAATTTCCTCCCACATTTAATTCATGGTGGTCCACATCTATCCATCTCACTATCTGAAAAAAGTTGGTTTTGGCGTTTGTGGACAGAATATGTTGACCGAATGAACCGGAGCTGTATACGACCACCTTGGCATTTTTGCCTACATTCAAGAATGGGTTAAAAAAAACATTTTCTGTGTCATCATAAATCATTCCGCCAGATCGCACTAAAATTTGCGAGTATAGATAATACAAAAGTTGTCTATCCAGGTTTTTCTCTTCCAGGATTGGACTAAGTCTTACCTTAAGAAAGTTCACTAGGAGTCCTAACCTATAGTATTCCATAGTTGGATTTTCAATGGATTTCACTATGGAATCATGTCGTTGTCTGTAATAGTAAAGAGGGATTTTACTTATAGTGAGTTTTTTTGACATTGCTAAATACGCATAGGTTATCGCAGCATCCTCACCCATGATTATCTGGTTGGGGACGTCAAAAAGTACTTTCATAAGTATGTCCCTTTTAAAAAGTTTATTCCAGACATACGTGGATACCTCGTGTTGACAAAAGCGACCGTTATAAATGACTTTTGGAAGTATTGATGAATGTATTTCACTTTCGTCAAAGATGCCGGTGTACTGGGGTTTTATGGTTTCTATTTTACCATCAAATTCTCTGAAATGCCCGGTGACCACAAAATCTGAAGAGTTCGCTTCCGCTAGTTTGAGTAAAACATCCAAATAGTACCTGTCCACCCAGTCGTCTCCATCTACATAGGAAATATACTTTCCCTTGGCCTTTTCAAGTCCAGCTTTTCTTGCACTTAATAGTCCTCCATTTTCTTTATGAATAACTTTGACTCTGCTATCTTTTTCAGCGTACCTGTCGCATATAGAAGGGCAATTGTCTGGACTTCCATCATCTACCAAAATCAGTTCAAAGTTTAAAAAGGATTGATTTAGAAGACTGTCTATACACTTAGGAAGGTAGTCTTCTATTCTAAAAATAGGAACAATTACACTAACTAATGGTGTGGTCATTTACTGGAAGTTTTTATTGTCAAAGTAAAACAATCCTCCACATAAATTATTGTTTGGATTGTCAGATTTTGCTGTAGTTACGTACATTCCTCCTTTATTATCAAAAGTACAGGAGGTTACATTTGGGCAAGGCAATTCCAATACTTGTAGTTTTTTACCAGAAGAAGGATTCCATCGAGATACACATGCCCCTCCCCATTCAGCGATCCAAAGATTTCCATGGCTGTCCATACACATGCCGTCTGGACTTCCTTTTTCTTTAAATTCAATGACATACTCTTCAAACTTTATATCGCCATTGACCAAATCATAGGAGTACCGCGCTACTTTTTTTGAGGGTGTATCAATGAAATATAGCAATGTATTATCCTTAGAAAAAGCTAGACCATTGGAAATGGTGGTATTCTCAATAATAGTTTTGTACTTTCCCTTATAAAATGAAAAGACCTTTCCCCGATTTGGCAATACTTCAGGATAGCCCATGGTACCAATAAGCAATCGGCCATTGGCATCTTCGATACCGTCGTTAAAACGCATATCCTCCTCGATTTCAATTTGGAAAGAAAAGGTTACTTCAAGTGTGTTGAAGTCTACTAAATAAAAACCATCCTTGGAAGCTACCACTACCTTCTTTCTATCTTTAAGATAGATATTACTGACGGGAGAATCCAGTTTCACATTCAGAATTACTCTCGTAGCGGGATCATAGCAATACACCAAACCATCAAAAATTGAAACAAAGTAAAGTAAGCCATTGTCATAATCAAAAATGGGTCCTTCCAATAGTTCATTGTCCGCGTAAAAAACGAGTTGGGCTTGCATAGGCAATCAAATATATTCTCCACCTGTGATTCTAATAAGAGAACCAGTGGTCATTGAAGATTCATCCGAAATAAAATACAGCACGGCGGGTACAGGATCGGATGGATTTAACATTCGCCCCATAGGGATAATGCCTTTGGCTTTGTTTTTAAGGTCTTCTTCACCAACTCCTTCACTAGCTCTCAATTCAACCTCACCTTCTGTATTGGTCCAACCCATAACCAGATAATTGGACCGAACACCATGTTTTGCATAGTGATGGGCAATATGTGTTGACAGGGTGTAAAGCGTACTTTTTGTTAGTGCATAGGCAGTCCTGTCCGCCTGACCATAATCCATATGTGCTGATCCAAAAAACACTATGGATCCCGACCCGGCATCTACCATAGTTTTTAGCACATGTTTTAAAAGGAAATAAGGAGCCTTCAGATTGACGTTAAAGACACTATCATAAAGTTGTTCTTCAGTATCCAAAATTGAAGCAACTGGTGTTATTCCAGCGTACAGGATCAAGGCATCAATTTTTCCAAACTTCTTTAAGGTTTCGTCATGATAATTTTTAAGCTCATCAATCTTATTTAAGTCCAATTGGTGAAAATAAAGCTGATTTTCCGCGTTTGAAGATTCAATGATTTCGTGACCCAGCTTTGCGTTTCGACCGCAAAAGGAAACATTGTAACCCTTGTCTAAGCAGGAATAGAGGATTTGCTTGCCAACTCCTTTTACTCCGCCCAAAATCATTACTGTTTTCATAGATGTCAAAGTTAATCGACCATTGGGATTATCATCGGCCAAATCTAGTTATTTATTTCTGGGAGATATGTTTTTCATCCATATAAGGAAACTAAAATCGTTTAAATGATTATCGGAAACCATGCGGTCTAATTAAAGGATGACTTCGGCAGGGTAAAAGCATGTTTTCTGGACAAAAACTTCAAGGCCATTAGGTTTCTTTCAAGCACCTCATGAACAAAAAATAGTAATGAAATAATCGATGAAATGCATACGAAATCGTTTGAATACCAGAGATTAGGACAACTTGGCATTGAATTATCGAATATTATTATATTGTAAATTTAATCTTAATATATCTTTAAATTGTTTAGATCGTTTAAGGTAGAAGATGTCTACAAGACTGTAAGTCTTCTCTATCCGCCATTCTTAGTTCTGTTAGTGTTAAGCCCAATATTAGTGGGATTCTTTATTGATCACGAATTATCAGACAGTTTCGCTGTGTTGGTAAATCTAATGTGGATGCTGTTGGTCACAATTCCATATTGCATTTTTCAAAAGAAGATTATTTACCAAATTGGGGTTTGCGTTTATTTTGTTCTCGGTTTTATCGAGATTGGTCATTGGATTATAATGAAAGGGCCACTGACGATTAAAAGTTTGTTAGTAATAGGTAATTCAAATTACGAAGAAGCGGTATCTTTTCTCAGTTTGAAATCTTCTTGGGCTCTATTGTTACTTGTTCTGTATACCGTTCTATTCATTTTTGCCTTTCGAACTTCCCCCAAAAAACTAAGGGTAAAAAATAATTTAGTTCACATTGCAGCAATCGTTGTTATTTTCGCCCTGATGGTCTTTGGCCTGAGAAATACATTGCCAAAGTATCGATTTCTTCCTCAAGCGGTTAGAATTTCTTATGCTTTTGTAGTTGATTTAAGTGATTTCAAAAAAGCAATCGAGAGAAATGTATTGCTAACAGTTGATGCCAAATTAAATCAGAATAAAAACCAACAACAGGTATTTGTCTTGATTCTAGGAGAATCTTGTAGTAGAAACCATATGTCTTTATATGGATGGAATAGAAAGACGAACCCAAGACTTGGTAGCAGGAAGGACATTATAAAATATACTGATGTTGTTGCTGGTTACAATTATACTATGGAAAGTATACCCTCTATTTTATCAGATTCAAATCTTGAAAATAGATTAGGTTTAGATGAAAGCGTAGATATAATTGATGTTTTTCATTCTGCCGGGTTTGAAACATTTTGGATTTCAAATCAAGCCCAATTCGGCGCTTTGGACAATATTATCAGTTCGATAGCAATGAAAACAGATAATCCCATTTTCGTCAATAACGTTATTAATTCTTCACCTGAAGCTCTTTTTAGCAAAGCTCATGATGGAAAATTACTTGAACCTTTTAATTCGGCTTTGAGTAAGAACGATAACAATAAGTTAATTGTATTGCATTTAATGGGCAGTCATAACACCTATAACAAAAGGTACCCACCTAGCTTTGAGCGTTTCAAAGGTAAAGACTCTAGAAAAGACAGATTAATTGCAGAGTATGATAATTCAGTGCTATATAATGATTTTGTAGTTGACAGTGTTCTGGGGATTCTAGACGAATATACTTCATCAAATAAGAATAGAGTTGCCTCCGCAATTTATGTATCAGATCATGGAGAAAATGTTTTTGATGAAAAGGACGGAATAGGACATGAATATTCGAAGGAAATGCCTAGGGTTATAGTTGAAATACCTTTTATCACATGGTTGTCGGCGGGTTATTTGGAAATGAACAAAAGTAAGGTGACCACTATAGTGGAAAACAAAGATAAACCCTATGTCACTGATGACTTGTTCCACGCTATGATTGACATTAATAATATAAAAACTCCTCTGCTTGATGAAACCAAAAGCGTTTTCAACAAGAAGTTTAATTATAAACGTCAACGAATATTGGTCGATGGTAAAGACTACGACAGAAGGTAGCGCAAGAGTATACCCTGCTCCCATATTTAGAGAGTGTTTATAACAAGAGAATCCTTGCCATTTTAGCTATTTGTGAATATCGATTGTCCGATGGAAAATCGAAGTCTAAGTATTCGATAAAGAGGGAATTGACCAAACATCTTAGAAAACTACCACAAAAGACTAGGGGAGATACCTGTAAAATAGATCATGGGAATTTTGAAGAAATGTGTGACAGGTTTAGTCTTTTTGTTTTTTTAAGTTGCCTCACCCAATTCATTGTCTTTTGAAGAAAGGAGTGTTCCGCTATAAAGCATCTGCAAAAAGAAACAGTTGAAAAGTGGTATTTCTACAAAGTTGTTTTCGTTCAAAGAAATCTATAATCCTATATTTATAGTTTTTAATCGATAAAACTCCAAAGTGACCAATAATTGTTTTTTATTCGATTCATCAAACAGATTGTTCCATGTTGACCTTCGTTGTCCCCGTTAAGAGTAAAATTGCAACTTTAGATTGGGATAAATTCAGTCCATTATTTGAGAGGACTTTAAAATCCATTTGTAATCAGACAGATACCAATTTCAAGGTTGTG